>CACHCL010000004.1:0-95000 GCA_902578315.1 uncultured Pelagibacteraceae bacterium
GAATCATTAAGATTTGTTTTTAACAAGGGAGAAAAGATGGCTAAAAGAAGAAAAAAAGCTAAAAAGAAAACTAAAAAGAAAGCAAAAAAGAGAAGAAGAAGAAGATAGTTTTCTCTTTAACTAAGCGCCCTTTTTATAATTTTTATAATTTTAAAGAGGGCGTTTTTTTATTGCGCTATTTCAGAAATTTTAGTTCTACCTAAAGCTTTATCCATCTTTTTCTGAACTTCCTCAGGTGCAATTTTTAAAACCGCTTCAAACTCCGATTTTAGTCTTTCATAAGCTTTTTCAAACAATTGTCTCTCAGAGTAAGACTGATCAGCAATAATATCTGTATTTTTATTTAGATCTTTAACTACTTCAGCAAGTTCATAAATTTTACCAGAATTAATTTTTTGATCATATTCTTGAGCTCTCCTGCTCCACATAGTTCTTTTTATTTTTGGTTTTGTTTTTAAAATTGAAATACACTTATTAATTTGATTGATAGAGCTTATAGGTCTAAGTTTTGATTGCTGGTTAATCGGGACTGTAAGTGTCAATTTTTCCTTTTCAACTAAAATTTTGTAAAATTGAATATCGATATCTCCTATAGTAGCTTTTTCAATAGAGGTAATTTTTCCTACGCCATGTTTTGGGTAAACAACGAAATCTTTCAAGTTATAAATTCTTTTTTCAGTAGGTTGTTTTTTTATCTTCTTTATTTCTGGTTTTTCATCTGGGCCACCAGAAATACTTTTTTTGTCTAAAGGTTTAGCTAAAGACTTTATTTTTGATTTTTTTATAATTTTGTTTTTTTTGACTTTTTTAATTTTTTTTACTTTCTTCTTTTTGGGCATATTTATTTTCCAGGTTTTTCAGAAAAATGCTTATCAAATTTATTTTTTTCTTGCCTAAATTTTTCGTGATCTTTCATCGGTTCTTTTTTTTTTGAAATATTAGGCCATAATGCAGAAAACTTTTTATTAAGCAACAACCATTTTTCCATATCTTTAACACTTTCATCTGTGTCTGCTTTAATTGCATCTATAGGACACTCTGGTTCACAAACACCACAATCAATACATTCATCTGGATTAATAACCAACATATTTTCTCCCTCATAGAAACAATCAACAGGACAGACCTCCACACAGTCTGTTAGTTTACACTTTATACATTCATCTTTTACAATATAAGTCATTTTGAGTTTAAAAGTTTAAGCTTTATTTCAGCACATTCTTTATCAGGAAGATAAATTAATCCACAAATTCTTCTCATTAGGTTAGCCTCGTATTGGTCTATTGAATTATCTGAAATAATTACTTTCCAAAGATGTTCAATAATATCTTTTTTAATATCTAAGGTGTTTTGCTTTATTATATTTGTGTAGTTTAATAATTGATTAGAGTTACTTTCAATTTTCTCAGCTTCTTTTAAAACTTCATTAGGATCTTCATTATTCAAATATGACTTGATAAATTCTCTCACAAGATCTTTTTCATGATCCGAATAAATATCATCAATATTAGCTGCGTGAACTAGCAAAGCAGAAATACCAATCACACTTTCTTTATCTAATTTGCTCATTTATTTTAAATTTAGAGAAAGTAGTTTATTAAAGGGATTCTCTTTTTTGTCAAATCGTATTATTTTCTTTTTTCTCTTTTTTTCTCCCAGAAAAACATAAATATCCTCTTCTTTATCCTTTTTATAACCCATATAACTCATTAACTTATAAAAATTTTCTTTAGAGCAGCCTAATAAATTCATCATTTCAGCATTAATCTTGAATTTTTTATCTTTTGTATTTTCTATAATTTTTAAAAATAATTTTTCTAGGATATCTATTCTCACATAAAATTCTTTAAATTGTTCAAAACCACACAATAGAAGGAAATTTTTTTCAAATTTAACCTCACTAAGAAAATTTAGACCAGATTTTGGTATTGTATTTCGGTTAGAAAGATTATGAAATATTTTCCATAAATTAATTCTAAATTCTACTGCTTTTGGTTTTAGCATTTTAGGTAGGTAAATATGATACCTTCCTATCTTAATCCCCATACCCCATAACTTTTTTCGCTCCTCTGTAGGAATTGATTTTACTATTTTATCAACTTCCTTTCTCTTTATAACGCCATTATTTTCATATAGTTGAAAGACTAAGCCTCTTAGATATTGATTAGTAATTTTGTGTTTTGTAAGCAGCACAAGATCACCAAGTAAATCATTAATATATTTTATTAGCCAGTTGTTTAAAAATTTAACTAACTTAGATTTTGAGTCCTCATTTAAAGACTCATCGGCAATAATATCTATTTCAGGATTAAGGTAGTTACTACCTTTCTTTAATCTTGCGATTGGATTATTTTTCCATGTTATTTTACTTTCATTATTTAATTCAATTTCGCTTTTTTCCAAAATTTCTTCAACTCTTTTTACTAATTCTTTCTCAACTCCTTTTCTGGCCGCTTTTCTAATCGATTTAATATCAGTATCTAATGTTTTTGATGTAACCTCTATTAAAAATTTAAGACCCTTAAGTTCACCAATAAATTGACCATCAATATGAATTTTATTATCATCATTAATCTCAGTATTTAATACAAGATCTTGCTTTAAACTTCTTGAGAGAATACTAATTTTTTTATCAATAAAACTTTTTGTTAATTCATCGTGGAGTTTATCTGAAAGTTTATCTTCTATATTTTTAGTAAGTTGGACCCAATAATCAGAGTTTTCGACCCAATTTTTTTTATTAGATACATAAGACCAAGTTCTAACATTTGATAATCTGTGAGAGAGCAAATCAACATTGCCGTGATCTCTTTCTAATCCTTTAAGTTGTTCTTTCATAAATGTGCTTGGAATTCTTTTTTTCTTTGTTGTTAAAAATTGAAAAACTTTATCGATAACATTTATGTGTTGACCATAGGCTTTTTTTTCAAAATCAGGTATCTGGCAACATTCCCATAGAATTTCTAAATTTTGACGATAAATAATATTATTTGCTCCTTTTTTAAGAAAAAATCTAAGTACACTTTCATCAAGTGAGTCATTAGTTCTTAAAAGATTTTTTTTATTAGGCTTAAGCTCAAGTGAGGAGATAAGTCTCTCAGGATTTTTAAAATTCAAGTTAGAGTTTCTCCAATATATTGTTTTTGTGTCAGGAAGCTGGTGTTTTTCTATTTTTTCAATTTCATCAGAATTTAATGTTTCGCAGTCTCCAGTTGTACCAAATCCGCCATCATTTTTGTATCTTCCAGCCCTTCCAGCAATCTGAGACATTTCAATAAGGTTAAGTCTTCTTGTTTTTTTTCCATCAAATTTTTTTAAATTAGAAAAGTAAATTTCATTTATATCCATATTCAATCCCATTCCAATTGCATCTGTTGCAATTAAGTAATCAACATCTCCGGATTGATATAAACCTACTTGAGAATTTCTAGTTTTAGGACTTAATGAACCCATAATTACTGCTGCGCCACCTTTTTGCCGTCTAACTAGTTCTGCAATTGCATATACTTCTTCTATTGAGAAAGCTATAATTGCTACTTTTCTATCTAATCTTGAAATTTTTTTTACGCCAGAATAACTTAATTGAGAGTACCTCTCCTTTTTTTCAAATTCAACATTACCAACTAAATCTTTAATTATATTTTCCATCACTTGTGATCCTAAAAACATTGTAAGTTGGGTACCCCTAGATTCTAATAGTCTTTGAGTAAATATATGGCCTCTTTCCCTATCTGCGCACATTTGAATTTCATCAATCGCAACGAAATCCACTTCTTTATCCTTTGGCATGGACTCAACTGTACAAATAAAGTAATTGGCAGAACTTGGTATTATTTTTTCTTCTCCAGTTATTAAAGCTACTTTTTCAACACCTACTTTGGTTACACATTTATCGTAAACCTCTCTAGCTAAAAGCCTTAGAGGTAACCCGAAAATACCAGTTTCATGTTCAAGCATCTTTTCTATAGCTACATAAGTTTTGCCTGTATTCGTAGGTCCGAGCAGCGCAATGATCCTTTGTGATTGTTTTTTCATTTTTGTGTAAGCTAATTTTTTTTATACTATATGTAGATCAAAGTTGAGAACAAAGTATGATTAAAACATGACCGAATCAATTTGTCAAATGTTCCTATTTGAACATTTAATTTGACTTTTAACGGGTAGTCCCCGTATAGGTAAATTGTTTAAATGACGTCAAAAATTAAAAAGAATATTTTAAAATTAAAAGAATCCTCAACATTAGCGATCAACGAAAAATCAAAAGAATTGATCAAATCAGGAAAAAAAATTTACAGATTTGGCTTTGGGCAATCACCGTTTCAAATTCCAGAGAAAATTGTTGATACATTAAAACTTAATGCGCATAAAAAAGAGTACTTACCTATACAAGGTTTACCCGAACTAAGAGAGAAAATTTCTAATCATTTATTTAAAAATACAGGTGTAAGATATTCTAAAGAAAATATTCTGATTACTCCTGGATCTAAAGAAGCTATGTTGTTAATGCAGGTTACATTTAATGGAGAAATTTTAACTCCAGCTCCAAGCTGGGTATCTTATGAACCACAAGCACAAATTGGTTTTAATAAAGTTCATTGGATAGAAACTTCTAAAGCTAACAATTGGTTTCCAACAGCAAGGGAACTTGATACAAAATTAAAGAAAATTGGAAAAAATAAAAATATTATTTTTATTTTAAACTCACCGAATAATCCATCTGGAGCAATCTGTAAAAATTTAAGAGAATTAGCTCAAGTAGCTAAAAAATATAAACTAATAATTTTATCAGACGAAATATATACAGATCTTTCATTTGATAATAGTTACAACTCTATTTCAGAATTTTACCCAGAAGCTACATTCATTAGCGGTGGATTAAGCAAATGGTGTGGGGCAGGGGGTTGGAGACTTGGGTTTCTAGCAGTCCCTAATGGATCAAAACAATTTATTAATAGTTTAAAATCATTAGCAAGTGAATCATATTCAACTGTAAATACACCAACCCAGTTTGCTGCGGTTGAAGCTTATGAAGGCGACTATGAGCAGTACAAACTAAAAGTAAGATCTATACTTAATTCAGTTGGAAACTATGTTTATAATAATCTTAAATCAAATAAAGTTATAATAAATCCACCTCAAGGAGCTTTTTATTTAATGCCTGAATTTAAAAATAAAAAATTTAAAACTTCAGCTCAATTATGTGATGTAATATTAAATGAGACTGGTGTTGCAATGCTTCCCGGATCAGATTTTGGATTTAAACCAAAAAAAATGCTTACTAGATTAAGCTATACAGACTTTGATGGTGTAAACTTTTTTAAAAATGTAAAAGACTATAACTCTATTAGTGAAGAAATGGTCAAGACCTATGCCCCAAATGTAGTTGAAGGCACCACTAAGCTCTCAAATTGGGCCAAAAATTTATAAGAATCTCTTTGACCTCAATTAAATATCGTAGTTAAATTAATTATAAATAAAAGAGGAGTACACATGAAAAAAATGATGTCATTGATTTCAGCGGTACTAGTAATGTTAGCTTTTTCAAGTCCCATTACATCAATCGCTAAATCAGCAGAGTTCTTTACAATAGGAACAGGCGGACCTACTGGAGTTTATTTCCAAACAGGTAACGCTATTTGTAAAATGTTACATAAATCAGCAATAAGTGCTGACCATGGTAGAAAAAAAGGTACAGCTAAAGCTTACAGATGTACTGCACCTTCAACAGGTGGATCAAACTACAATATTGGACAAATCAAAGATGGTGAGTTTCAATTTGGTGTTGCTCAGTCAGACTGGCAGTATCATGCTTACAACGGTTCAAGCAAATGGGAAGGAAAACAGTTCAGCGACTTGAGAGCTGTATTTTCTGTTCACAACGAACCTTTCCAAATTTGGGCAAGTAAAAAATCTGGAATTAAAAATTTCAAAGGCCTAAAAGGAAAAACAGTAAACATTGGTAACCCGGGTTCTGGTCAAAGAGGAACAATGGAAGAATTGATGAAGGCTATGGGTGCAGATATGAGTATGTTCAAAGCAACTACTGAACTTACTTCTTCTGAGCAAGTAAAAGCTCTTTGTGACGGTAAAATAGATGCGTTTGGTTATTCTGTAGGATTTCCAAATGGAGCTATGGAGCAAGCAGCTACTTGTAAAGCTAAAGCAAGCCCAATTAATTTAACTGGTGCACCAGTTCAAGGTTTAATTGATGGCGCAGACTATTATGCTAAAGCAGTTATTCCAAAAGGAACTTACTCAAATCAGAAAAAAGATGCTACAACGTTCGGTGTAAAAGCTACTGTTGTTACAAGTGCAAACGTTTCTGAAGAGCTTGTATACTTAGTAACAAAAGCGGTAATGGAAAACTTTGATGATTTCAGAGCTCAACACCCTGCTTTTGGACCTCTGGAAAAGAAAAACATGATAGCTGATGGATTATCAGCTCCGTTACATCCAGGTGCAATTAAGTACTACAAAGAAGCTGGATTAATGTAATTCAACTTTATAGTTTAATTAAAAAAGGCCCAATATTTTTGGGCCTTTTTTTTTAGAATAAGGTATTTTAGCTATAATGAATCAAAACATTCAAAATAAGATTAAAGATAAAATTCAAGAAGATATATCTCCAACTAGAAATTTATCAGGTATCCATTTAAAAATAGTTTTTGGAATCGCTATTCTTTGGACATTTTTTCAACTTTGGTATGCTTCTCCATTTCCTTTTTGGTTAAATTTTGGAATGTTTAAAGGATTGCCTGCAAGAGCAATTCACTTAGGTTTTGCTTTAACTTTAGCTTTTTTAATTTTTCCAGCAGTCAGGGGAAAAAAGATTTCAGTACTTGATATTATTATTAGTATTATCGGGGCATTAAGTTGCTTATATATTTATTTTTTCTATGACGATTTAGTAAATAGAGGTGGCATCCTTTTAGTAAAAGAAATATTTGGTTTTAAAGTTCCAGTTGAACTTATAATTGGGGCCACAGGTATATTAATTTTATTAGAAGCAACTAGACGAGCTATAGGCTTACCTTTAGTTATCATTGCAGTCTGTTTCCTCTTATTTTCTTATTTTGGAAAATATGCTCCTGATATTATTTCTCATGGCGGACTTTCTGTAAAAAGACTAGTAGGATTTCAATGGTTTGATCAAGAGGCAATATTCGGAATACCCATTGGAGTTTCAGTGGATTTTATATTTTTGTTTGTGCTATTTGGAGCTTTATTAGAAACAGCTGGTGGTGGAAAGTATTTTTTAGATTTAGCTTTTGCAATGGTTGGAAAAATGAGAGGAGGTCCGGCTAAAGCCGCAATATTAGGATCTGGAATGACTGGAATGATTTCAGGTTCCTCAATTGCAAATACTGTAACAACTGGAACTTTTACAATTCCAATAATGAAAAAAACAGGTTTCTCTCAAGAGAAAGCTGGAGCTATTGAAGTTTCTTCATCTGTTAATGGACAAATAATGCCTCCGGTAATGGGAGCAGCTGCATTTGTTATGGCAAGTTTTATAGGTGTTACTTATTTTGAGGTAGTTAAACATGCTTTTTTACCTGCTGTAATTTCTTATATTGCTTTATTCTATATATCTCATTTGGAGGCCCTTAAATTAGGATTAAAGGGAATGGATGACGCTGATGTTCCTCACTTAAAGAAAACCTTTTTATCTGGTTTACATTTTTTAATACCTATTTTTGTTTTAATTTTTTTACTTGTTTATATGAGATACACAGCAGGTTTTTCTATTTTTTACGCAACTTTATCTTTAATATTAGTTAACCTAGTAAGCCGTATAATTAAAAATCCTGATTTTAAAACTGGTTTAATCGATTGGTACAATCAAACAATAGTCGGTCTTCAAAAAGGTGCAATTAACATGGTAGGGGTAGGGATCGCAATCGCTACAGCAGGTATAATTGTTGGCGCAGTGGGCTCTACAGGTCTAAGTACAAATTTAATCATAGTGATTGAGACGATAGCAAGAGATAATGTTATTATATTAATTTTATTAACTATTGTACTTTGCTTGTTACTTGGTATGGGTCTTCCAACAACTGCAAACTATGTAGTAGTGGCTTCTCTAATGGCTACAGTTTTAGTTGATGTTGGAAATGCTTCGGGTTTTATTTTTCCGTTAATTGCTGTTCACTTATTCGTATTTTATTTTGGATTGATGGCCGATGTAACACCCCCTGTTGGTTTAGCATCTTATGCAGCAGCCGCAATTTCTGGTGGCGATCCTTTAAGAACAGGACTTCAAGCTATTTGGTATAGTTTAAGAACTGGGATTTTACCAATAGTCTTTTTGTTTAATCACGAGCTACTATTAATAGGTGTAGATAGCATCTGGCAAGCTTTATTAGTTATAGTAACTTCATTGATTGGAATTTTAGTTTTTACTGCTGCTACTCAACAATGGTTTATAAATAGGTTGAGATGGTATGAGATCATAGCGTTTTTAATAATATCTTTATCTTTTTTAGCTCCAGATTATGTTTTAGGTAAATTCTATCCTAAATTTAATGAACAAAAACTTTCGGCAGAAAATATTCAAAATTTATCTTTTGACCCATCAAAAGAGGTTCATATAAAAGTCACACGAGTTACTGAGTATGGAGAAAGATATAAACTATTTGTTATCGATAAAGGGAAATTTGAAAATAATTATAACCTTGAAGAATATGGCGTAACATTAGCCGATCAGAATGATCAATTAACTGTTGATAAATTAAACTGGAGAGGGGAAGCAAAAAAATCTGGTGTTCAGATGGGCGATATTATAAGTAATTTTAAAATTGAAAATCCAGAAAGACCCAATAAAGCCATTGTTTATCCAATAGCTTTTTTACTACTAATATTTTTTGGATATATTAATTATAGAAACAAGTCTTCTCCAGCAACATAAAAGCGCAGTGCTTTTATCTAAAAATCTATTTAAATATTAAAATGAGAATTTTTTTAAAAGCTTTAATTTTTAGTGTATTCTTGAATGCGGTTAGCCTTGCTGAAGTAAATTTTCAGCAAAAAAAATTTTATTACGAAAACCTCGTCAAAAATTGGTCTAAAATATTTCCAGACAGCAACAGGAATGCTGCAGGTCCAAGGTTTTTCAAATATTTAATAGATCAAGACTTAACTTATGAAGAGTTTAAAGAATATAATAAATTTTATTGCCCTGTTTCAGGATCTCTAATCAATCCAGGAGAAAAACCTGATTATATCTATGTTAAGGAATTAAGAACACAAAAAAATATTTGTGGTGAGCTTTATAGATGTTGTTGGCCCTGTTCCTGTGATCTAATGAATTATACAAAGGTTAAAAAAATTAAACACAAGTTTAAAGACGGTCTTAAAAAGATTGATGTTTTACTCATTAACAATCCTTGTTCAAAAAAAGATTTTCCTGCGGAAGTAAATAGAAATTATTTTTGTAAGAATCAAAGACTTAATGATGACGAAGTATTTGTATACGACGGTAAGCTTGTGATAGGTCTTTTCTATGAAGCCAAAAAATGTCAAAAAGCCGATATTAAAAAAATAGAAGCCAATGAAATTACAGGTAGATTTTGTGCTTTTAAAAACGATATTCCGCTAGACGAAATGAATATTGGTATGGGCGATATATTTATTAGATTGGCAAGATAGTTAATTATCTTATTGTCAAACTTACATTAGAATTTACAGACATTTTACTTTCTTGAAAAACATATGTTTTTCCAATCTTAGGGATTTTATAATTATTGATTTTTCCGTTTGTCCACTTTATCGAAACTTTGAAGTCCTTTTCACCATCCCGTATTCCATAGTGAGCAACAGGTTCCATTTGGCATAGATATCCTGAACCAGAGTCTATTGTTTTAGAGTGTTTTCTTAAATTGGATGTTAGTGTCACCGTTGCTCCTCTAGCTGGAGCTCCGTTTTTATTTAAAGCTTTTATTCGTAAATAATTCTTATCTTTTTTTACGTTTGCTTTGTAAAGTGTAAGTATTTGATTTCCTGTTTCTCCGTGGGCAATCAATAATTCTAAAATTCCGTCTTTATCAATGTCCGCTACAGCAGCGCCAGTTCCAAGACCATTTGCTTCAGAGTTAGAAGTGATATCTATTTCCTCTAATTTCCCATTTTCCTTAATTTTAAATAGTTTATTTGCCTCACCGATATTATTAAGAAATATTTCGTCATATCCATCATTATCAAAATCAGCTGAGATAACCGTTCGAATTTTAGATGGCCTTTTAAAATTGCCATCGGCAATGTTTTTAAAAGAGTTTTCTTTCTTTATAAAAATACGGTGTTCTCCATCCCAATTTCCACTAACAATATCCAATTGACCTCTGTACAAAATATCACTTAACGCAGTACCTCTTCCATTTTCATAAGGGTCTAAAACATTGTACCCTGATGCCACATCGTAAAAAACACCATCAACATTCTTATATAAAAAATTTACTCCTCTTTCGTTAGCTGCGAAAATATCAATATTGTTTGATAATATATGTCCAGCAACGACTGCTCTTCCCCCAGTAATTTTATCCAAGCCGAACTCTGCTGCTCTATCTTTTATTCTTCCCTTAAACTTTTCATAAAATCTTGTTGGACCACCATAATTAGCAACATAAATACCATATTTTCCATTTCCTTTTCTATCTACACATACAACGGAACGACCCGCTGTAAAGTTTAAATCTATTTGATTTTTCTTTTGTTCAAAAATATCAGAAAATTTTTTATTTTTTAGATCTATTAATCGGTCGGAATATTTCTTTTCACCACTATAAGTATCAGTATTTAAAAAATAAATCTCTTCATACCCGTCAGAATCAATATCGCAAGCAGCTACACCTATAGTAAAACTTCTTTTATCTGCAAACTTAGCGTCATTAACAATATTTATTAGTTTATTATCTTTGTATGATAATGCTAAATTTTCACTTCCAAAACCAGCCACTATAAATTCATAAGTGCCATCGTTATTAACATCAGCCACAGAAATACCATATCTAAGACTTTCATAGTTGTTTTCTATTAAGTCAGTTATGTTTTTAAAAAAATTAGCCGATGCACTTTTTATTAAAATAAAAATAAATAATATCGAAACGAAAACAGTTTTTAATTTCATTAAATACTACTGTAGTATTTTCCAAGTTCCACTTGCAGAGGCTACTATGTCGCTTGAATTAGAAATAGCGCAAGAAATAAAAACTAGTGTTTTAGTCTTTTTTAATATTTTTACTTTCCCAACAAGTTTATCACCAAGTTGGCCTACTGAGATAAATTTCATATCTAAATTAATTGTTACACATCTCTTGTCACCAGCAACTCTATGTGCAGCAGTCCCCATGCCAGTATCAGCAATAGTAGAGAGGAATCCACCATGTGCAATTTTACCAGTGTTTAAATGAATTTCTTTAACCTCTACCATAAACTCATATTGAGTCTCGCTAATCTTTTTTAGCTCCAACCCGCCGAGATGTTTCATAAATCCTTTATTAGATTCGTCCATAATTTTTTTTACCATAAATTGGTATCAATTGTGAAAATATTACTGCTAATAAAATAATCATTATACCAAACACTTTTACTTCACTTAAAAACTGATCTAATAGTATCCATCCAAATATTGAAGCAAACACTCCCTCAAGCGAAAATATAATTGCTACAGATGCAGGAGATAAAACTCTTTGAGCATATGCTTGAAGCATAAAAGCAACTCCACTAGATAAAATTCCAGCGTAAAGTAACTCTGTAATTTCTTTTGAAATTAAATTGATTGTTACAGTCTCAAAAGTTAATGCAGGAAAAGAACAAAATATACCTGCAACTAAACATTGAAAAGTTGCGATTGCTATCGGAAAATTGAAAATTTTCAAAACTTTATAAATAAAGATTATGTGAAAAGCCCAAAAAAATGCACCTATGATTACTAGCATGTCACCAAATCTTACATCATAATTTTTTATTTCACTTAAAAGCAATCCACCTATTAAACAAAGCGTAACGGAAGGCCAAATAGAAGGGTGAATTTTTATTGAAAAAAAAAAATACGAAATTAACGGGACTATGACAACATAAAGAACAGTAAAGACTGCAGAGTTAGCAATGTCCGTATAAAGAAGCGAAACTTGCTGAAGTATATTTGCCATTCCAAAAATTGAGCCTAGTATCAATGTAAAGAAAAAGAATTTTCTTAAATTAAAATTGATCTTTTTAATTTCATTAAATTCAAAATATATAAAAAAAGGCAGTAATCCCAAAAATCCTAGAAATAATCTTACAGCACAAAATGTATAAGGTCCAATGAAGTCCATTCCTGTATCTTGGGCAACAAAAGTTGTTCCCCAAAGAAACGAACACGCAAGAGCACAAGATATAGGGATCAAATTATTCTTCATGACCCTTACTAATTTAATTTGATCTATACAGCAAGCTTGAAAGCAAAGTCTTTGCCAAGGCATTTACCAAGATAAACGCAAAACCTAGCGCCTTCCGCACCATCAATTATTCTATGGTCGTATGAAAGTGAAATAGGTAAAATTTTTCTTGAAACAAATTTGTCTTTAACTTTTACCAACCTATCAAAACTTTTTCCAACCCCAAGTATGGCTACTTCAGGAGGATTTATAATTGGGGTAAAGAAAGTTCCTCCGATACCACCTAAGCTTGATATCGTCATTGAACCGCCAAAAAATTCCTTCTTATCAATTTTCAAATCTCTGCAAAGTCTACTTGTTTTTCTTAAAGCACTTCCAATTTCTTTTATACTCATTTGATCAACATCTCTTATTTTAGGCACCATTAGACCATGAGGAGTATCTACTGCAAAACCAACATGAAAATATTTTTTATAAATAATTTTATCATTAGCACTATCAATTGAAGCATTAAAATTTGGAAATTTCTTCAAAGCACTGACAAGAGCTTTTGCTATAAAAGCAAGAGGTGTCACTTTTATTTTCTCACCAGTATAGTAATCATATAATGATGATCTAAATTGCTCCATTTCTGTTATATCAACTTCATCATGCTGTGTTACATGGGGAATTTCAGTCCAAGATCTTACTAAGTGAGGACCAGATAATCTTTTAACTCTTGGTATATCTTTTAGTTCGATTTCACCAAACTCTTCATGCGGATACTCTTCTTTATGAACTTTCTTTTCTATTTTTCCACCGCTGACTGTAACCTGAGATCTTACAAAATTTTTTACATCCTCCTCGGAAACTCTACCACCTCTTTGAGAACCAGGTATTTCAACTACATTGGCACCTAATTCTCTTGCAAATTTTCTAACTTTTGGACTAGCTGACTTACTGCCTGATTGTGATGTAGGCGCTATAGGAATAACTTCTTTTGGTTTCTGAGGTTTGATCTCTTTTATTTCTGTCTTTTCAACTTTTTTTTGCTCACTTACTGCTTCTTTTTTTTCCTCAGCAGCACTCTCTGCATTCAGACTAAGAATTAAGTCTCCCTTATTAACTTTATCGCCTACTTTAATATTTATTTTTTCAATGACTCCTTCGTGAGTCGAGGGTACCTCAACGCTTGATTTGTCACTTTCCAATGTAATAAGAGAGTCATTTTTTTTTATTTGTTGACCTTCTTTAACCAGAACTTCAATAATCTCTACATCCTTGAAGTCACCCATATCTGGAACTAAAATTTTTGTACTAGCCATATTTATAAATTAGATGGAAAATCTCTATCTTTATCAATCTTGAACTTTTTGATCGCACTTTCAGCTTTCTTGGTCTCAACCAATTGCTCTTTTGCTAAAGCACTTAATGTATAGGCAACTATGTGTTCTTTATCGACCTCAAAAAACTTTCTTAAATTTTTTCTGGTATCACTTCTTCCATAACCATCTGTCCCTAAAGAGTAAAATGGTTTTTCTGTATAAGGTCTTATTTGATCTGAAAATGATCTAGTGTAATCCGATGCAGCAATAACCGGTCCATCTGTTTTTTCTAAACACTTTTGAACATATGATTTTTTCTTTTTTTCATTTGGATTTAGTAAGTTCCATCTCTCGGTTTCCATACCGTCTTTTCTTAATTCATTGAAGCTAGTTACACTCCATACATCAGAGTCTACACCATAATCTTTTGACAATATTTCTGCAGCAGCAATTATTTCTCTTAAAATTGTTCCTGAACCTAAAAGCTGAACTTTAGTTTTATTCTTGTTGTTATTTTCTTTAAACAAATACATTCCTTTAAGAATTCCCTCATCTGAGCCTTTCGGTTTTTCTGGATGAGAATAATTTTCATTCATTGCTGTGATGTAATAGAAAATGTTTTCTTTTTTTTCGTGCATTCTTTTCATTCCATCTCTAAGTATAACAGCCATTTCGTAAGCAAATGTAGGATCGTAACTAATACAGTTTGGAATATTCGATGCTAATAAATGACTATGACCATCTTGGTGTTGAAGTCCTTCTCCAGCTAAAGTAGTTCTTCCTGCAGTAGCTCCAATCAAGAAACCTCTTGCTTGAGAATCTCCAGCGGCCCAAGCCAAATCCCCAACCCTTTGAAAACCAAACATAGAGTAAAAAATATAAATCGGTATCATTTCTAAATCATGATTTGTGTAAGCTGTACCAGCTGCAATCCAAGAGGACATTGCTCCTGATTCATTTATTCCCTCTTCTAATACTTGGCCGCTTTTATCTTCCCTATAAGAGCTTAACTGTTCTGAGTCTACAGGCTCATATTTTTGACCCTCATGAGCATATATTCCTATTTTTTGGAAAAAACCTTCCATCCCAAAAGTTCTTGCTTCATCTGGGATGATAGGAACTAATCTTGGTGATATATTTTTATCTCTTAGTAATGCAGTTAGCATTCTAACTAATGCCATCGTAGTTGACATTTCTTTATCTCCTGTAGATTTCATAAAGTTATCGAAAATTTCCTTAGGAGGAGCTTTTATTTGTTTTGCGAATGAAGATCTTTCTGGGATAAAACCACCAAGCTTAATTCTTTGATCTTTTAGATATTTAATTTCTTCAGAATTTTCATCTGGTTTGTAATACTCAATATTTTTTACCTGTTTATCAGTGAGAGGTACGCCAAATCTATCTCTATAATAAAGTAAATCCTCCTCATCTAATTTTTTTTGTTGGTGAGTTGTATTTATGCTTTCACCAGATTTGCCCATACCGTAGCCTTTTATGGTTTTAGCAAGAATGACAGTTGGAGAACCAGTGTGCTGCATTGCTGAATGGTAGGCAGCGTAGACCTTATGAGGATCATGGCCTCCTCTATTTAATCTCCAAATGTCTTTATCTGTCATAGTAGATACCATTTCTTTTAGTTCAGGATATTTACCAAAGAATTTTTCCCGAACATATAAACCATCCTTCGCTTTAAAAGCTTGGTACTCTCCATCAACACATTCATTCATTCTTTTCACAAGAAGGCCAGACTTATCTTTCATCAAAAGTTTATCCCAATAAGATCCCCAAATAACTTTGATTACATTCCAACCCGTTCCTCTAAAACTTCCTTCAAGTTCTTGAATAATTTTTCCATTACCTCTTACAGGCCCATCAAGTCTTTGAAGGTTACAATTAATTACAAATATTAAATTATCTAATTTTTCCCTTGCAGCTAAACCGATCGCTCCCATAGACTCCGGCTCATCCATTTCTCCATCTCCTAAGAATACCCAAATTTTTCTACCCTCATCTTTGACTAAACCTCTATTGATTAAATATTTTAAGAACCGAGCTTGATAAATTGCCATTATAGGACCAAGACCCATCGACACTGTTGGAAACTGCCAAAAGTCTGGCATTAACCAAGGATGAGGATAAGATGATAGACCATCTTTTCCAACCTCTTGTCTAAATCCATCTAATTGTTTTGCTGAGAGCCTTCCCTCTAAGAATGCTCTTGCGTACATACCTGGAGCCGAGTGACCTTGAAAATACACCAAGTCTCCACCAAATTTATTATTTTTTGCTCTCCAAAAATGATTCATACCAACATCATACAATGTTGCTGCTGACGCAAAAGTTCCAATATGTCCGCCTAGTTCAGAACTTTTCTTATTAGCTTTTACTACCATTGCAGCGGCATTCCATCTAATAATTGCTCTTAATTTTTTTTCAATATTTTGATCACCCGGAGATTTAGCCTCTGCCTCGGGCGGAATAGTATTTATATATGGCGTTGTTCTAGTATCAGGTAAAACCAAACCAGACTTATAAGCTTGATCAATAACTTTATTTAATAGATAGCTTGCTCTTGGTGCTCCATCAGACTCAATTACAGAATTTAATGATTCTATCCATTCATTTGTTTCAATTGGATCAATGTCATCTTTTGAAGCCGGCTCTGCAAAAACTTTTTTAACTTGTTTTACTGGATTTAAGTTGCCATTTGATTTTGGTTTTTCTTGGATGAATTCTTCTTTAACAACTTCTTGTTTTATTTCTTGTTTTGGCGAAGAAGCTGCTTGACCATTTTCAATAGTTGCTAATAAACTTCCCTCTGAAACTTTATCTCCTATCTTTACTTTTAAATCTTTTATTTGACCAGCTGAAGGAGATGGAATTTCTACACTGGATTTATCACTTTCGATTGTAACTATAGGATCGTTTTTATTTATTTGATCACCAGGTTTGACTAAAATTTCTATTACTTCTACGTCTTTAAAATCACCTATATCTGGAACTGAAATATTCTGAGCCATAACTCTATTATAAACTGGATGGAACATATAAAAAAGTTATTGAATAATAAACTAGAAAGAATAGCGCTTATAAGTTGAATAGTTCAATTTTTGACACATTTTTTGCCATTTTTTGTCACCTCTTGATGTTTCTATTAGATATGAAATGGCTAATTAATTTATTGTTTAAAAAGAAAGAAATAAGAAGCAATCAAGGTCAAATTGTTCAGAAATTTCTATTAAAAAAATATCTATTAAGATAATTTCATAAGAGCTAAATTAGCTTTTATGAATAAACCACTCTGGCAACCTTCAGAAAAATTAAAAGAAAACTCCTTATTAAGAGATTTTTGTAAGTTTATAAATTTTCAATCTTCATTTAATTTTAAAGAAATTTGGCAATGGTCTATTGATAACCCAAATGAATTTTGGTCAAAGTTTTGGGATTATTCGAAAATTATTGGAGATAAGGGATCTGAAATAATTAAAAAAGATAATGTATTCAATAAAACCAAATTTTTTCCAGACTCAAAATTGAACTACACAGAAAATATCCTTAAAAAAAAATCTGATAAATTAGCTATTAATTTTTTATCTGAAAAAGGTTTTGAGGAAAATATTACTTGGAATGAATTATATGAAAAAGTTTGTAAATTTTCATCTTATCTCAAAAAACTAAATCTTCAGAAAGGAGATAGAGTTGCAGCGTATGTGCCTAATAAAATAGAGACGATCATTTGTTTTTTAGCTTGTGCAAAAAATGGAATTATATGGTCTTCTTGTTCACCTGATTTTGGAGCTCAGGGAGTTGTAGACAGGTTCAAGCAGATAGAACCAAAAGTTTTTATTACATGCGACTATTATTATTACAATGGAAAAAAAATAAATATTTTAGATAAAGTCGAAAAAATTCTTAAACAGATACCATCAATTAAAAAAGTAATTGCATTTAATTATAATAAACAAGAAAGAGAAAGTTTAAAGAATTTCGTTAATTTTGAAGAGACTTTAAAGAACGACCTAGATGACATTTTTGAAAGATTTGAATTCAATCATCCTATTTATATTCTTTTTTCAAGCGGTACCACAGGGAAACCAAAATGCATTACACACGGAGCAGGAAACGTATTGATTGAACATAACAAAGAATTTATGCTTCATTGCGATATTAGAGAAAACGAAAAATTATTTTACTATACTACTACTGGCTGGATGATGTGGAATTGGTTAGTTGGAGGATTAGCAACAGGCTCATCTATATTTTTATTCGACGGGGCACCTGTTTATCCAAAAATAGATGTTCTTTTAGAGTATTGTCAAAACAAGAAAATTAATCTTTTCGGAGTAAGCGCTAAATACATCGATCATTTAAAGAATGAAAAATATGATAGTAAAAAACTAGATCTAAGCTCAATAAAAATAATAACTTCAACAGGTTCTCCTTTAGCTGAGGAAAGTTTCAAGTATATATACGAAAAAATAAAAAAAGATGTTCATCTCGCATCTATTGCTGGTGGGACAGATTTAGTTGGTTGTTTAGTTTTAGGAAACCTTTATTCAAATGTATACATGGGAGAAATCCAAGGCCAGAGCCTAGGTATTGATATTGATGTTTTTACGGATAAAGGAAAAAGCGTAAAAGATGGAGAGAAAGGGGAGTTAGTAGTTAAAAAACCTTTTCCATCCATGCCAATAAAATTCTGGGATGATGGTGACGGACAAAAATATCATAAAGCTTATTTTACTCAATTTGAAAATATTTGGCATCATGGTGATTTCATCGAGCGAACTAAAAATAATGGATTTATAATGCGCGGAAGGTCTGATGCCACTCTTAATCCTGGGGGCGTAAGAATAGGGACAGCAGAAATTTATCAGCAAGTTGAGGACATTGATTTTATCACAGAAGGTCTAGTTATCGGTCAAGATTACAATGACGATGTAAGAGTAATCCTATTTGTAACAACAAAAAATAATAAGGAATTGAACGAAGAAAAAATTAAATCAATTAAATCTAGAATAAGAAAAAACTGTTCACCAAAACATGTTCCTTCAATAATCATTAAAGTTCCAGAAATTCCAAGAACCAAAAGTGGTAAGATCGTAGAGTTAGCTGTAAGACAGGTAGTTAATGGAGAAAAGATCAATAATAAAGAAGCAATTGCGAATCCTGAAGCTTTGAAGTTTTATGAAAATTTGCCACAACTCAATTCTTAGCAAAATTTAAAATGAAAAAACTGATTATATTTTATACCAGTATAATTTTTTTTATGATTACCGATGTTGTGTTGGCCGATGTTGTATCTAAAAATCCGAACTATTTAAAAAGGGGCAAGATCGATAAGGTTCATATAGCAAATTATTTAAAAAAAGAATTACGTAAACATAATTATACTATAATTAAAGACCCTACAGGCACATCACCTTTTAAATTAATTGAAAACTTTAGCCCTAGAAAAGGAGATTGTGGAACAGCTGGTCATTTCTGGAAAGAAAATAAAGTCAAAATAGGAACTGGAACTACTGATTGTAATAGCAATAGATTAAGACTTGAAGTTGCTTCAAGCGGAGATTTAAGAATAGGTAAGAAAGCAAAAGAAATATGGATAGGCTACTATTTTTATGTGCCTAACACACCTGAAAATTTTAAAGACAAACTTTTACAACCTTACATAACCCAATTTTATGGCGTTAATCGCAAAGGCGGTCAAACCGTAGGCGGTTATGCGCCTCAATTTTCCGCATCTATTTACCACGGGAAACTTTCAATTGAAGGTAATCATGTAATAGATGAAAAAAATCTTAAAGATAAATGGCACAAAGTTGAGTTTAATATTAGATACTCAAAAGATTATGATGGTTTTATCAAAGTTTATATAAATGATGAATTAAAAGTTAATAGATCGGGATTTAAAACAGCTCATCATGATTATGTTGACATTAAATATGGTACATATTCGCACCCCGAATATGGTGGTGCTAATTATCCTGAGGGATATCAATTCCCATCCCACACAATATATTTTGCTGGATTTAGTATGAATAAAAATAGAAGCAAGTTATTAACGAGTAAAAAATAATAAATATAAGGGTAATTTTAACAAGTTTTAGCAAATTTTTATTGAGTGAAGCTTACTGAAACCGTTTAAATTGTAGCGCGTCAGTTTTATAAATTAACTATAATTTTATTTAAGAATATTATGAACTTAAGTCTTGGCTTTAGTCCCTAAGTTATGTCCATCTAAAGCCAGGACCTGCTAAAAGTATTCCGCGCAATTTTTGTGAAGCATTGAATGAAGTTCTATTAATTTATCAAAGCTTTTATTATAACCTCCTCCAAGAACGCCACATAAAGGAATTTTTTTTGAGTAAAAGTTTTCAATGACAATCTGATCCCTTTTATTTATACCCTTGTCTGTAATTTTTAGTTTACCTAGTCTATCTTCATGATGAATATCAACCCCTGCAACATAGAAAACAAAATCATAAGTGTTATAGTTTAGCTCCTTCAGATTTTTATTTAAAACATTTAAGTATTCATTATCTTCCATATTGTCTTTAAGCTCTATATCAATATCGCTTTTAGATTTTTTTGCAGGATAATTTGAACCACAATGCATACTAAATGTTAATACTTCTTTATCGTTTTGAAATATTTCAGAATTTCCATTTCCTTGATGGACGTCTAAATCTAATATAAGAATTTTTCTTGCATATCCCTTGTTTTTCAAATAATTAGCTGCAACAGCAGTATCATTAAAAACGCAATATCCAGCTCCATAATCAAAAGTAGCATGATGACTACCACCAGCAGTATTACAAGCAAGCTTAGACTCTAAAGCAAGTTTACTAGCAAGGACTGTCCCTCCAGTAGCAACAAAAGATCTTCTAACAACACTATCATTTATCGGAAAACCAATTTTCTTTTGAGCTTTAATATCTAGAGTCTTATTTTTAATATCATTAATATATTTTAATGAATGAGAAGTTTTCATTGTTTCAACCGAACATTCTTTAGGAATATAAAACTTCTGAACTACTTTTGCTTCTAAGAGATGATTTGCTAAAGCACCAAATTTCTTTATAGGAAATTTATTATCATCATTTATTTTTGCGACGTAATCAGGATGATTTACTACTGGAAGTTCCATCAGAAGATAATATTTTATCTTTCAACACACATTGCAATACCCATTCCACCGCCAATACAAAGAGTTGCTAAACCTTTTTTAACATCTCTTTTGATCATTTCATGAATGAGCGTTACTAGTATTCTAGTCCCTGACGCTCCAATAGGATGGCCCAAAGCTATGGCGCCGCCATTAACGTTTACTTTTTCCTCCGGAATAGAAAGAGTTTTTAAAACCGCAATACTTTGAGCTGCAAAAGCCTCATTAATTTCAAAAAGATCTACATCTTTTACCGACCATCCAGCCAATTCTAAAGCTTTTTTTGATGAGGGAATCGGACCTGTACCCATTAAAGATGGATCTACTCCACAGCTCGCCCAAGATTTTATTGAAACTAGTTTTTTTATACCCCTTTTTTCAGCCTCATCACTATTCATTAAAGTGACTGCAGCTGCACCATCATTTATTCCAGAAGCATTTCCAGCAGTGACTGTTCCGTTTTTTTTAAATACCGGTTTTAATCTTGACAGCCCTTCTAAATTTATACTCTCTCTAGGATGCTCATCTTTTTTAAAATCTATCTCTGATTTTTTTGATTTGATCTTAAAATTTATTATTTCTTCATTAAACTTATTCTCTTTTTGCGCTTTAAGAGCTTTTTCTTGAGAACTAAGCGCAAATTTATCTTGTTGTTCTCTAGTAACTTGAAATTTTTCTGCAACATTTTCAGCTGTAATTCCCATGTGATAACCATGAAATGCATCCCATAAGCCGTCTTTTATCATTGAGTCAACTAGTTCAGTATCTCCTAGTTTTTTACCATCTCTTAAGTGTATGACATGAGGGGCTAAAGACATGCTTTCTTGCCCACCTGCAATTACGATTTTTGAGTCACCAGATTTTATACTCTGAAAACCAGAAGCTATTGATCTTATACCGGAGCCGCAAACTTGATTAACTATGTAAGCGGGCTTTTCTTTTGGTATGCCAGACTTAAATGCTGCTTGTCTAGCTGGATTTTGTCCTGCGCCTCCTGTTAAAACTTGTCCCATAATAACCTCGTCTATATCATTTTTATTGATTTTAACTTTTTCAACTGAACTAGATATTATTGCAGAACCCATTTCATCGGCTGGGACATTTCTTAAAGTTTTATTTAAAGATCCAACTGCTGTTCTTAAAGCTGATGTTATAAATATATTTTTCATGAACTTAACCTTTTTTTTTCAATATATTATCTTTACTCAAAAGTCCAACTAGTATTCCCATAATTAGGAACAAATAAGTGCTATTTCCAGTGGTGAAAAAACTTCCAGTGCTTTTAATTGGAAAAATTTCTACAATGAATAAAAAAATAAATGGTATAATTAAATTATTATCCTTAATTGAAGTATTGGTAAAATATTTTTTATAAAATGTTTTGTAGAGAAGAATTAAAAATATTATTGAAATTAAACCAAAACCCACTATTCCAGTTTCTGTTAAAATCTCCAAGTAATAATTGTGAGGGTGCATATTGCAAATGAACTTAGCATTTTTTTCTATTTTAGGTCTATGATGACAATAAAATCTAAAATTTTTAATACCACCGCCAATATATTTATTCATTAACCAAGTTTCATAAAACGATGAAAATTCTCTTAGATAAGATGTATTATTATAATTATTATAATCTCCACTCAAAATTAAAGTGCTCATCGTTGTGAGTTGTTTATTAAGATTCTTAAAATTTGTTCTTACCTCAACATTAAAATTAAATAGAATTGAGAATATGACACAGAAAATAATAATAAAGGGTATAAAAAACTTCCTTGTTTGTTTTTGTAAAAGTAAAATTAAAAATATTGAAAAGATAAAAAGAATCATAGGCATTCTATTTCCAGATAAAATTATACCAAGTAAAAAGATAACAAAAAGTATTGGTATTAAAAACTTTGAAATTTTGTTTGAATATTTTGAAAAGAAAATTGGAAATACAAAAAATGCAAATAAAGAAAATCTTTGAATAAAGCTACCAGCTATAAGCTCATCTCCAAATGGACCACTCAATTTTCTTCCGATACCTATAGTTTCAAGTCCAAAAATATCTTTACCATTGTAAAATTGATAAAAAATATCGAGAGATACAAATACAGAAGATAATGCGCAACTTATAAAGAATAACTTAAGGCTAATAAGACCATTGCTAACCAAAAAACGTATAATTAAATATAAAATAAGGTATTTTAAAAATAATAAAGATTTTGTAGGTGAAATAATATAGCTATTGACATTTTCTAAATCAAAAAAATAATAATTATAAAAACCAGTAAAAATAATTAAAAGAAAATATATAATAATTAATTTATCTAAAAGCAAATAATTGAATTGAAAAATTTTTTTTCCATAAAAAAATAAGCTTACAAGTAAAATAAATATTATATTTATATTTATAATCATATTTCCAGCTATGAAGCTTATAGGCATTAAAGATAACAATATGCTTAGGAAGTTTATTTTTGAATTACTATGATTTGAAAAAAAATGCATAATTAAACTTTATATGATAATCATTTATAACATGAATATATTTAAAAAAATAAAATTAAATTTATTTGAAAACTAATGCGCCTGTAGCTCAACTGGATAGAGCGCTTGGCTACGGACCAGGAGGTTCTGGGTTCAAATCCTAGCAGGCGCACCACTTATGAATAAAATTTTTAAATTTGAAATGATCTATTACTTGTTGGGTATTTCTGTAATAGCAAGAATTTTAGTATTTTATACTTTAGGAGACACTAAGTTGGTTGATGAATGGGGAATTATTATTAATAATTTTAAAGTTTCTGGTGTTTTTGGTTTCAATGTGGTTGTAAACGAATTTATTGCACTACCAAAGTATGCAGAGCCTGGAGAGGAAGTTTTGCCAACGATTTTTATGCCTCCGCTTTATTTTTATTTTATTTATTTGATCGAATTTTTATCTGGGAGTTATTTAAATTTTGTTAGCGTAATTATATATACTCAAATCGTATTTAGCTTAATATCAACATGGTTAATTTTCAAAATTATGCTAATGCTCAAACAAGAAATAAAATTTGCTCTTATATTAACTACAATTTTTGCCTTATTCCCAGTTTACGTTTTTTCTTCCTCGCAAATTTCCTCAATATCTATTCAAATCTTTTTATTAATTTCTTATTTTTTTTCTTTATTAAAGTTTGAAAATAATAGTAAATTCTTATATTTACTTCTTTTTTCTATATCAGCTGGTCTACTGATGTTAATCCGAGGAGAATTTTTTCTATTTTATTTTTTAACTTTGATCTACTTCTTTGTTTTCAAAGAGAAGAAATTTAAATCATTAGTCATATCAATTATATTTTCAATTTTAGTTTTATCTCCCTACTTAAAAAGAAATTACGATAATTTTAATACATTAACACTCACGAAATCATTCGGTTATAATTTGCTTAAGGGCAACAATCCATCTTTTAAAGTAGAGGGCGATTCTGCATATATAGAAAACAATTTTGATAGAAAAACCTTAAATATAAAAACTAATAATAATTACGAAATAAATCTGGATAATTTTTACAGAGATAAAGCTATATATCTAATATTAAATGATCCATTTAATTATCTTATTTTATACGTAAAAAAAATATTTTCTTTTATGTTTATTGATTTTAATTCATCCTATCCCAACTATTACAATTTTTTGCACATATTTCCCAAAATATTCGTTTCTATATTAAGTTTGATTGGAGCGATAATTGCACTGAAACAAAAAGGTTTTTTTCAATTTCTATCTATTTACTATTTGAGTAATATTTTCTTATTTTCTATTTTTTTTATTTTACCTAGGTACAGTTTGATATTACTCCCAGTCCAATTACTTTTAACAATTGAAGTTTTTAAATATTTAAAGAGGAAAATTGTTCAATTAACTCCTCAATAATTTTTTTTGTTGAGAATATTTGTTTCCACTTTGGGTAGTGCTTCCTAAACTTTTTCATATTAGAAATATACCAAATATGATCTCCGACTCTATTTTTCCCTAGAATTGTTTTTTTAATTTTAATATTTTTTATCTTTTCAATGATATTAATGGCTTCTAAAATTGAACAATTTGAATACCTTCCTCCACCAGCATTATAGATTTCACCAGATCTTGGTTTCTTATAAAATTCCCAAAAGCATGAAACCAAGTCATTACTGTGAATATTATCTCTAACTTGTTTACCCTTGTATCCTATTAAAGTATATTTTTTTGACTTAAGTGAAGCTTTTACTAGATAAGAAAGGAAACCATGTAATTTTGCACCAGAATGGTTTGGTCCCGTTATACAGCCAGCTCTAAAACAAGCCGTTTTCAAACCAATATTTTTACCATATTCTTGCACAATTAAGTCAGCATAAGCTTTAGACGCGCCAAAAAAACTGTGAGTGCAATTATCAATGGACATTCTCTCATCGATACCGTTTTCGAAATTATGATTAGTTTTTATTTCCCATCTTGTCTTTTTTTCTATTAACGGAAGTTTGTTAGGATTATCTCCGTAAACTTTATTTGTAGACATAAAAATAAATGGTATTTCCGGAGTAAATTTTTTTGTTAATTCTAACAGGTTTAAAGTTCCTTTAGCATTAATATCAAAATCAATAAATGCTTTATCTTTTGCCCAATCGTGAGATGGTTGTGCAGCGCAATGGATTATTACTTTAATTTTTTTCCTATATCTCAAAAAAATTTTTTTTAAAGATGTAAAACTTCTAATGTCAGTATTATAATGAGTATATCCTTTAATTGTTTTTTTTAATTTTTCTCGAACCCATGATATATCTCCTTCTTTTCCAAAAAAAAATCTTCTGGAATTATTATCTATTCCGACTATATCAAATCCTTTTTTAGAAAAAAACAAAGCGGACTCTGAGCCAACTAATCCGCATGATCCTGTTATCAGAGCAACACTCATTTAAAATATTTTATTATCACTTTATTATGACGTAGCCAAATATAAATATCTTTTAAAATTTGATCTATACTTTTTGAAGGCTTCCATTTATAAAATTTTTTTATTTTACGATTATTAGTTATAAAATAAGGTATATCAAAAACTGAAGTTTTAGGAATTCTTCTTATTTTTATCCTGTTACCAGTAATTTCTTGAGCTTTTTGTGTCAAGCTTTTCAAGGAAATTGTGTTTTTCTTTTCACCACCTATGTTAAAAGTAATGTTATTAATCTTTGAAAATTTTGAAATTTGTAAAAGTATAATTTTACATGCATCTTCAATATGAAGTATATCCCTTACTTGATGACCATAACCTCCAAAACCTACATATGACAATTTTTTTTTGAATAAATGATTAGCAACCCACATAGATACAAAACCTTGATCTTGTTTTCCAAATTGCCAAGGCCCAGATATTACACCAAATCTATTAATTATATATTTTAACTTATTTTGATAAAACATTTCCTTAATTAATTTTTCAGATGCTAATTTTGTAAACCCATATAAAGAACTAGCAGCAGACGTATCAAAATTTTCATCAATGGTTTTTTTTATCTTTATAGGATTTCTAATAATTTGTTTTGATACAAGTTTTTTAAGACTATCTATTGAGTAGACTCTACTCGAAGATAGGAATATTAAATTACTTCTATCTTTGATGCACTTTTTTAAAATATTAAATGTCCCTATTAAATTTGTGCTAAAAACTCTGTTTGGATCCTTTCTTGAAGCCTCAATAGCCGGCTCCGCGCAACAATCAATGATAAGGTTAAATTTTGGCAGGGACTTTAATTTATTAAAATTCTCTATATTGTAATTAAAATTCTTTATGCTTAATTTTTTTAATCTGTTTCTATTTAATAGTGACCCCTTTCTTGTAAGGTTATCTAAGCTAAATATTTTTGATTTTTTTAATCTTTTTTTTAAAAAAACAGCAATATTTGATCCCACAAATCCGCAACCACCTGTAATAAGTATTTTCATTATAAAATAAATATCTTACTAATAGAAAAAAATAAACAAACTTATGCTTTCAATAATAGTACCAGTTCGAAATGAGTCAGAGAATTTAAAAGATGTATTTGATTATTACACTAAAAATGTGAAAGATTTTAAATATGAGGTGTTGATAGTCAATGATTTTAGTAAAGACGATACCTTAAATGTAGCCAGAGAATTAGAACAAAAATATAAAAATTTTAAAATACTAGACAATAAAAAAAAAGGTCTTGGTGGGGCAATAAATCTAGGGATAGAAAAAGCTGAAGGTGATTACATTGCAATTATGATGGCTGATCAATCAGATGACATAAATGATCTAAAAAAATATTTTCAAATAATTAGTTCTGAAAATTTAGACGCTGTTTTAGGCTCAAGGTTTTTAAATAATTCTAAAGTTGAAAATTATCCTATTCGAAAATTAATTTTAAATAGGATATTTAACTTAATTGTAAGTTTTATATTTTGGAATAAATACAATGATTATACTAATGCTTTTAAAATTTATAAAAAAAAAGCATTAGTTGAAATTTTACCTTTGATTTCTGAAAGTTTTAACATTTTTTTAGAAATTCCTTTAAAAATAATATCCCGAAATTATAAATATAAAATTATTTCTATCAACTGGATGGGGCGTGAAAAAGGAAAGTCAAAGTTTAAAATTAACGAACTAAGATCAAAATATTTATTTACATTGATTTATTGTTTTATTGAGAAAAATTTGTTAAATTTAAAAAAATGAGTATTTAGAATGTCTCTACAAAAAGCGGTAATTGTTTTTTTTATTATAATTTTGCTAATCTTGATTGGATTAACTTTTATTTTATAAATAGGTAATTGAAAGCAATGAGCAACCTAGAACCAACCGATAAAAAACAAATAAATTCATACTGAATTTTCTTATATACTTGAGAAAAAATTTGATAGTAAAATAAGAAAAAATAAAAGAAAAAAAAATAGATAAATAATTCAGGCTTAAAACATCAAAGTTTTTTTCAGTCACAAGAGCGCTTAGACCATAAACAGAAACTGCTCCAAGAGTTGGAACTGATAATAAAAAAGAAATTTTAGATGCATCAAACCTTTTGAAGCCTAAAAATCTTCCTGCAGTTATTGTAATCCCAGATCTGCTTACGCCTGGAATTAGAGATAAAATTTGAAATAATCCTATAATTAATGCTACTTTATAATTGAAATCTAAACTAAGATTTTTTTCTAGTTTAAATTTATCACTTATATAAAGCAAAATTCCAAAAATTAATGTTGTCCATCCTATTATTTCAATGCTTCTAATTTTTTCAATTAAATTTGTTTTAACTAAAAAAAACCCCACTATCATCACAGGAACAGAAGAAATTAAAATTTTAAAAAAAAGTTGTCTATTCTTAAAAAATTCTAAGATATCTTTATAGAAGTAAGTAACAACAGCAATTAATGAACCAATATGTAAACTTACATCAATTACTAGACTTTGCATTTGAAAATTAATGAAGTTCGATATAAGTATTAAGTGAGAAGAGGAACTTATTGGCAGAAACTCTGTCACACCTTGGATGGAAGACAATATAAATATTTCAATCATTTATTAAAATTAAAATTCAAGGTTGTTTTTTTCATGTCTTTTTTAAATGCATAACAGGTATGCAAAAAATAGCACCAAAAACCTTGAAAAAATTAAATTTAGGTAAATATCATTGACCCTAAAAATATGTTATTATCAATGATAATTTATTATTAAAGCCTGCTTATGACAAAAAAAATGCTTAAATTTGTGGACTTAAAACAGGAAACTCCTGTCAAAAGAAGTACATCTAAAAGAAAAGGAGACTTCAATGAAATCTATAACGAGTTCATTACTGATAAAGCAAAAGAACAATCTAGTAGATGTTCTCAATGCGGAGTTCCGTTTTGTCAAATACACTGCCCATTAAGTAATAATATTCCAGACTGGCTTAAACTAACAGCTGAAGGAAGATTAAGAGAAGCCTATGAAATTTCACAAAGCACAAATAATATGCCAGAAGTCTGTGGGAGAATATGCCCTCAAGACAGACTTTGTGAGGGAAATTGTGTTATCGAACAATCGGGGCACGGAACAGTAACGATAGGATCTGTAGAAAAATATATTAACGATACAGCTTGGGAAAAGGGTTGGGTAAAACCTGTTAAAGTTTCAAAAGAATTAAAACAATCAATCGGAATAATTGGTGCAGGTCCAGCTGGAATGGCTTGTGCAGAGGAATTAAGAAAATCTGGTTATCAGGTGACAATTTACGATAGATATGACAGACCTGGGGGATTACTTATTTACGGAATACCAAATTTTAAACTTGAAAAATTTGTCGTGGAAAGAAGAACAAAACTTCTAAAAGATAGTGGTATCAAATTCGTTCAGAATTTTGAAGTAGGTAAAAATAAATCGCTTTATGAACTTAAAGAAAAACATGATGCTATTCTAATATCTACTGGAGTTTACAAAGCTCGTGAAATTGATATCCCTGGACATAATTTAAAAAATATCTTTCCTGCGATGGAATTTTTAACAGCTTCGAATAGAAAAGGTTTAGGTGATAAAGTTAAACTATTTGATGATGGTACTCTTAATGCTCAAGGAAAAGATGTTGTTGTTATCGGTGGTGGGGATACTGCTATGGATTGTGTAAGAACCTCAGTGAGGCAAAAAGCAAAATCAGTTAAATGTTTGTACAGAAGAGATAGAGAAAATATGCCAGGTTCAGCTAGGGAAGTAGGAAATGCGATTGAAGAAGGAGTAGACTTCGTTTGGTTGACAAGCCCAAAAAGTTTTATTGGAAAAGATAAAGTTGAGGCGGTAGAGGTAAATAAAATGAAACTTGGTGAGCCAGACTCTACAGGAAGAAGACGTCCAGTAATAGATGCTGGATCAGAATATAAAATTAATGCAGATCTTGTAATAAAATCATTAGGATTTGATCCTGAGGACCTGCCGAAATTATTTGGTGCTAAAGAACTTGCTATTTCACAGTGGGGAACAATTAAAATTGATCTAAAATCGATGCAAACAAATTTAGATGGAGTCTTTGCGGCGGGTGACATTGTAAGAGGCGCCTCATTAGTAGTTTGGGCTATTAAAGACGGAAGAGATGCTGCAGTGCAAATTGAGAAATATTTACAATCAAAAATAAGTAAAAATAAATCTATACAAGCGGCGTAGATGAACAATTACAAAAAAAATAAAATTCTTTTAGAAAAAACTCATAATTACAAACTAGAGATGGAACATGACGCGTGTGGGGTAGGCTTAATTGCGTCAACAAACGGGAAAAAGTCCAGAAAGGTTGTCGAATACGGAATTGAAGCATTAAAAGCTATCTGGCATAGAGGCGCTGTAGATGCTGATGGAAAATCAGGAGATGGAGCAGGTATTCAAATTGAGATAGCCCCAGATTTTTTTAAGGAAAAAATCTTAAACACAGGACATACAGTCGACGAAGAAAATAGAATTTGCGTTGGTATGGTTTTTCTACCAAGAACTGATTATTCAGAACAAGAAAAATGCAGAGAAATAATAGAGTCTGCTTTATTAGACGGCAATTATTACATTTACGGATGGAGACAAGTTCCGATAAACCCCAGCGTGCTTGGTAAAACTGCCGACCAAAATCGACCTGAAATAGCTCAAGTTATGTTTAAAAAGAACGAAAATTTAAAGACCAACGATCTTGAGAGAGACTTGTTTGAAACTAGAAAAAAAATAGAAAAAATTGCTAGGGATAGCCAATTAAAAGATTTTTATATTTGTTCATTTAGCTCAAGATCAATAGTTTACAAGGGGATGTTTTTAGCAGAAATGCTCTCAGAATTTTATCCCGATCTTAATGACAAAAAATTAACTTCACGTTTTGCTGTTTTTCACCAAAGGTATTCAACAAATACCTTTCCAAGCTGGGACCTTGCTCAGCCTTTTAGAACATTAGCACATAATGGTGAGATAAATACACTTAAAGGCAATATAAATTGGATGAAAATTCATGAGCAAGACATGTCTAGCTCTTTATTTAAAAATGTAAAAGATCTAAAGCCGGTTATAAGAAGTTCATCTGACTCAGGTGCACTTGATAATGTTTTTGAATTATTAATTCATTCTGGCAAACTTGCTCCACTTATAAAATTGATGATGATTCCTGACTCTTGGTCAAAAAGAAGCAAAACTGTTCCAAAAAACCATCAGGACTTATTTAATTTTTTAAATAGTACAATAGAGCCTTGGGATGGGCCGGCGGCCGTATGTGCTACTGACGCAAAATGGGTTTTAGCATCTTCGGATAGAAATGGATTGAGACCGTTAAGATATACAATAACCTCTGATGAGTTATTTTTTGCTGGCTCTGAAACTGGGATGATTAAAATTCCTGAAGAAAAAATTGTAGAAAAAGGAAAATTAGGCCCAGGACAAATTATTGCTATAGATTTAAAAAAAGGAAAATTATTTAAAGATAAAGAAATCAAAGATCTTTTGGCTAAAGATTATAAAAAATATAATAAACAAATTATTGATCTAGAAAAGAAGATTTCCAATGAAAATGAGAAGCCAAATTTCACTAGCGAAGATCTAAGGAAAAGACAGTATTTATCTGGATTGAGCGTAGAGGATTTAGAATTAATCCTTCATCCCATGGCTGAAGAAGGAAAAGAAGCATCTGGATCAATGGGTGATGATACACCGGTAGCTGTTTTATCGAGTCACTTTAGACCAGTTTCACACTATTTTAGACAAAACTTTAGTCAAGTAACGAACCCACCAATTGACTCTTTAAGAGAAAACAAAGTAATGAGCTTGAAAACTAGATTTGGAAATCTCGGAAATATTTTAGATTTTGACAATCTAACAGAGGAAAACATTTACGTTTTAGATAGTCCTATTTTAACAAATTCACAATTTAAGAAATTTAAAAAATTTTTTTCAAAAAAAACAAAAGTAATTGACTGTACTTTCGATATTTCCTCATCATTAAAAGATAGGATAGAACAAATTAGAGAGGAAGCAGAAACTTCTGTTAGACAAGGAAGCACATGTTTAATATTATCTGATCAAAATATTTCTAATCATAAAGCAAGTATTCCAAGTATTTTAGTAGTTGGTGCTGTGCACTCACATTTAGTCAAACATGGTTTAAGAGGATATTGCTCATTGAACGTAGAATGTTCAGATGCTTTAGATACACACTCTTTTGCTGTATTGATCGGAGTAGGCGCTACAACTGTCAATCCTTACCTAGCTATAGATAGCATTTATCAAAGGTTTGAAAAAAAATTATTTGGTAAATCTGATTTTGAAAGTTGCGTTGTAAAGTTTAAAAAATCAATTGATGCTGGGCTACTCAAAATAATGTCTAAGATGGGAATATCTGTAATAAGTTCTTATAGAGGCGGATGTAATTTTGAAGCGGTTGGTCTTAGTAGAGCAATAGTTTCTGACTATTTTCCAGGGATGTCCTCAAGAATATCAGGCATAGGTGTAATAGGAATAGAGAAAAAAATTAAAGAGCTCCACGCTAAGTTTAGTGCAAAAAACGTATTTACTTTACCTATAGGGGGACTTTATAGATATAGAAAAAGCGGAGAAGATCATCAATACCAAGGAAGATTAATCCACTTACTTCAAAGTGCAGTTGGAAGTGGATCTTATGATCAATATAAAAAATACTCTAATGGAATACATAATCTTCCACCAATAAATATAAGGGATTTATTAGAATTTAAAAAGTCTAAGGACGAAATAAGCATTGAACAAGTTGAACCGCTTGAGGATATTTTAAAAAGATTTGGAAGCGGAAGCATGTCACATGGAGCTTTATCAGCTGAAGCACACGAGACACTGGCAATGGGCATGAATAGAATTAAAGGAGCCTCATGTAGCGGTGAGGGAGGAGAAGATGCAAAACGATTTAAGGTCCTACCGAATGGAGATAGCGCAAATTCAAGAGTAAAACAAATCGCATCAGCAAGATTTGGTGTTACAGTAGATTACTTAAATAACGCAAATGAAATAGAAATTAAAATTGCTCAGGGTGCAAAACCAGGTGAAGGAGGACAGCTTCCAGGTTTCAAGGTGACAGAGGAAATAGCTAGATTGAGACATTCAACTCCAGGAGTTACTTTAATCTCTCCTCCTCCTCATCATGATATTTACTCAATTGAAGATTTAGCTCAATTAATTTATGATTTAAAACAGATTAATCCTAAAGCTAGAGTAGGAGTAAAACTAGTCGCCTCAACCGGGATAGGTACAATTGCAGCTGGAGTTGCAAAAGCTAAGGCAGATATTATTTTGATATCTGGTCATTCTGGAGGAACTGGAGCCAGCCCACAAACAAGTATAAAGTACGCAGGAATACCGTGGGAAATGGGTTTAACAGAAGCTAATCAGATCCTTACTTTAAATAATTTAAGACACAATGTTACACTCAGAACTGACGGTGGATTAAAAACAGGAAGAGATGTAGTGATCGCAGCTATGATGGGTGCAGAAGAATACGGTATGGGGACTTCTTCTTTAGTTGCAATGGGATGTATAATGGTAAGACAGTGCCACTCAAACACCTGCCCAGTAGGAGTGTGTAGCCAAGACAAATCACTAAGAGAGAAATTTACTGGTACGCCTGAAAAAGTTGAAAATTTATTTAAATTCGTTGCAACTGAAGTGAGAGAGATCTTAGCCTCATTAGGATTTAAATCAATAAATGAAATTATCGGCCGAACAGACCTACTATCGCAAGTGAATAAGGGTGCCTCAAATTTAGATGATCTAGATCTAAACCCCTTATTGGTTCAAGCAGACCCAGGTGAAAACTTAAGATACTGTAAAGATAATCATATAAACAAAGTTCCTGAAACTTTAGATGAAAAAATATGGTCTGATATTAAAGATAAGATTGATCCCTCAAATAAAAACAATTTTGAATACGATATTGAAAATACATCTAGATCTGTGGGCACTAGACTTTCACACCATGTTTATAAAAAATTTGGTAATGAAAAACTAAAAGATAATACGATAAATATTAAGTTAACTGGTTCAGCTGGACAATCTTTGGGAGCGTTTCTGACGAAGGGTATAAGCCTTGTAGTTGAGGGCGATTGTAATGATTATGTGGGTAAAGGTTTATCTGGAGGAGAAATAATTGTTAAAATTTCAAATAATAGTAAATTAATTGCAGATCAAAACACAATAATTGGTAATACAGTTCTATATGGCGCTACCTCAGGGAAACTGTATGCTTCTGGGCAAGCCGGTGAAAGATTTGCAGTGAGAAACTCAGGAAGTTTCGCAATAACAGAAGGTTGTGGCGCTCATGGATGTGAATATATGACTGGAGGAACTGCAATTATATTAGGAGCAGTCGGAGATAATTTTGGAGCTGGCATGACTGGCGGAATGGCTTTTATTTACGATGAAAAAAACGAGTTCGAAAACTTTGCAAATCCTACTTCAATCATTTGGCAACCAGTAGAAACAAATTATTGGAAAAAATTCTTAGAAGAAAGCATTAAAGATTTTATACAGAAAACTTCTTCTAAAAAAGCTAAAAAGATACTTGAAAATTTTAAGGTTGAACTCAAAAAATTTAAACAAGTGTGCCCAATTGAAATGCTTGATAAATTGGATAATCCTATTACTCTAAGATCCCAAAATAAGAAAGCAGGTTAATGAGCAAACTTAAAGTATTTTGCTTTGGCTTCGGCCAAGTTGCAGAGAGTTTTATCAATAAATTAATATATGAAAAAAAAGATTTTGACTTAAGTATTACTTCCAGGCAGGAAACTCATCTGATAGAGATTAATAATATCAAAATAAATTCGTATCAATTTTCAAAGGATAAAATTGATAACTCTATAATAAAAAAGTTAGAGGATGCAAATTACATTTTAATTTCTATTCCGCCTATTGATGGAAAAGATATTGTGGTCAACTACCTTGAAACAAATCTAAAAATAAAAACAAATTGTAAATGGATTACTTATTTATCAGCAACAAGTGTGTATGGGGATCACAAAGGTGATTGGGTAAATGAAAATAGTATTACTAAACCATCCTCACCTAGCGGGGTAAGTAGGTTGCAAGCAGAAAATTCTTGGATAAGCCTATCAAATAAAAAAAAATTACCATTACAAATTTTTAGGTTGGCTGGAATATATTCAAATGAGTTTAATATTTTGAAAAGATTGCAAGCTGGCACGGTACAAATAGTAGACAAACAAAACCATTTTTTTTCAAGAATTCACGTTGAAGATATAGGTAATATTCTATTTAAATCTATTAATAATTTTAAAAATAATGAAATTTATAATATTTGTGATGATAAACCTGCTTCACAGAGTGATGTTGCAGCTTATGGTGCAAAATTACTTAAACTGGAAAAACCAAATCCAGTTAAACTCGAGGAAGTTGAAAGTGAAATGTTGAAAAATTTTTATAAAGACTCAAAAAAAGTAGATAACAAAAAAATGAAAAACTTTTTTGAATATAATTTGAAATTTCCCTCATACATTGAAGGATTAGATTACATTTTTAACAATAATATTTAATTCTTTAATAATTTTCTTTATAGACCTTTGATTAGATAAGCTGTGATCACCATTTTTTACTATAACAGCTCTCTTTTTAGCTTTACTAAACATTTTTAAAACATGCTTTGAGAAAATAGTTGGTACCACTTCATCTTTTTGGCCATGTATCATGGTTACACTTATATCTAAATTTATTTTTTTATTTAAAATTTTATTTTTTTTTCCATCTTTTATTAACTGTAAAGTAATAGGATATTCATACTCCCCGTTTTTTATTAAAATTTTTCCCTTTTTAATTAATTCTTCTTTTGTTTTATTGGGAAATTTATTCCACATTAATCTAGTTAAAAATTCTGGTGCTGAACCTATTCCAATAAATCCTTTGATTTGTGATTTAAAATATTTAAAAAGATTCAACGCAATCCAAGCTCCCATACTCGAGCCTATTATTATAAAATTATTTTTCTTAACAATTTTTTTAATTACACTTTTGGCATCACTTGTCCAAACACTTATATTACCTTTTGTAAAAATACCTGACGACTTTCCGTGTCCAGAGTACTCTAAACTTAAAAAACCCAATTTGTCCCTTTTAGCAAATCTTAAAAGAGATTGAGGTTTTTCACCTTCTATGTCAGACATAAAACCTGGAAGAAAAATTATGTAAAGCTTTTCTCTAAAATAATTGTCAATATATCTAAGTTTTTTTGTATTTGAAATTTTAAGATACTTAAATTTTTTCATATAACGTTAAGTTTATTTGCTATTATATAACAATAAATATGACTACTAAAATAAATGTTTTACAAGTAATTCCTAAACTTGGGTATGGCGGGGCCGAAACTGGTTGTTACGATATAGCTCATTATTTAGCAGAGCAAGAGTGCGGATCTTATATAGCAACTTCAGGAGGAGAACTATTGAAGTTTGTAAAAAAAAATAAGGTAGGAGTTTTTAAAATTCCAGTTCATTCAAAAAACCCAGTTCTGATGTTATTAAATGTAATATTATTATCTTTTTATATTCTCATTAAAAAAATAAATATTGTTCACGCTAGAAGTAGAGCACCAGCATGGTCATGTTATTTGGCTTGCCTTATTACAAGTAGGATTTTTGTAACAACTTTTCATGGAACTTATAACTATAAAAGCAAAATCAAAAAGTTTTATAATAGTGTTATGTTAAAATCAAAACTTACAATTGCAGGATCAAATTTTATTTTTGGTCATATAAATGAAAATTATAGCGAATATTTAAATAAGAAAAGAAAATTAAGAGTTATATTTCGAGGAATAAATGTTGATTATTTTAGCCAAAAAAATATTTCAATTTTAAAGCAAGAAAAGTTAAAGAAAGAATGGTTATTAGCTTCAAACAAATTTACTATTCTCATGCCAGGTAGATTAACATACTGGAAAGGGCATGAAAAATTTATTGAAGCATTAAATATTTTAATTGAGGATTACAACATAACTAATTTTCAAGCTATTTTACTTGGATCTGATCAAGGAAGAAAAGTTTACACCAAAAAACTTTACAGCTTAGTTGAGCGATATAGTTTAACTAAAAAAATTAAATTTATTAGTCATTGTAAAGAAATGCCTTTAGCTTATTCTTTAGCAGATGTTGTGGTATCAGCATCTATTGAACCCGAAGCCTTCGGACGGGTCGCTGTAGAATCCCAATCAATGGGTAAACCAATTATAGCAAGTAATATTGGGGGATCAAAAGAAACTGTTTTAAATAAAAAATCTGGTTATTTATATAAACATGATGATCCGAGAGATCTTGCTAAAAATTTAAATACTGTTATTCAGTTAAATCAGGAGGAGTTGAAATTAATGGGAAACGAAGGTAGAAAAAATATTACTAAAAAATTTGATGTAGAAGTCATGTGTGATTCAAACTTAAGAGAATATAGGAAATTGCTTAAAAATTAATGCCTCAAATACAACTTTTAGACGGAAAAAAAATTTCATTCACAAAATCAGTAAGTGGAGTCGAATTGACAAAAAAAATCAGTAAGTCAATCGAAAAATCTGCCTTAATAATGGAAGTGAATGGAGTCCTAAAAGATCTGTCACACGAGATAAGTAAAGATTCTAAAGTAAGATTTATTACAGCCGAAGACAAAGAAGGTTTAGAAGTAATCAGGCACGATGCTGCTCATATAATGGCCATGGCAGTTCAAGAATTATTTCCTGGAACACAGGTAACAATAGGCCCAGTTATTGAGAACGGTTTTTATTATGATTTTGCGAGAAAAGAACCTTTTACAAGCGATGACTTAATTAAGATTGAAAAAAAAATGTCAGAAATTATAGACAGAGATGTAAAAACAAAAAGAGAAGTTTGGCAAAGAGAAAAAGCAATTGAACATTTTAGAAAGATAGGAGAAAAGTATAAAGCTGAAATCATAGAAAGCATTCCTGTTAATGAGGAACTTTCCGTTTATCATCATGGAGAAACGTGGCATGATTTATGTAGAGGTCCACACTTAGCTTCCTCTAGAAAAATTGGTAAAGCTTTTAAGCTAACAAAAGTGTCTGGGGCATATTGGCGGGGTGACTCGAACAATGAAATGCTTCAGAGAATTTACGGTACTTGCTGGAGCTCAAAAAAAGATTTAGATAACTATCTACATCGATTAGAAGAGGCAGAAAAGAGAGATCATAGAAAATTAGGTAAAGAAATGGATCTTTTCCACTTTAGAGAGGAAAGCCCTGGATCAGTTTTTTGGCATGAAAAAGGTTGGTTATTATTTCAGAGACTAGTCGAGTACATGAGAATGAAACAAAGATTAGCTGGTTATAAGGAAATCAATACTCCAGAGCTTTTGGATAAATCGTTATGGGAGAAATCTGGCCACTGGGAAAAATTTGGGGAACATATGTTTACATCAGAGACGCCGGATGAAAAAACATTTGCTGTAAAACCAATGAATTGCCCGGGGTGTGTTCAGGTTTTTAATCAGGGCCTCAAGAGTTATAGAGACCTACCATTAAAACTTTCAGAATTTGGAAAAGTTCATCGGTATGAACCCTCGGGAGCTTTACATGGGTTACTTAGAGTTAGAGCTTTTACGCAAGACGATGCTCATATTTTTTGCACTGAGGATCAAATTACAGAGGAGTCTCTTTCAGTGACAAATTTAATTTTAGAAATATATAAAGATTTAGGATTTAAAAATGTTATTTTAAAATATTCTGATAGACCTGAACAGAGAGTCGGGGATGATAGTATATGGGATAAGTCAGAAGCCGCTCTTTTAACTGCGATAAAAAAATCAAAATTAAAGTATACAATTAATAAGGGCGAGGGAGCTTTTTATGGTCCTAAAATAGAATTTGTTTTAAGAGACGCAATCGGAAGAGATTGGCAGTGTGGTACTTTGCAGGTAGACTTAAATTTACCTGGGAGGTTAGGCGCTTCATACGTAGCTAAAGATGGCACAAAAAAAATTCCAGTTATGCTACACAGAGCTTTATTTGGTTCTTTAGAGAGATTCATAGGGATTTTGATTGAAAACTATGCTGGTAAATTACCTTTTTGGTTGTCTCCGGCACAAGTAGTGGTGTGTACCATTGCAGAAGAGAACAATAATTATGTTAAAAAGTTATTTGAAGATTTATTTAAAGAAGGTATAAAATGTGAAATGGATTTGAGGAATGAAAAAATTAATTATAAGGTGAGAGAACACTCTTTAGCTAAAATACCTTATATTATAGTCTGCGGAAAAAAAGAGGTTGCAGAAAATACGGTCACCATCAGAAAGCTAGGTTCAGAAAATCAAGAAGTCATTAAACGAGCAGATTTAATTAAAAATATGTTAGACTTAAATAAGTTACCTTTAAACTAAGTGTCAAATTCGAAACCAAATTATTTCCAAAGAAGATCAAAACCTCAAGGTCCAAGAGCTAACGAACGAATAAGGGCACTAGATGTTCAAGTAATTGGGAGTGACGGAAATAATCTTGGAGTAATGCCAATTAAAAAAGCAATTGAGCAGGCTAAAAATGAAGAATTAGATTTAATCGAAATATCACCTAATGCAAATCCTCCAGTTTGCAAAATCATGGATATGGGAAAACATAAATATGACTTACAAAAAAAAGCTAATCAAGCAAAAAAAAAACAAAAAACTGTCTCGCTTAAGGAAATTAAATTAAGACCTGGAACAGAAATTCATGATTATAATTTTAAGATAAAAAATGCTAAAAAGTTTATAAGCAAGGGAGATAAAGTAAAATTTACTGTTAAATTTAAAGGAAGAGAAATGCAGCATACTGATCTTGGTAAAGAATTAATGAATAAAATTATAGAAGAAACAAAAGATATAGCTAAAGTTGAAAGCCAGCCAAAATTTGAAGGCAAACAAATGGTTATGATAATTCAACCCATCTAAATCAAACTTATTAGCGACTTGCTAAGATATGATATTGCATATATAAGTCCGAGATATTTATGCCAAAATTAAAAACTAAAAGCTCAGCAAAAAAAAGATTTAAGTTTACTGCTTCTGGTAAAATAAAAATGCCTCAAGCAGGTAAACGACATGGTATGATTAAGAGAACAAATTCACAAATAAGAAAGCAGAGAGGTACTACGATAATGTCTAAACAAGATTCAAAAATTGTCAAATCGTATATGCCATATAATTTAAGAGGATAATATGGCAAGGACAAAACGAGGTGTAGTAAGTAGAGCGAAGCATAACAAAGTTTTAAAAGCCGTAAAAGGTCAGTATGGAAGAAGGAAAAATACAATTAGAATTGCTCGTCAAGCGATGGAAAAAGCCATGCAATATGCTTATCGAGATAGAAGAGCAAAAAAAAGAGAATTTCGATCACTATGGATTCAAAGAATAAACGCTGGCGTAAGAGCAGAAGGCTTAACTTACGCAAAGTTTATTAATGGTCTGGCTAAATCTAAAATTAAATTAGATAGAAAAGTTTTAGCTGAATTAGCCTATGATAATCCAGAAGTCTTTAAATCAGTAGTAAAAAAGGTTCAATCTTCCCTTGGTTAAAAGGGTCTTTGATTTAAAGCAAACTTTAATATAAAAAATCAATTACCTGATGAGTGATTTGGATAAAATAAATTCTATTTTCAATGCTAAAATTGACTCTGTTAAAACAAAGGAAGATTTACAAAATTTAAAAACTGAGTTTTTTGGAAAAAACGGACAAATTACACAGCAATTTAAAACACTTGGCACGCTGGAACCTGAAAAGAGAAAAGATTTTGCTTCAAATTTAAATAAAATTAAAGATGATTTATCTAATCAAATTGAACAGAAAAGTTTTGAAATAGAGAATGCAGAAATTAGCGATAAATTAAAAAATGAAAAAATTGATGTAACTTTACCGATCCGACCATATCAACAAGGAAAAATACATCCAGTATCTCAAGTCATAGATGAAATTTCTTCTATTTTTTCTGAAGTCGGTTTTACTGTTGCAGAAGGTCCAGATGTTGAAACTGAGTATAATAATTTTACGGCATTAAATACACCCGAGGATCATCCAGCTAGGGATATGCATGACACATTTTACTTGGAAAAAAATAAAAAACTTCTTTTAAGAACACATACTTCTCCAGTACAAATTAGAGAAATGCTTGGTGGAAAAGCACCATTTAAAATAATTATTCCAGGTAGAACTTATAGATGTGATAGTGATCAAACTCATGCTCCAATGTTTCATCAATTAGAAGGTCTTCACATTGATAAAAATATTACCATGGGTCATCTTAAGGGGTGTTTAGATTATTTTATTAAAGAATTCTTTGAAGTCAAAAATGTTAAAATGAGATTCAGACCTAGTCATTTCCCTTTCACCGAACCATCTGCCGAAGTAGACATTGGATATAGAATTGAGAATGAAAAAATTATAATTGGTGAAGGCAATAAATGGTTAGAAATATTGGGCTGCGGAATGGTTCATCCTAATGTTCTAAAAAATGCAAAAGTTGATCCAAAAAAGTATCAAGGATTTGCATTCGGGATGGGTATTGATCGTCTAGCCATGTTAAAATATGGAATTACCGATTTAAGAGCCTTTTTTGAAACAGATTATAGATGGTTAAGTCATTTTGGTTTTGACCCTTTAGATGTGCCAACAAACTATAGAGGATTAAGCAAATGATTATTACACTTGCATGGTTAAAAGAGCATTTAAAGACTAATGCAAACGAAAACGAAATTATAAATAAACTCACAAATATCGGCTTAGAGGTTGAAAGTGTAAAAGAAAACTCTGGAGAACTAAGTGAATTCAAAATAGCTAAAATTATCAAAGCAGAGAAACATCCAAACGCAGATAAATTGAAAGTGTGCGATGTAAACATCGGCAGAAAACAAACTTTAAAAGTTGTATGTGGAGCACCTAATGCAAGAGATGGACTTATAACAATTTATGCTCCGCCAGGGGCTATAATACCTAAAACAAAGTTTAAATTAAAAATTGCCAAAATAAGAGGAGTCGAGTCTCGAGGCATGTTGTGTTCTGAGAGTGAGCTGAATATATCTGATGAGAGTGACGGAATAATAGAATTAAATGCTAAGGAAAAAGACATAGGAAAAAATTATTTTAACAATAAGTCAGAAAAAGCAATCGATATTGCAATTACACCAAATAGGCCAGACTGCTTAGGTATTAGAGGTATTGCCAGAGATCTATCTTCTACTGGAATAGGAAAATTAATATCTTCAAAAAGAAAAAAGATAAAACAAAGCTTTAAGCATCAAGTTAAGATTTCAATAACTAAAGATAAGCAACAAGGGTGCCTCACATTTGGAAGTTGTTATATTAAAAATATAGTTAATAAAGAGAGTCCAGATTGGTTAAAAAACAAACTTCATGTTCTTGGCTTGAAACCAATCTCTGCTGTTGTCGATATAACTAATTATGTAATGTTTGATTTGAACCGTCCATTGCATGCTTATGATGCAGATAAAATTGATAGAGAAATAATTGTAAGAGACTCAAAAGAAGGTGAAGAATTTGAAGCACTGGATAATAAGAAATATAAACTTAAAAAAGGCATGTGTGTTATCACTGATAAGTCTAGTATTCTAGGCCTTGGTGGAATTATTGGGGGAACAAAAACTTCGACGGAATTCGAGACCAAAAATATTTTACTTGAATCTGCTTATTTTCTACCATCTTCCATTAGAAAAACTTCTAGAGAACTATCAATTAACACTGATGCAAAATATAGATTTGAAAGGGGCATCGACCCTAACTCTGTATCAGAGGGCTTACAAGTCGCTACTGATTTGATCTTGAAGATATGTGGAGGAGAAGCTAGCAAATTTACGATTACTGGAAAAAATTCCCAAAAAAGTAAAATTATAAATTTTGATATTGATAATTTTGAAAATTTAATTGGTATACCAATATCTCTCAATGAGGCACAAAAAATTCTGATTTCATTAGGTTTCATTTGCAAAAAAGGAAAAAAAGATCTTAAAGTAGAAATTCCTTCATGGAGACCAGATATTAATCAAGATGTAGATATAATTGAGGAGCTTATTAGAATTAAAGGTTTCAAAAATATAAAACTAATCACTCCTGAGAGAATTAGAGAAAGCGAAACTTTAAATTTTAAACAAAAACTATTTCATTTATCACAAAGATCTCTTGCGTCAAAAGGATTTCTTGAGTCAGTTACCTGGTCATTTACAGACTCAAAAATTGATAGTCAATTTTCAAAAGGTGAAAAGGAAATTGCAATTTTGAATCCTATTTCTTCGGACCTTAACGTTTTGAGAAGATCAATCTTTTCTAATCTTTCACTTTACTTAAAAAAAAACCAAGATAGAGGTTATGAAGATGTATCTTTATTTGAAATTGGGCCAGTATTTTTTGGAAAAAATCCTGGAGAACAACAAATTGTAGTTGGCGCTTTAAAGTCAGGGAAAGTTAATAGAAAAAGCTGGATTGAAAAGGAGAGAAATGTAGATGTGTTTGATATAAAAAGCGACTTAGTCAAAACTTTAATTGAACTTGGATTATCTGAGAAAGATCTTTTTATAAGTGATAATACAAAACAATGTTATCATCCTGGAAGATCTGGCTCTATAAATCTAAAATCAGAAAAAGGACCTCACCTCGCTTACTTTGGAGAATTACATCCTGCCATTGTAAAAAAATTAGATTTTAAAGAACCGAATATTTATGGATTAGAAATATTTTTAAAGAACATACCTGAACCTAATAAAAAGATAAGACAATTAAAAAAAAGTTTTCAACCTTCAGATTTTCAAAAATCTCAAAGAGATTTTGCTTTTGTAATTGATAAAATTTTTAAGATAGGGCTATTAGAAAGGATTATCAAAGAAATAGATGAGTCACTTATTCAAGAAGTAATAACTTTCGATGTTTATGAGGGAGAAAATATTCCTAAAGGTAAAAAATCAGTTGCAATTAATGTTACTTTACAGTCACCAAGTCAAACCTTGAGTGAAAAAGATATCGATCAGATTAGTAAAAAAATTATTGATGTAGTAAAAGAGAAAACAGGCGCTACAATTAGGTCTTAATGTCAGATATTAAAAGAATACGTAATTTTTCTATAATTGCGCATATTGATCATGGTAAGTCCACTATCGCTGATAGGATTATTCATAAATGCGGTGGCTTAACAGATCGTGAAATGAAACAACAAGTCCTAGACTCTATGGATATAGAAAGAGAACGGGGAATAACAATTAAAGCTCAAACGGTAAAATTAAATTACAAAGCAAAAGATGGTCAAAATTATAAATTAAACATTATTGATACCCCAGGACACGTAGACTTCGGTTATGAAGTGAGTAGATCTTTATCCGCTTGTGAAGGTTCATTATTAATTGTAGATAGCACTCAGGGTGTTGAGGCTCAAACTTTAGCAAATGTATATCAGGCATTAGAAATTAATCATGAGGTAATACCTGTCTTAAATAAGATAGATTTACCAGCATCAGATGTAGAAAAAACAAAAAAAGAAATCGAAGACGTAGTTGGTATCGAGACAACTAATGCAATTCCTTGTTCAGGTAAAACTGGTGAGGGTATAGACGATATTTTAGAAGCCATCATAAGCAAGTTACCTGCTCCAAAAGGCATAGCAAACGAAAAACTAAAATGTTTGTTGGTAGATAGTTGGTACGATAGCTATTTAGGTGTGGTTATTCTAGTTCGTGTAATCAATGGTAAATTAAAAAAAGATATGAAGATTAAGTTGATGTCAAATGATCAAGAACACTTAATTGAAAAAGTAGGAGTTTTTACACCTAAACCAACTGATATTGAAGAGTTAAACTCAGGTGAAATTGGCTTTATAATTACTGGAATTAAATCTCTATCTGAGACAAAGGTTGGTGACACAATATGTGATGCAAATGACTCAATCAGTGAACCTTTACCAGGATTTAAACCAAGTAAACCAGTAGTGTTTTGTGGTTTGTTTCCAGTAGATAGTTCAGAGTACCAAAAATTAAAAGACGGTTTAGCTAAGCTTAGATTAAATGATGCAAGTTTTTCTTATGAGCCAGAATCCTCAAGCGCCTTGGGCCTTGGATTTAGATGTGGGTTCCTCGGACTGTTACATCTTGAAATAATAACAGAAAGATTAGAGAGAGAATTTGACGTAAATCTTATTACAACAACTCCTGGAGTAATTTATAAAGTCCATACAACCAAACAGAAAATTCTAGACCTCCAAAATCCATCAAATATGCCTGATCCATCACAAATAGAAAAAATTGAGGAGCCTTGGATAAAATCGACAATTATAACTCCTGATGAGTACTTGGGTTCAATTTTTAAGATTTGCCAAGACAAAAGAGGAATTCAAACTAATTTATCTTACTCTGGAAATAGAGCAGTATTATCTTATGATTTGCCACTCAACGAGGTGGTTTTTGATTTTAATGATAGATTGAAATCAGTATCAAGTGGTTATGCAAGTTTTGATTATGAAATTTCTAATTACAGAGAAGGCGATCTTGTTAAATTAGGAATTTTAGTTAATTCAGAGCCTGTCGATGCTTTGGCAATGATAATTCATAAAGATTTCGCCCAAAAAACTGGAAGACAGGTCTGTGAAAAATTAAAAGATCTCATTCCAAGACACAACTTTATGATTCCAGTACAAGCTGCTATCGGTGGGAAAATTGTAGCTCGAGAGTCAATAAAAGGTTTTAAAAAGGACGTTTTAACAAAAATTCATGGCGGAGGAGCCACTGATCGAAAAAGAAAACTCTTAGAAAAACAAAAAAAAGGGAAAGCTAGATCCAAACAATTCGGTAAAGTCGAAATACCTCAAGAAGCCTTTATAGGCGTATTAAAAATAAATAAAGAAACATAATGAAAAAAAAATTATTTATATTTTCTAATGAAAGTATATTTTCTCAAGGTGACAAATTTTTTTGTGACAATATTGATTTGAAGTCAACTCCCGAGGGGCTTAATAAAAAATTTGAAGTTAATTTACTAGGCAGGAAATCAAAAAAAATTAGAGCACACGAAATAAAAATAAAAAAAATCAAAATTTTCTCAAATATTTTTTCTTATTTTTCAGAAGTATACAGATCTACTAAAATTAAAGATGTAAAGTACTTAATAATATCAATATCACCTTATACCTTTTTTACTTGCTTAATTCTAAGATTATTTGGAAAAAAACCAATTGTATACCTTAGAAGTGATGGATATGGAGAGTATCAAGCAATCTTCGGAAATACAGGTAAATTAATTTATCATCTCATGTTTAATTTTATTTCACTGATTTCAACTTTTATAAGTTGTAAAAAATATATATTAAAAGGAAAAACCGGAAGTATAGTAAATCCCTCTCAACTAGACTCTATTTGGTTTAAGAAAGCTAAAAATTTAGAAATTAAAAATTTTAAACTACTGTATGTTGGTAGAATAAGATTAGAAAAAGGTATTTTTTCTTTAATTAATTTAATAAAGAACAGAAAAAATATTTCTCTTACTATAGTTGGAGCTGAAAGACAAACTTCATATAAAATAAATCAAAGCAATGTTAAAATAAAATTTACTGAGAGTAACAAACTTAAACTGATTAAATATTATGATGAACATAATATATTTGTTTTACCGTCATACACCGAAGGACATCCAATGGCTTTACTTGAAGCTCTAGCTAGACGAAGGCCTGTAATTATTTTTGATGAAATAAACCATGTAGCAGGAAATAAAAAAGGAATTTTCATAGCAAAAAGAAATTTTCTAGATTTTTTTAGCAAACTTAATCACATTAAAAAGAATTATAAAAAAATTCAAAAAGAAATGAAAAAAAATAAGTTACCAACCAATAAAGAATTTATTGAAGAATTCAACAAAGCTATGGATGTAACTTAAGATGTTTTTGATTTTAATCTTTTTAACTATATTTTTTGGAAGACTTAATTCCTCATTGTTAGGGTACGAATTTTTAAATACAGACGAATTTGCAATAGGTGCGAAAGGAATAAGAATAATTAAAGATAATTTAAACTTTTATGAGTTTGATGGGGATACATCAGGGATCTTAAATGTTTTATTTTTAATTTGGCCAGACTTTTTTGGATTTGATATTACTTATTTTTCAATTAGGTTAAGTGCAATCCTAATATTAAGTTTGATTTTACTTTACGTTTTTAAATCTATTTCTTTATTTAACAACAATAAGAATTCCTTAATATTTTTATTACCAATATTACTATTTTTCTCTTTCACAAAAGATCCAGACTTTTTGCATTATACTAACGAGTTGGTAGCATGTTTGTTAATCACCTTTTCTATCTACCATTTTTTAAAAAATAAAAAAAAAGACTTCTTAAAAGAGAAAAATTTATTCAAAGATAGTCTTTTAATAAGTGTTCCAGCAGGAAGCGTGCTTTTTGCAAAAATGCAGTTTTATCCCTTAGCTGCTGTTTTTATAACTATCTTAATAGTAAATGAATTCTTTAAGAAAAAAAATTTAAAAGTTTCACTTTTTTACATTTTTGGATTTATCTTTCCTTCATTTTTTATTTCAATTTACTATTTTTTTCATAACGAATTTTTAGATTTATTTTATAATGTTATTCATTATCCCTTGTCTGATTTGGTAGCAAGAAACCTTGATAGTGAAAAAATTATTGCTGATACAAACAATTTAATTGCAATAACAAGTTCAAATAAAAAGGAGATTTTAATTAATCATCTACTTTATAATTCAGTCTTTCATTATTTTTATTTATATTTTTTAATTTTCGTAACAACTTTATTCTTTTTTAAAAAAAAAAATATTTTGAATTTAATTAGTTTTGAACTTCTTACGATATCATTACTAATACTTTTTAGTTTAATAATTTCTATTTCAACTGGGTCGGTCCACAGACATTATTTGATAATCACAATGCCATTACTCCCTATCTTCATAGCAATTTTTTTTAGAGATTTAAAATTAACTAAACCTTTAATTAAAAATCAAATAAAGTTTCCAATAATCATATTTCTAACTTTTTTTTCAATTTCTCTAATGTTTGAAAATAAAAAATTTTATAGCAACAAATTTGTTCATACTAAAGCTGATCTAAACGAATTTAAGTTTTTTAGTCCAAGTATATTTCAGCACTTTAAATTACACAGAGATTCGAAAATTATAATTTGGGGTTGGAAACCAGAATTTTATTTATTAAGTAATCTTTCTCCCGCAACAAGAGAAACTATTAATCAAAAACAAATAGATTTCAAATCTAATAGAGAATATTTTAGGAAAAGATTTTTAAAAGATTTTAAAAATAATGAGCCAAATTTAGTAATAGACTATGTCAAACCAAGAAGTCATATGTTCACAAATGAAAAAAATAATATTAAAAGTTTTCCAGAATTATACAAAAATATCTTAAAAAATTATATCAAATTAAAAAATAATGATCTCAATTGTCCCGAGATTTATTTGGAAAAAAATTCTTTTAGATATTTTGATAGTAGATTAGTAAAATATTACTTTGATAAAAAAATGCCTGAGTTCAACAGGATAAATGATCTTCAAATTGATGAAGATCTTTGTGATACTTCAGTAATGTTTAATAATAAACATTCTAACAAATTAGGCCTTAAAATAAAAAATGAAAATTTAAAAGAAATTTTAGTTTTAGCATCAAAAAAAAATAGAGTTGAAATAAATTTAGATTTGAAAATTTTTTACAAAGATGGGAAAGTAGAGGGAAAAACTACAAAATTAAATAAGTATCCTTTTTGGAGCAAAATTAATCTCAATGATAATAAGAAGATATCTAAATTAGAATTTGATATAAGTAGATTAAAAAGAAGCTCATTAGGCATAGCTGAAATAATAATATTTAGATAAAATGGAAAATTTAAGTTTTTTAAGAAAAAAATGGGAAGATTATTTCCTTGAAATAATAAAAAAAAGAGTTTCGCAAGATAGCATAAACAAAGATGAGATGCTAATTATTAGCGATCAGAAAAAATTAGATCAAATTTTAAGTAGAGGACGTTTAGATAAAAAAATCAAATATGTAATAATTTCATTACCTCTCAATAATTTTGAAAATTTAGTACACTTTTTTAAAAAAATCGATAAAGTTCTAGATGATGAAACTAAGATAATTATAAATTATTTTTCATCACTTTGGAGACCAATTTTTTTTATATTATCAAAGTTGGGTATAACGAACTATTTTAGAAATGAGTGTTATTTTTCAAAAAATATTTTTGAAATTTTTCTTCAATCAACTAATTATAAGATAAGTCACTATATAGACGAGCCTATTATACCTATTAAAATATTAGCCTTTTCAAAGATATTTTATATAATTTCAAATTTCTTACCTTTTCTTAAATTTTTTAGTGTTACAAAAATCTGCTATTTACAAAAAAAAAATATTTCAATTGAGTATACAAAAAAAAAATCTTCAATAATAATTCCTTGTAAAGATGAAGAAAATAATATTAAGAAATTAGTTCAAGACTCTAAAATTTTAGAATTTCCATATGAATTGATATTTATCGACGATAAAAGTAGCGACAATACTTATAAATTAATTGAAACTGAAATTAAAAATAATCCAGAGATAGAAATAAGATTAGTTTCTGGAGAAGGTTTGGGAAAATATAAAGCGGTAAAATTAGGTATAAGGAAAGCAACTGGTTACTATAGCATGATATTCGATGCTGACATAACAGTTGCAATGGAAGATTTAAACTTATTTTATAAAGCTATTTCTGAAGGCAGAGGAAATTTAATTAATGGTAGCAGATTAATTTACAAGCCCTACGCTGGTGCTATGAGAAAATTGAATTATTTAGGAAATTTATTTTTTGCTTATCTAGTAACCTACATAACAAATGTTAGAGTTACAGATACTTTGTGTGGGACTAAGTGTTTTAAAACTACTGAAATAGAAAAATTTGACGAATTTGAAAGAAAAAATAAAATATATGATCTTTGGGGTGATTTTAATATTTTATTTGCCTCTTCTTACTTTGGTCTAAAAACGATTGACTTACCTATTAGATATAGAAAAAGAGAGGAAGGTAAAACAAAAATGAACAAAAGATATTTCTTTTTCAAAAATATGCTTCTTACGTGTTTTAAAGCTTTTTTAAGATTCAAATGTTTTTGATCTTTTTGGAGAGATGGCCGAGTGGTTGAAGGCGCACGCTTGGAAAGCGTGTAAACGGGAAACCGTTTCGAGGGTTCGAATCCCTCTCTCTCCGCCATCTTTTATCCACATACAACTATAAAGAGTCTTATTAAATAAGCACGAATCATTTAGATTAGACTCAAGGGCAGTGGAGGGAGACTGAAGCTGCCTTTGCTTTTTATATCCTTTTAATTCCTATCACTTTTAATTTAGCAGTTTTTTCAATCCGCTTTATAGTTTGATCAATCCCCATAACAACCGTTTTCCTTAATGGGCCATAGGCATGAATAAGTTTTTTTTTAGAAATTACTAACGCTACATGACCTTTCCAATAAATAATATCGTTTTTTTTAATCTTTTTTAATTCTATATTTTTTTTGAAAAATTTAACCTGGTCTTTTGTATCTCTTGGACAAAATTTATTATTAAAATTTAAAAAAATTTGTATTAATGCTGAGCAATCTATTCCTCTAAACGATTTTCCGCCCCATTTATATTTTATATTTTTAAAAATAGATATTTTTCTAAAGGGATTTTTTTCTTTGTAAGTAATTGGTTTTACGTCATTTTTATTTATCCATCCATTTGAAAATTTTAAAAAATTTTTTTTAGTTTCTAATACTTTTATTTTTGAACCAAATGAAATTTCATTTATTTTAACTCTTTTATTTGAAAGCTTAAAAATTTTCGACCTTAATACGTTTACCTTATGAGTAGGTTTAGAAAATTTGGAAAATTTCCTGTTTTTGACAAAACCATAGTAACCATCTTCTTTGATCTTAATTTTCAACCAATTTTTATCTTTTTTTGATATTGAAAATGTATCTCCGTAAATCATTTGTGTTACGATTTCAGATTTGGATGAAGGCTTTTTATAAAGATTTGTAAGTGTAAAATTATTCGTAAAATATTTAGTCATTCAATTTAAGTTTATCTTTAATCATATATAGAAAGATTAGTGACGGTATTACCATCAGTGCTGTAATGATAAAGAAAATACCCCAATCCCCATTTAACCAATCTACCAAAGCCCCAGAAGATGCTGCAAGTGTAGTTCTTCCTGCTGTTCCAATGGAGGCAAGAAGAGCGTATTGAGTAGCTGTATAAGTCCTATCTACAAGCATTGAAATAAAAGCAACAAATGCAACTGTTGCAAAAGCTGCAGCCATGTCATCAAATATTACTGCAATAGCAAATAAAAATTCAGACTTTCCTGACCAAGCAAGTAAAGAAAATAATAGATTTGTGGAAGCCATAAGTATCCCAGATACGAACATTGCTTTTATAACTCCAGAACGAATTGCGAATAATCCACCAAGAAGTGTAAATATTACAGTGGTAACCCAACCAAGACCTTTAGAATATAAAGCGATATCTGATTTGGTAAATCCTATCTCCTTATAAAAAATTACAGACATTCGTCCTAAGAAAGCCTCACCAATTTTAAAAAGAAAAACAAAGCCTAAAATTGCAATTGCAATATTAAAACCATTTTTTTTAAAAAAGCTTATTACTGGACCAATTACTGTTCCAGTCAACCATGCAACAACGCTTGTCAAAATATTTGATGAACCTAATCTATCCTCAATCATTTTATCAGTTCGTCTTTGACTCTCTGCTCTATTTACTGGTTGAGTTTCATTTACAAATAAAAGCCCAATATTACAAAAAATAATAATAATACCTAAAACTAAAAATGTAATTTGCCAGTAATTTTCAAAACCTGATCGCTGAAAAAATTCTGCTGCATTCAATGCCACAACGCCACCTAATTTATAACCAGTCCACCATCCAACAACCGCCATAGCTGCACCGGCTTGCATAGATTTTCCCTCATTTTCTCCAATTTGCTCAATTCTTAAAGCATCAACAGTAATGTCTTGAGTTGCTGAAGCTATTGCTATTATAAGACCGACACTAATTACCAAGGCTAAATTTGTTGTTGGATTGATTAAACTCCAAAACACCAAACTTATTAATATTATAGTTTGCATAGTAATTATCCAACCGCGTCTGTGACCTACTTTTTTGGTTAACCAAGGAATTCTAATTCTATCAATAATGGGAGCCCACAAGTAATTAAAAGCGTAAACAGCAAATATCAATCCCGCCCAACCTATAGTACTTCTGCTTAAACCATCCTCTTTCAACCAGAGACTTAAACTACTACCAATTATTACCCAAGGGAAACCGCTAATTGCTCCAAGAAGTAAAATTTTGATCATCCTATTATCAAAATAAACTTTGAAAGTTTCGGATAGTGATTGTTTTTTATAAATCTGCATAATTTAATTTCTCCAAAAAGAAGGAAAAAATAAAACCAATACTGCGAAAAGTTCTAATCTTCCTAGTAACATTCCAGCAGATAAAATCCATTTAGATAAATCTGGTATCTCCCTGTAATTACCATTTGGCCCAATTACATCTCCTAATCCAGGTCCTACGTTCGAAATAGAACTTGCAGCTCCTGAAATTGATGTTATGAGATCTAATCCACTTATGGATAAAAGCATCGCGATAATTAAAAAAATAAATAAAAAAGTAAAAATAAAAATAATTACTGAATTTATAAACGAATCTGAAATCTTTTGATTATTATACTTGGTAATTATGACGCTATTTGGAGAAATAAGTTTTTTAATTTGATTTTTTAAGAATATTAAAAGCATTTGTAATCTAAAAATTTTGATTCCACAAGCTGTAGAGCCCGCACAACCGCCAATAAACATTAAAAGTAAGAAAAAAATTAAAGAAAATTTTCCCCATAAACCAAAATCATCAGTTACATAACCTGTACCAGATAAAATTGAAATTACATTAAATGATGAAATTCTAATTTTATCCGATAAACTACTTTCATAATTAATAAATATCAAATAAAAGAACATTATAAAAATAGAGATTGCTAGTAAATAAATCAATCCTTTAATCTGCACATCTTGAAAAAAAATTTTCTTATTTCCTTGAGCAAATTTTAAATATGAAATGAAGGGTATGCTACCCAAAATGATGAAAATACTTGCAATGATTTCAATATTTGAATTTCTAAAAAAACCAATCGAGTCGTTATGAGTTGAAAAGCCTCCAGTTGCGATAGTTGTCATTGCATGGCTAACGCTATCAAATACCGTCATACCAAAAATCCAATAGAAAAATGCACAAACAAAAGTAAGAAAAATATAAGTAGAGATAATGATTGTAGCTACTTCAATAGTCCTTGGGAGAATTTTTTCAGTGCTGTCAGGCCCTTCCATTTTAAATAATTGCATTCCACCGACTTTTAATAATGGTAGTATTGTTATTGCCATAACTACTATTCCTATTCCACCAAGCCACTGCATTATTGCTCTCCATAATAAAATACTCTTAGGGCTATTATCTAAATCAGATATGATTGTTGCACCTGTAGTTGTAATACCTGACATACTTTCAAAAAAAGCATCACTTAAAGTGAAATTTTGATTAGAGAGCAAAAAGGGCAAACTACCAAAAGCTGCAACCATAACCCAAGCTAAACATGAAAATAAAAATGTTTGCCTTAAATTTAGTTTAAATTCTTTCTCTAGATTTGCTAATACGAATAATATTCCAATAAAAATTGTAACAAATGACGCAGATATAAAACTATGGCTTCCCTCATTTAGAGTTACTTGAATTGCGTAAGGCGCTAACATAGATGATCCTAAAACAACTAGTAATATACCGATTAAAAAAAAGACTGTTTTGTTTGTAGCCATAAAATTTGAGATTATTTAAATACTTCTAAAATTCAACTTAATATCATGCAATTATATCTGTATTTTGAGCATAAAATTTAATAAACCATATTAATGCTTGATAACAACATAATTCAATCTACTTCTTCTTGGCCATTTGTTGAAATTAGAAAACTTATTAAAGATAGAAAAGATATCATAAAAAAAAAGAATAAAATAACCTTTCAAACTGGATATGGTCCTAGTGGTCTACCACATATAGGAACTTTTGGAGAAGTTGCTAGAACTACTATGATGATTAATGCTCTTAATCATATTCAAAAAATCGAACATGAATTAATTACTTTTTCTGATGATATGGATGGACTAAGAAAGGTTCCAGAAAATATTCCAAACGATAAAATTTTAAAAGAAAATTTAGGTAAACCTTTAACATCAATACCTGATCCATTTAAAAAATATAATAGTTTTGGTGAACACAACAATGAAATGCTTAAAGAATTTTTAAATAAATTTAACTTTAAATTTATTTTTAAGAGTTCTACCGAAAATTATAAAAAGGGGGTCTTCAATTCCTCCCTGATGCGCGTTTTAGAAAAATACGAAGATATTATGAATATCATTTTGCCTACTTTAAGAGAAGAAAGACGGAAAACTTATTGTCCATTTTTACCTATATGTCCAACCACAGGTAGGGTTCTCGAGATACCAATGGTAAGTATGGATAAGAAGACCGGCGCTATAGTTTTTGATAACAAAGGCAAAAAAGTTGAGTCTAATATTTTAGACGGAAAATGTAAATTACAATGGAAAGTTGACTGGGCGATGCGATGGTTTACTTTTGATGTTGATTTTGAGATGTACGGTAAAGATTTGACGGAGAGCGCTATACTATCATCTAAGATTTGCAGAACGCTAGGAAAAAAACCCCCAAATGGATTTGCATATGAATTATTTTTAGATGAAAAGGGAGAAAAAATTTCTAAATCTAAAGGTAATGGAATATCAATAGATCAATGGCTCAGGTACGCTTCTCCTGAAAGCTTAGCTTTATATATGTATCCAAATCCAAAAAGAGCAAAAAAACTTTATTCTGAGGTCGTACCAAAGACTGTTGATGAATATCTAAATTATATTGAAAAATATCCTAAAGAGGACATTAAGGAAAAATTAATGAACCCTGTTTGGCATATTCATAATGGACAACCACCAAAAGAAAAAATCGTAATGCCTTTTTCAATGTTGTTAAATTTGGTTGGTTCTAGTAATGCAGACAATAAAGATATTCTCTGGAAGTTTATTAATAGATTTCATAAAGAATTAAAACCGGCAGATCATAAAATACTTGATGGGTTGACTGAATATGCAATAAATTATTTTAAAGATAAAGTTGAACCAAATAAAAAATTTAAAAAGCCTGATCAAAATGAGAAAAAAGCCTTACAAAATTTAATTAATAAACTTCAACAAATTGACCAGTCATTATCACCAGAGGAAATTCAAACTCATGTATACACTGTAGGTAAAGAAAATGGATATGATAAAAATTTAAGAGACTGGTTTAAACTGATATATGAAGTTGTATTTGGAGAAGAAAACGGTCCAAGGATGGGTTTTTTCATAAGTTTTTTTGGACTTAATGAAACAATTGAATTAATAAAGAATAAAATAAAATAATGTTTTCAATATTTAAACCTTATATATTTTCTCTAGACCCAGAAGTCGCTCATGATCTAGCTATTAAATCACTGAAATTCAATGTTTTACCGAAAAACCTTTTCAGCGTTGAGAAGGAAGAAATTTTAGAAATAAATTTATTAGGAGAAAAATTACCTAATCCCATAGGTTTAGCTGCAGGTTTTGATAAAAGTGCTGAAGTCTATAATTCCTTATTTAAACTAGGTTATGGTTTTGTAGAAGTTGGAACAATTACTCCTAAAAGACAACTAGGAAATCCAAAACCCAGAATTTTTAGACTAGAAAAAGATGAGGCTTTAATAAATCGGCTTGGCTTTAACAATCACGGCTGTGAAATTGTTTCACAAAGAATACAACGTAATTTACCAAATGGTTTTTTAGGAATTAATATAGGGCCAAATAAAGATTCAAAAAATAAAGAGGAGGATTATTACTTATGTTTGTCTAAACTTGCATCTTATGCAAGTTATTTAACAATTAATATTTCTTCTCCAAATACAGAAGGTTTAAGAGACTTTCATGACCAAAAAGCTCTCGAGAAGCTTCTTTCAGGAATCAATAAAATAAAAAAAGAGAAGAATATTAAAAAGCCGATCGTTATTAAACTCTCTCCAGATATTCAAGACCGTGAAATCAGTAATATAATTGAATTAATTACGAAATTTAGGATTGATGGGATAATTATTTCCAATACAACAGACAGCAACCGTGACAGCTTATCTGATGCTAGAAAAAATGAAAAAGGAGGACTATCTGGTAAACCTTTGAAAAATCTATCTACAAGTTTGATAAAAAAGTTTTATAGGGAAACTAAAGGTAAACTGGAGATAATTGGCGTCGGAGGCATTGACTCAGGGCAAGCAGCTTTTGAGAAGATATGTGCTGGAGCTAATGCAGTGCAATTATATACAGGCATGGTATATAAAGGCCCAGGAGTAGTTAAAGACATGAAAAAAGAGTTAATTTCAATTTTGAAAAAAGAAAATCTTAAAAATATAAGTGAAGCAGTTGGAATTAATGCTTGACCCTTTTCAACACTAGAATTATACAACCTTAGGAATAATTTATGTCAAAAAAATGTGAGTTAACAGGAGTATCACCTTTAAAAGGTCACAACGTCAGCCATGCAAAAAACAAAACGAAGAGAAGATTTTTGCCCAACTTGAAGAAAGTTACTTTTAGAAGCGATATATTAAAGAAAGATATCAAGCTAAATGTAGCTAACGCAGCTTTAAGAACTGTAGATTTTAAAGGCGGACTTGATAAATTCTTAATTTCTGCAAAAAATGCAAAACTTTCAAAAAAAGTAAAAAAAATTAAAGCCTCTATTTCAGCTAAATCATAAAATGAATTTGTACTATAAACTATCAATTTTGATGGGGATTGTAGTAGTTTTATCTAATTTTCTAGTTCAATTTCCTGTTCAGTATTTTGGCTTAAGTGAATTATTAACTTACGGAGCCTTTAGCTATCCTATTACTTTTTTAATAACTGATTTAGCTAATCGTGCCTACGGAAAGATAGTAGCAAGAAAAGTTGTGTACTTTGGATTTGTAATTGGAATATTACTTACGCTTGTAGTTTCGACAAACTTTGACGATATAATTTCAATACGAATAGCAATAGGCTCTGGAACTGCCTTTTTTGTCGCTCAAAATTTAGATGTTCAAGTATTTGACAAATTAAGAAAAAAAGATTGGTTCATTGCACCTCTTACATCATCATTTTTTGGATCAATAACAGATACTTTCTTATTTTTTTCAATATCTTTCTACTCGACTGGAATTCCTTGGGTGACATTAGCTCTAGGAGATTTCGCAGTTAAGTTATTTATTACATTAATTATGTTAATTCCTTTCAGGCTTTTACTTCATAAAATTAAAGATTATACAGAAAATTCAGACTCAAAAGTTAAATTCTAATGGATAGTTTTTTTATTTTTTTCAACAAATAAATCAGTTAATTGATTAATCATAACATCACCTAAATCTTGAACATCAGTAATTTTAACCGCTTTTTTATAATATCGAGTAACATCATGACCTATTCCTATTGCCAGTAATTCAATGTTTGATTTACCTTCAATCCATTTAACAGTTTTTTTTAAATTTGACTCCAAATAGTCGCTTGTGTTTGTAGATAGTGTAGAGTCGTCTACAGGAGCGCCATCTGAAATAACCATTAAAATCTTTCTGTCCTCTTTTCTTTTATTCATCTTATTAAAAGCCCACTTAAGAGCTTCACCATCGATATTTTCTTTGAGCAATCCTTCCTTTAACATTAAGCCAATATTATTTTTAGCCTGTCTCCACTGAGTGTCAGCAGATTTATAAATAATGTGTCTCAGGTCATTTAGCCTACCAGGAAAGTTGGGTTTTTCATTTTTCATCCACTTTTCTCTTGAAGATCCACCTTTCCAATGTTTTGTTGTAAATCCTAGTATCTCAACTTTAACCATACATCTTTCTAGTGTTCTTGATAGTATATCTGCACAAATAGCTGCGACAGATATTGGCTTACCTCTCATTGAACCTGAGTTATCTATTAAAATGGTTACCAACGTATCTTTGAATTCTATATCTTTCTCTTTTTTAAATGAAAGTGAATTAAACGGATCCATTATAATTCTTGGAAGTTTGGACGTATCTAATAAACCCTCCTCTAAATCAAAGTTCCAAGATCTATTCTGTTTTGCGAGTAATTTCCTTTGCAATTTGTTTGCTAATTTTGAAATAAAATTTTTAAGTTGTAATAACTGTTGATCTAAACTTTTTCTTAGCCTATCAAGCTCATCTGAACTTTCTAAATCCTCAGCTTTGATTATTTCATCGAATTCATCTGTATAGATTTTATATTTTAAATCTCCAAAATTCATATTATTCTCTTTTTTAGAATCTATCCTTTTGCTATCTGCTATTTCAACTTGATCCTCTGCTTCATTTGTCTCTTTAGTCTCATTATTCAAATCTGGAACATTTGCATCAATTAACATTTCTTCATTTTTTTCCTCTTTTTGCTTTGTTTTTTGCTCCTGATTTTTAGTTTTAGATTGTTTATCTTCATTTCTATTGTCGTCGTCTTTTTTTTCCTCATCATCTATATTTTCGTCTAAGCTCATATTGGAAATCAGTTGAGAAATGAGTGAATTAAATTTCTCTTGATCTAAAAATGAGTCTTTAAGCTCAGAAATTTTGTTCTTAAAATTATCATTTAAATCTTTTTTATAAGATCTTAACTTCTTATCTATTTGATTTTCATTTTTGAATTCTAAAAATTTTACTCTTAAATAATTTTCAAACGATTCTACTATTTTATCCTCGCTACTTTTAAGGTCTAATCCTGAAACTCTTTTTTGATAAAATTTTTCTATATTATTTTTTACTCCTTTAAAATAATTTGTTCCAATTTTTTCACATCTGATTTTTTCCGAGATATTGTAAAGCTTTTTTGAAATATTACCCTCTGGTTCGTGTCTTTTTAGAGTCTGTTTATCTGAAAATCTAAAACTTAACGATTTTGAGTCTGCGATGGCTCTTATTTCTTCATAGTTTATTTTATTATTTAAATTATCTGGAGCAGGTAACCTTATTAAATTTTTCTCTGATTTAGTTGGTTGATTTCCAAAAGAAACCTCAATTTTTTGTGAATTAGATAATGATCTTACGGTAGAGCTTATAGCAGTTTTAAAATCCTCTATTTTTTCTTTTTTTGTGTCCACTTTTTTAAATTGAAACATTTATCGAAGATTCGGGCAAATCTTCACCAAAACATCTTTGGTAATATTCAGAAATTATTTTTTTTTCTAAATCATCGCATTTATTTAGAAAGGTTATTCTAAAAGCATATCCCTTATCTTTAAAAATATCAGTATTTTCCGCCCAATGTAAAACTGTGCGAGGACTCATTACAGTAGATATATCACCGTTCATAAACCCTTTTCTAGTAAGATCAGCAACTTTAATCATATTTGACATTAACTCCTTGCCTTCTTTGTTATTGAAGCTTTTATTTTTGGCTACAATTATTTCCAATTCTTTTTCAAACGGTAAATAATTTAAAGTTGAAACAATATTCCATCTATCCATCTGACCTTGATTTATTTGTTGAGTTCCGTGATAAAGACCAGTTGTGTCACCTAAACCTACTGTATTAGTGGTAGCAAAAATTCTAAAAAAATCATGCTGTTCCAAGACCTTGTTTTTATCTAGTAGTGTGAAATTTCCACTACTTTCTAAAACTCTTTGAATAACAAACATGACATCAGGTCGACCTGCATCATACTCATCAAATACTAAAGCTACCGGGTTTTGAATTGACCAAGGAAGAATTCCCTCTTTAAATTCAGTGACTTGTTTTCCGTCTTTTAAAATTATCGCATCTTTACCAATTAAATCTATTCTACTTATATGACTATCTAAGTTTACTCTTACACAAGGCCAGTTAAGTCTGGCTGCGACCTGTTCTATGTGTGTAGACTTACCAGTACCATGATAACCTTGTATAAGAACTCTTTTATTAAATGAAAACCCAGCTAAAATAGCTAATGTCGTATCTTTATCAAATTTATAATCTGGGTCTATTTTGGGTACATATTCATTTTTTTTAGAAAAGGCTCCTACCTTCATTTCACTTTCAAGACCAAAAGTTTGTTTTACGGATAGTTTAATATCGGGTTTTTGTAAAAGTTGATTTGTATTCATTTTTTTCCAAAAGTTTTTTTAAGTTGACTGTACGCTAAAGTAATTTTTTTTAATTTATCTTCAAATTTTTTACTTCCTCGATTTTTATCAGGATGATATTTTTTTACAAGTTCTTTAAATTTAGATTGAATTTTTTCCCATTTAACCTCAACATTTAGCTCCATAACCTGAAAAGCATCACGGTCAGTTTGAGACATCTTAGTTTTTTTGAAATCCCTGTAATTTGCGGACTGAAAAATATTTAATTTATCATCTAAAGCATTATTCCACAAAATATTGAAAAAATTGTCTGAAGAGCCAAAATTTTTTGTAGATTTATGCCAAGTAAGATCAGATTTAATAAAATACTCTATCTCTTGATCATTCATGTTTTCAAAATAATTCCAATTTTTATTAAAAATTTTTATATGTTTTAAACAAAGCAATCTATATTTTTTGCTATTATCCTTTTCAATTGGTGCTTTATATGAACCTATCTCTTTACAATTTTCCCAGTCACATATAATTTTCATTATAGGATTCTATATATTAAATTTTGAATAATGAAAAATTATTTTGACAACATTGAACAGAAATTGCGTAAGAACATTAATTTTGAAAAAATTGAAATAATTGATAATTCACATAAGCATAAGGGTCATAAGTCTTTTTCATCAACTAAGCTACATTTAGCTTTGAATATTAAGTCAAACTATCTTGTATCACTATCAAAGCTTGATGCACACAAGCTTATTATGAAAGTTTTAGAAGATGAATTGAAGACCAAAATTCATGCTCTCGAGATTAAAATTTATTCATAGCTTTGCTATATTTTTTTAAATGAGATACAGAAATTTTAAATTTATTAGGCAAATATGTTTTTCCAATTTTATTTAGTAAAATAAAATTTATTTTTTCGTCCTGATTTTTTTTGTCATTCTTTAGGTATGGAATTAACTTATCCAAAATGTTCTTATTATTAAATTTCTTATACGTATATGACAAATTATTTTCATCATAAATTTTTAATATTTCGTTGTATGTTTTTTCACTACATAGCTTCTTAATTTTTGATAGCTTTGTTGCCAGCACCATTCCAGAAAGCACAGCTTCACCATGAGTTATTTTACTCGAATAATTATTTTTTACCTCAATTGCATGAGCAAAAGTATGTCCAAAATTAAGAACCATTCTTAAGTTTTTTTCATCAACATCTTTGTTAACGAAATATAATTTTACCAAACAGCTTTTTTTTATTGCATAAACCAACTCTTTAGCTTTTTTTACCAGAATATTTTGTGTATTTTTTTTAAGCCAGTCAAAAAATTTTTTATCTTTAATAATCGAATGTTTCAAAATTTCAGCGTAACCACATATCATCTCCCTTTTTTTTAAACTTTTTAAAAAAGAAGTATCGCTTAACACTAGTTTAGGTTGGTAAAAAGATCCTATTAAGTTCTTACCATAGCTTGAGTTCACCCCAGTTTTGCCGCCAATTGATGCATCAACCTGAGCTAATAAAGTTGAAGGCACGTTTATAAAATTTATTCCTCTCTTATAAATACTTGACACAAACCCAACTAAATCTCCAGTGACACCACCACCCACAGCAATTACCAAATCAGATCTATTAAATTTATTATGTAATAACTTCTTTAAAAAAAAATTGGCAAATTTAAGCGATTTTGCCTTTTCGTTTGGCAAAAATTTTATGAAAATTAAATCATATTTTTTAAGTTTTTTTCTTAAAATCTTTTCAAATCTTTTTGGAACATTTCTATCAACCACAATCATGATTTTATTTGTCAAAGGACAAAGTTTAGCTATTTTTTGAGGCAAGATTCCTAAAATATTTTCACCAATTAATATTGAATAATTAGTCTTAATATCTTTAAATTTAATTTCTTGAATTCTCATACAATTTCAATATCTTGTTAACAATTTCATCTTTTTTTTCAAAACTACACTTAATCCTAAAACTCGCCTCATTATAGATTTTCTTTCGTTCCAAGTAAATTTTTTTAACAGTTTCATTTAAATTTTTTTCAATTAAAAGAGGCCTCATTTTTGACTTGCTTAATCGACTAGTAAGAATGCTTAAATTGACATCTAACCAAAAACTCACAGTCGAAATTTTTACTGCTCTTCTAATTTTTTGATTCAAAAATGCCCCACCACCTAAAGATATAACGCACTTTTTCTTTTTGATTTCATTTAAAGTTATTTTATTTTCTAATTTTCTGAAATATTCTTCGCTTTTTTTTCTGAAAATGGAGTTGATAGAGCATCCTTCTTGAGACTCTATCATTTTATCAATATCCACAAATTTATATGAGAGTTTTTTTGCTAATCTCTCTCCAATCGTAGATTTTCCAACACCCATCATGCCTGTCAAAACTAGGTTTTTAGTCAAATTCAGCTCCAATTTTGAAATTGATTTTTCATAAATATGTCTTAATTATTGAGTTTAAATTAAATCAAAAAGTATGCAACTTAAATACAACAGACAGCAGAGTTTAGGCAGTACGTTATTCAAATTATTTATAAAATTGTTTTTTTTACTTATTATTTTAATCGCTGCAATTTTTTTAATCGAGAAAGTGAACTTTCCAAGTCCGAAAAAAAATTATGACATTGATGTAACAAATGATATCAAAAAGTTATAAATATTTTCTAGCTCTAATTTTCTTTAATATTTTTTTATTTCCTCTTAAAAGTGAGGAAAAAATAGATATTTGGAAAAATAAAAAACTAAATGAACAGACTTCTGAAGAAAATATTGAAAGTCTCAAAGAAAATAAGAATAAAATTTCCATAAATGAAAATAAATCTTTTGAAGAGAAAATTAAGATCGAAGATGGCTTAATTGACAAGACTCAAGAAGTTAAAGTTTTTGGTATTTATGATCCATCAGAATATGATTTTGACTTGAATATGTGGTCAGCTACTAAAGCTGAGGATGTGAGAGCGAGTATAAAAAGATTGAAAAAAATTAAATTATCTAAAACTTCAAACGAAATTTTTGAAAATATTTTGCTTTCTTTTTCTTATCCACCTTTAGGAATGAAAGAAGAGGAATTTACCTCCCTAAAATTAAATTGGATCATTGAAAATCAGCGTCTGGATTTGTTAGAAAATTTCTTAAATCAAAATGAAGAGTTCAAAGGAAAAAGTAAGGCAGTTCAACATTTAGTGGACTCGAATATTTCTCAGGCAGAAATTAAAGAAGGTTGTGAAAAAATTAGATTTATTGATAGTAAAATTAAAGATGCCTACTTAGAAAAATTTAAGATTTATTGTCTTATATTTGATAATAAACAATCTCAAGCACAACTTTTGTTAGATCTTTTAAGAGAACAAAAACAATCAGATAATTTTTTTGATGATAAGATTAATTATTTGTTAGGTATCTCAGACAAAACCTCACAGAAAGTAAATGATACAAATTTACTTAATTTTTACTTATCAAGCATTACGACAAAAGATTTCAAATATACTCCTAACAATAGAACCAAAAAGGAAATATGGAAATATTTAAATTCTGCAAATTTAATAGTTCTTGATGATATAAATGATAAAAAAAAATTACAAGAATTAGAGCAGGTAGCAAATAAAGGCCAAATAGAACCAGAAATAATTTTTAATATCTACAAACAAATTCCTTTTAATTTAAACACGTTACTTAACGCAAAAAATATTTATAAAACATTAGATAAAAGTGACTCGAGAGCTTTAATATATCAAAAATTTTTGTTGGCAGAGGAATACAGTTCAAAAGTTGAATACTTATTTCTTTTAGAAGAAATTTTTAAGAAAGATAATTTACAAAATGTCTATTCTGAATTTTTAATAAATAGTCTAAAAGAAATAGGGACAGAAAATATTCCTGTTGATTATAAGGAATCCGTAGAGGCAAAGATTAAAAATACTCAGGAAATAAAATTTGGAAAAGTAAAATATAATGATAAAATTTTACATCAATCAAAAGTAATTAAATTCTATGTTGAAAATGAAAATTTTAAAAAAAGCCAAAAAGAAATTGATAAAACGTTTAAAAAAATAAGCAAAAATAGGAAGTATTTCTATTCAGCTAAAGACTTAGCTCTTACAAACTCTTTAATTAAAGATGGATTTAAAATTCCTTCATTCTTTAATTATGAAGAACTTTCTAAAAAATATGAAGTTCCAAAAAATTTATTAAGTCTTATAGAAAAGAAAGAGAATGCATTTTTAGCACTTAAAATTGTTGAAATAATTGGGGAAGACGAGCCTTATCAACTTGATCCTGAAACTATATTTTTCATTACCTCTTTATTAAATGACATGAGTCTTTATAAAATTAGAAATAAAGTTTTAGTTTCAGCTTTACCTAATAGAATTTAAAATAAAAATAAAATGACCAAAAGAACAATAATAATAGAACCAGATCCTATTTTAAGAAAAAAAAGTGACGCAATAGAAAAAGTAGACGATGAATTAAGAAAATTAATGGATGAAATGTTAGAAACTATGTACGAAGCACCTGGTATCGGATTAGCTGCAGTTCAAATAGGAATTTTAAAAAGATTAATTGTTATTGATATTTCTAAAGAGGAAAAAAAAAATCCAATTTTTTTAATTAACCCTGAAATCATAACAAAGTCTAAAAATAAATCTGTATATGAAGAAGGATGCTTGTCTTTACCTGGCCAATTTGCTGAGATTGAGAGGCCCGCAGAATGTTTAATAAAATATCTTGATTATCAGGGTAAACAAAAGGAACTTAAAGCTACTGGTCTAATGGCAACGTGCGTTCAACATGAAATTGACCATTTAAATGGAGTTTTATTTATTGATTATTTATCAAAATTAAAAAAAGATATGATAATTAAAAGATTACAAAAGAAGAAAAAAGAATTTAAAAAAAATATTCTTTAAAATTTAATGCCATTAAAAATAATTTTTATGGGAACACCCCATTTTGCAATACCGATAATAAAATCAATCTGTAAGTCCGATCATGATATATTATGCGTTTATACCCAGCCACCAAAAAAAAAAGATAGAGGTCAAAAAAAAAATATTACTCCAATTCATGAATTTGCTAATACGATGAATTTGGAAATAAGACATCCTAAAAGTATTGATGAAAATGAAATTGAATATATAAAAAATTTAAATCCAGATGTGGTTGTAGTAGTGGCATATGGGAAAATCCTACCAACCAAACTTTTGAGTTTAGATAAAATAAAATTTATTAATGTTCATGCTTCATTGCTTCCAAAATTAAGAGGAGCCGCACCAATTCAAAGGGCAATAATGAATTTAGAAAAAGAGACGGGTATTTCAATAATGAAAATAGAACCCAAGCTTGATACGGGGCCAATTTTGATGAAATCTAAAATAGATATTAATGAAGGAACCACTTATGAAGTTTTAAGCAATGAATTATCAAAAATAGGGTCAGAATTAATTTTAAGATCATTAAAATTAATTTATAGAAAAGCAGATAAATATTTTCCTCAAGATGAACAATATGCTACTTATGCAAAAAAAATTAAAAAAAATGAGTCTAAAATTAATTGGAATATAAAAGCTAAAAATCTAATAGCAAATATAAACGCTCTTAACCCCAATCCTGGCTGTTGGTTTAATTTAAAGGGCTCAAGAATTAAAATAATTAAAGCGGTTGAGGTAGAAGCAAAAGCTGAGCCAGGTATTGTACTTGATAATAAATTTACTATTAGCTGTTCAGAAAATGCTATTCAAATTTTAGAATTAAAAAAAGAGGGCAAAAAATTAATAAAAGCGAGTGAATTTTTAAAAGGAAATAATTTAAAGATAGGTCTCAAATTAGATAACCATGTATAACTATCAAATAAAAATAGAGTACGATGGTACATTTTTTGTAGGTTGGCAAATTCAAAAAAATGGTCGATCTATTCAAGAAAAAATCGAAAAGGTTTTTTCAAAAATTCTTAAATCGAAAATAAATTTAATTGGTGCGGGAAGAACTGATAAAGGCGTTCATGCAATAGGGCAGTACGCCAATTTTAAAATAAACAAACCAGTCAAAGATATTAGGAAATTTTTAAGCAGCGTAAATTATTTTTTAAACAAACATCTAATTTCAATAATTAAAATCACAAAAAAAAAATTAGATTTTAATTCAAGGTTTAATGCTAAAGAGCGGATTTATGAGTATGTAATTATAAACAGAGAGTCTAACTTGTCTTTAGACAAAAATAGAGCATGGCACATTAAAAAAAAATTAGATTTAACACTGCTGAAAAAAGGTGCAAAAATATTAGAAGGTAAACATAATTTTTCAACTTATAGAGCAGCATCTTGCTCATCAAGAAGTCCAATAAAAAAGATTAATTTTATAAAGATTAAAAGGAAAGGTACAAGAATTATAATTGTTTTTAGTTCTAAATCATTTCTTCAAAATCAAGTAAGATCAATGGTTGGTTGTTTAATGTATCTTTCCTGCCATAAATGGAATCTTGAAGAATTTAAAAAATCATTTAAATCAAAAAAAAGAGCAATGTGTGCACCACCAGCTCCAGCAAAGGGTCTTTATTTGTATAATGTAAGATATTAATTAAAAAAGATTTTTTCCATTGTATTTTAATAAAGAATTTAAGGAAATTGAGAATAAAGATATAAAATTTTGAAAAAAATTCATTTTATTATATTTTTTATTAATTTTCCAAATCCAGTAAAAGTTTTTAAGATTATTACTTTGTAAAGAGTTTTTTCTAATTCTATATCTTGTTAAAGACTTATTTAATCTATGTGCGGTTTTTACCTTTTTTAAAAGTTTACATTTAAAAAAATAATCTTCACAAATATCTGTGTCTGTAAATTTTATATTTTTAATTACACTTCTCTTTACCATCATAGTACTTGTAGCTATTGAAGTATTTTTGATAAATTCTCTATATGTGAATTTTTTTGGGACGTTTATTTTTTTATTTTTAAGCCCAAAAGTTTTATAATTTGTATAAGTAAAAGATAAGTTATTTTTTTTCATGAAGGAAATCTGATAATTTAATTTATTTTTCATCCATAAATCATCAGAATCTATAAATGCAATAAAACTATTTTTTGATTTTTTTATAGCTAAATTTCTACAATAACCAGTACCTTTATTCTTTTTTAAGAAAAAAATTTTAATTTTTTTATGATTTAAATATTTTTTAAGAATTTTTTTTGTTTTTGAATTTGAACTATCATCAACAATTATGAGATTCCAATTCACAAAACTTTGCTGAATAATACTTTTAATTGTTTTTTCTAAAAAATCCTCACTGTTATAGTTTGGTAATATAATGTCTATATTTTTGTTATTTTTTTTCATAATTTCTAACCTAATATTGTCGCATAGTACATCTTAGTTGAAATCGAAAAAGTGGCAAAATAAAAAAAAATTAAATAAGTTTTTTTAAAATTTAAATCTAATTTAGTTCTAAAAAATGAAAATGATAAAAGAATAATGAGAGGATCTAAATATTCTTGTTGAAAAGGAAAAGTGAACACGGACATTAATAATAAAAAAATAATTACGGCAAAATCAATTTTTTTATTAAAATAAGAGTAAACTATTGCTGTTGCTAAGAAAAATGAAATCAATGTAAATATTAATCTTAAATTAATATCTTCGAAAAGAATTAAAAAAACTTTATGTACTATTCCTTTGCCCAAATTTGGCAATGTTTCAAAGTTTGCAAATATTAATACCGAACAAATATAAATAAATAATAAAAAAATTAAGATTAAAAATTCTCTGCTTAATAATTTTTTTTTGAATTCAAATAAACTATCTTTTTTAAAAATAAATAATGGTAGAACGTAAAAAGATATGATTGTTAAACAATAACCTAGATTAAATAGATGAAATTCCTCCCCAAGTCCTCTTTTTCCAGTTGCATTAGGAGGGATTATAGAACCCCATAAATAGATTAAGTATAAAAATGGCAAAGCCATAATTACAAAAAAAAATATAGATGAATATTTTAGCCTGTAATTTATATTTGCATTTAGTAAGTGAAACAAACATAAAGCTGGAATAAAAACTAATTTTTGATCAAAATAAACACAAAGTGAGCTTAAAAAACATAAAAGTAATATTAGCAAATAATTACCAAAACTATCTTTCTTTAAGTTTTCCGTATCAATTTTTGAATATATTAAATAAGCGCCTAACAAACATATTAAACCATAATTTTCTCCTAAACCCCAAAATGCAGAAGTTCTAAAATAGGGACTAAGCATTACAATAGACGTCAAAAATAATAGAAGATAAACGTTAGAAGTCTTGAAATTTTTTCTTAGACAAAAGAAAAACAAAATCGGCACAACAAGAGATATGAGTAGAACAGATAATCTAAAATCCTCTTTATTTTGAATAAAAGGATTTAAATAAATATGAATAATATAAGCTAGTGGAGGTCTACTATCATTATATAATGCATTATCTAAATTTGAAAATGTATTTTGTTTTAATAACTGTAAATTTTTCCAAATTAATTCAAAATCATAAGGACCTGCGCCAGCAGAATTTTCATTGGTATAAAAACCATAAAAAAAATAAATTAAGATTGTCGCTGAAAAAAAAATAGATAGCGCTTCTTGAAAATTTATTTTTTTTTTGCCAATCTCCATCTAGATCCTTCTCTAACAATATAACCAATGCATTTTTCTGTACCACACTTACATGGATAGTTTTTATAATCCTCATCATAACTAAAACCATAATCATATGATAGTTCCTCACCCTTTTTAATATTCCTCATTGCGTATATCCATATTTTTAGACCTGATCCTAAAACTTCACAGTTAGGTTCACAAGAATGATTTATTAATCTTGCTAAATTAAATTTGAAATCACCGTCAAGGTCATAACGTTTATTTATATTAAAAAGATATATTGCTTTACCATTGTCGAATTTAGGGTCAGTCTCACTCTTTTTAACTGAAATAATTTTCCCTTTATATTCTAAAATTCTTGTTCCTTTTTTTATGTCACGGTTTGCATATAAACCATTTTTATCTATTTTAGACTTTTTTATCTTAAATAACTTCACTTAAAATACTCTACTAGAATATTATTATATATCTTTGTAAGTTTTTTTAAGTCAGTTAACGAAACACACTCATCAACTCTATGCATAGTTTTATTAACCAATCCGAATTCAAGACATGGAGAAATCTTTTTAATAAATCTTGCATCTGAGGTACCTCCAGTTGTAGAAAATTTTGGATTTATTCTTGTTATTTTCCTAATGATCTTTTTGGCCATAAATATAGTTTTATTTGGCTTTGTTAAAAACGCATCTCCATTAGTAATATAATTAATTTTATATTTACATTTATTTTTTTTACTAATTTTTTTTACAATAAAATTAATTTTCTTCTTCAATGAGTTAGAGGTATGTAAATTATTGTACCTTATATTGAACTGCGCCCTAGCTCTTGCTGGTATGACATTATGAGCCTTATTATCTACATTTATTGATGTAAATTCTAAATTTGAAGGTTGAAAATTTTTATTCCCTCTATCAAGTTTTCTCTCTTTAAGCTTTTTGCATATAGCTACCAATGTGTTTATTGGGTTATTTGAAAGGTGAGGGTATGCAATATGTCCCTGTATACCAGCAATTTCAATTTTTCCCGATAAACTTCCCCTTCTTCCAATTTTAATCATTTCTCCAAGTTTTTTTGGGTTAGTTGGCTCTCCTACAATACAAAAATCAATTTTTTCTTTTTTTCTTTTAAGGTAATCTACAACTTTCTTCGTGCCATTTATTGCATAGCCTTCTTCATCACCAGTAATTAAAAAACTAATTGATCCATTAAATTTTTGCTTTTTTTCTAGAAATTTACTTACTGCTGCAGCAAAACAAGCAATAGAACTCTTCATATCGTTGGCACCTCTTCCAATTAGATAATTTTTCTTTACTATTGGTTTAAAAGGATTAACGGTCCAATCTTTAAAATTTCCGGGAGGAACTACATCTGTATGTCCGGCATAACAAAGGTTTGGTCCTTTTTTACCAATTCTTGCATAAAGATTTTTTATTGGTTTACTTCCTTTACCTTTAAATTCTAAAATTTTACAATTAAAGCCTAATTTTTTTAACCTATTACTAAGAAATTTTATTGCCCCCGCATCTATAGGCGTAACACTCGGAAATTTTATTAAATCCTTAGATAATTGTAATTCGTTAATTATAGTCATTAATCTCTCAGTAAGTCGTTTATAGAGGTTTTGCTTCTAGTTTTTTCATCAACTTTTTTTACTATTACTGCACAATATAAAGAAGGTCCGTTAGGGTTGGATTTATTAGGTAAGCTTCCGGGAACCACAACTGAATAAGCAGGAACTTTACCAAAATGTATTTCTCCAGAGTTTCTATCAACTATTTTTGTAGATGCTCCAATGTAAACTCCCATTGATAATACCGCACCTTCTTCAACTAAAACACCTTCGGCAATTTCAGAACGAGCACCAATAAAACAATTGTCTTCAATAATTACTGGACCAGCTTGAAGTGGTTCTAGTACCCCTCCTATACCTGCGCCTCCAGAAATATGACAATTTTTCCCAACCTGAGCACATGAACCAACAGATGCCCATGTATCAATCATTGTACCTTCATCTACGTAAGCTCCGAGATTTACAAAGCTAGGCATTAAAACAACATTTTTAGCTATGTAAGCTCCTTTTCTGACAACTCCATTAGGAACATGACGGTAACCTGCATTTTTCCAATCTTTCTCTTTCCAATTAACTGTTTTTCCAGGAACTTTATCATACCAAGTAGTATAAGGGCCTTTCATCATCTCCATTTTATTAATTCTAAAGCTCAACAAAATAGCTTTTTTAATCCATTGATTTACAATCCAACCACCATCTATTTTGTTTGCCACTCTGATTTTTCCACTATCAACTAATTCAATAGTTTCGTTAATAGCCTTAACTAATTTCTTATCAGACTTTGGACCTACTTTTTCTTTTTTTTCAAAACTTTCGTTAATTATTTTTTCTAATTTATCGTAACTCATTTATCTCCTTTAAAAATTTTGCTAAGCTGTCAGTCTTGTAATTAATGAAATCCGAGTCCGAATACTTTGCTGCCCATGGTTCATTATTTTTAATCCAAACAGTTTTCATTCCTAACTCGTATGCTGGTTTTAAATTTCTAGCAATATCTTCAAAGAATATACAATATTGTGGCTCAATTTTGTAATTTTCTACTAATTTTTTGTAAGGCTCTTTAGAAGGTTTTGGAATAAACTCACAATCTCTAATATCAAAAATTCCATCAAAAAGCTTATCTATTCCAATTCTTTTTGTAACATTGAGAGCATGGGCTCTAGAACCATTAGTAAAAATTATTTTTTTTCCATCTAATTTTTTGATTTCATCTTCTAAATTTTTATCTTTGTCTAAAAAACTTAGATCTACATCATGAACAAACTCTAAAAACTCATCGGCATCAATTTTATGGTTTTTAATCATTCCGTTTAAAGTTGTATTATATTCTTGAAAATAGTTTTTTTGAATTTTCCTGGCCTCTTCAATGTTTACATTCAATTTTTCAGAGATAAATTTTGACATTTTTTTATCTACTTGGTCGAAAACTTTAGTGGCTCCATCGTATAGTGTATTATCTAAATCAAATAACCAAAATTTTATATTTGTTAAATCCTTCATTCTCTAATTAATGTTCCAGATCCTTTATCAGAAAAAATTTCATGTAAAACTGAGTGAGGTTTTCTTCCATCTAGAATTACCACACCTCTCACGCCATTTTGAACAGCGTCTACACAGTTTTCAATTTTGGGTATCATACCACCTTGTACAACTTTCCACTTAATTAAATTTTCAAGATCTAATGGTTTTATTTCTGAAATTAATTTTTTTTGATCGTCGTAAACTCCTTCAACATTAGTCATCAAAATTAGTCTCCTAGATTTCAGTTTCTTTGCAATAGCACTAGCTGCAGTATCACCATTAATATTATATGTTTGTTCATTCTTACCTAAACCTAAAGGTGCTATAATCGGTATTTTGTTTTCATTTAATGCGTTATGAATTAAACTATCATTTATTTTATTTGGTATTCCAACAAATCCAAGTTCTTCTCGTTCAGGCTTTACTTCTATAATGTTTTCAGTCTTAGTATGGAACATAGCTGCTTGAGAACCTAATTTTCTTAGAGAATTTGCTATGTCTTTGTTAAAATCAATTAAAACTTCCTCCACAGTATCAATTATGTTTTTATCAGTAACCCTCAAGCCATTAATAAACTTTGATACAATTTTTTTCTTATCTAACTCCCTTTTGATCCTCGGACCCCCACCATGAACTACAACTACGGATAAACCTAATCTGTTAAGAACATTTATATCAGATATAAAATTATTAAAGACATTTCTGTCTATTAAAACATTGCCACCGTATTTAATTACAATTTTTTCATCTTTATATTTTTCAATGTATTTTTGAACAATATTTATGTCTGGAGCTTTCTCAGGCCAAAATTCTTTAATCTCTTCTAGAGAAATATTTTTTGACATCTAATTTGTTTTCACAGTGGTTTTTTTTACGATTACGTACTGCTGAGCGATTGTGAGAATATTATTTATCGTCCAGTAAACAACTAACCCAGATGGAAAAGAAGCAAGTATGATTGTTAAAAATAATGGAAAGAAAGCAAATATTTTTGCTTGAATAGGATCAGCTGGAGCGGGGTTTAATTTTTGTTGAACCCACATTGAGACCCCCATCAAGATTGGCCAAATTCCTATAATCATAAATCCTGGAGGATCCCATGGAATTAGACCAAATAAATTGAATAAAGTCGTTGGATCTTGAGCAGATAAATCTTTAATCCAACCAAAAAATGGCTGGTGTCTCATTTCTAAAGAAATAAAAAGCATCTTATAAATTGCAAAAAAGAATGGAATTTGTATTAAAACCGGCAAACAACCTGATGCAGGATTAATTTTCTCTTTTCTATACAAAGCCATCATCTCTTGTTGTAATTTTACTTTATCATCTTTGTGCAGTTCTTTGAGCCTCATCATCTCTGGTTGAACTGCTTTCATTTTTGCCATTGATCTGAATGAAAAATTAGCAAGTGGGAAGAAAATAAGTCTTATAGCTATTGTTAATAACACTATAGCTGTTCCAAAATTTCCTGAAATTTTAAATAAGTAATCTATGACGAAAAATAAAGGTTTTGTGAAAAAGTAGAACCAGCCCCAGTCTATTACTAAATCAAACTTATTAATACTTTGATTGGCCGCATATCCATCAATTGTTTCAACCTCTTTTGCAGCTATAAATAGTCTTAATTGATTGGATCCCGTTGAAGAACTTTTAATATTTACAGGTTCATTAATAATATAATTAGCCTTAAATCCATTGTCATAAAGGAATGTAGATTTAAATTTTTTACCAGTCTCTGGCACGAAAGCAGTCATCCAATATTTATCTGTTATTCCTAGCCATCCCTCACTAGACTCTCTTACTATTTTTTTTTCTTCTACATCATCATAGTCGTCCTCTTTTAATTCATCATCAAAAACTCCGATAAATCCCTCATGTTGAATATAAAAATTTTGAATGTCGTCAGGGATTTTATTTCTTGTCATTTGAGCATAAGGAAATAGATCGATCGGTGAATTTGAATTATTTTTTACTTGTTGTGATATTTTGAATAAATATTTGTCGTCTAACTCAATTTTTTTTTCAAATGTAACACCCTCTCTATTATTCCATTGTAAAATAACCGGTGACTTATCACTTAAAATATCATTTCCTTTCACAGCCCATTCAGAGTTTTTTGTTGGAACTTTAATTTTATTTCCAATACTTGTCCAACCAGATTCAATATAAAATCCGTTTTCAGTATCAGAAGGATTTAAAAAAATAATATTTTTTCCATCTTCAACTTTTTGTTTATGTTTTTTAAAAGATATATCGTCAATTAACGCCCCCTTTAAATTTATTGAACCTAAAATACTTTCATTTTCGATTTTAATTCTTTTACTCGAATTAATAGACTCTTCTCTGGTAAGTTTTTTTATTATTTGCGGCTGATTAATTGATGGCGTGATGGGATTTTGTTCACTCTTTTGTTCTACTTTTTGACCCGTTTGTTGTTCAGAATTTTTTTTGGGAGTTTCAAAAAAAGCACCCCAGAAAAGTAAAACTGACATTGAAAGAGCGATTGCTACAAAAACATTTCTATCCATTATTCTTATCCTTTTTACCTTTTGAAATAGGCACAAAATCTAAACCGTAACTGCCACCCAGTTGCTTAAAGGGATGACATTTTAAAATTCTAATTATCCCTAATTTAACTCCTTTAGTTAAACCTTTGGTTTTAACTGCTTCAATAAAATACTCTGAACAAGTTGGAAGGAATCTGCATCTATTACCTAGTAATGGCGAAATAACATATTGATAAAATTTTATTAAATAGATTAAAATTTTTTTCATTTTATTTTTTAAACTTACTAAAGCTTTTCTCCATCAACGGCAAAAGCACATTTTGTTTTTGAGTATAAGCATTAGACTTTCCAAAAACTATATAAGTGTAATCCTTATTAATTGCACCCTTTTTTTTTATCAATTTTTGAACAATTGCTTTTAATTTTCTTCTTATTTTGTTTCTTTTGACCGCATTTCCAATTTTTTTTTTCATTACAAAACTGATTAGTAAATTTGATTTTTGTCTTGGTTTATAAAAGTTTTTTGCAGCAAAAACAGAAAAGTAATCTGTATGAAATTTTTTTTCTTTAAGAGCTTTTTTGAATTGGTAGCTTTTTTTTAAACTTTCAAGCTTAACCATTTATTTTAAGTTGATAGAGTTTTTCTGCCTTTAGCCCTTCTACGAGCTATAAGTTGTCTTCCATTTTTAGTTGCCATCCTTGCTCTAAAACCATGTCTTCTCTTTCTAACTAAATTACTGGGTTGATATGTTCTTTTCATAAATATTTAAAGGTATATATTTTAATTGCTGTCTATTGTACAGGTAAATTATGAGCAAAAATTTGAAAATATTTTTAGGCGTTTCTTACTTAATAATATTGTTTTCTTTCTTGTATTTTATTTTTACAGCAATTGAGATTAGCAAGCTTAATGATTTTAATTATTATAAAGAACTTCAAGCTGATTTAGATACTTTTATAAGTACTAATATCATAACTAATCTTATCTACTTTTTTATTTTTGCGATAATCTGGGTTTCGCTGTTAGGCTTTGGTTCGCCAATTCTAATAATTTCAGGAATATTATTTGGACAGATACTTGGTACCCTTATTTCGGTAATTTCAATTTCAATTGGAGCGCTAATTTTGTATTCAATCGGTAATTTCTTTTTTAGGGATCTTGTAAAATCAATTTTAGAAAAAAAATTCGAAAGATATATTCAATTATTTCAAAAAAATGAACTCTTTTACTTTTTTATATACAGGTTTATTGGAGGTTTAGGAGTTCCATTTGGATTGCAAAATTTAATTCCAATTTTATTTGGAATGAAAAAAGTAAATTATTTTCTCGCAAGTTTATTTGGATTTATCCCAGGATTTTTTATCATTAATACAATAGGAGCTGGATTGAATTCTTACATATCTCAAGCTAATGACTTTAGTATGATCGACTTTATATTTACACCAGAGATTTATTTACCAATACTTATGTTTTCAGTTTTAATGGTTATTTCATTTATACTGAAAAAAAAATTTTTTGATGACACAAATAAATAAAAATAACCTCTCTAATGACTTAAGCCCTTATTTGCAACAACATAAAAATAACCCTGTGAATTGGCAAACTTGGTCTAAGATTTCATTAGATTTCGCAAAGAAAAATAAAAAACCAATATTACTCAGTATTGGATATGCAAGTTGTCATTGGTGTCATGTAATGGCACACGAAAGTTTTGAAGACTATGAAACTGCTCAAATAATGAATCAATTATTTGTTAATATTAAAGTTGATAGGGAAGAGAGGCCGGATTTAGATTTCATTTTTCAAAGTGCTTTTCAATTATTTAATCAAACTGGAGGAGGTTGGCCATTAACGATGTTTTTAGATGAAAATGGTGTTCCATTTATGGGTGGTACTTACTTTCCAAAAAACTCAAAACAGGGACTTCCTTCTTTTAAAGAGATTCTTACTAAAGTTTCAAATGCATACAAAGAACAAAGAGAAAATATAATTAATCAAAAAAACTTAATCGTAAAAAATTTAGATTTAAAAAAAAATTCAGTTTTAAATCAAGATCTAGAACCTATTCTAGAAATGTCATTAAATTATTTAGATCCAATAAAAGGAGGATATAAAGGTGCCCCAAAATTTCCTACCTTTAATTTATTTGAGACGCTTCTTTATTTCTATAATAAATCAAAAGATAAAAAGTATCTTGCTCCAGTCAATCTAATTATTAAACAACTTTGTTCAAAAGGTATTTACGATCACGTAGAGGGAGGAATAGCCAGGTATACCGTTGATGAAAATTGGATAATACCACATTTCGAAAAGATGCTGTATGACAATACACAATTTATTTTACTTTTATCAAAATATTGTAAAATTAATTCAGAAAATTATTATAAAGAAAAATTAGAACAAACGGTTGAATTTTTAAAAAGAAATTTCCGCAATAGCGAAGGTTTTTTGGGCTCCGCCTATGATGCTGACAGTGAAGGAGAAGAAGGCAAATATTATGTTTACTCATACGAAGAAATTAAAGATTTCCCAAAAATTGAAAAATATTTTGAAATTAAACCTGAAGGAAATTGGGAAAATAAGATTATTTTAGTTGAAAAAGAAAAACCAACTGAAGACATCTTAAATAAATTACTGAAAATAAGATCAAAAAGAGAAAAACCTTTTTTTGATGATAAAACCCAATTAGATTTAAATTGCCTATGGATAAGTTCATTGGTTACTGCTAATGAAATTTTGCCAGATAAAGGTTATTTAAAATTAGCCGAGGAATTTTTCTCTATGATTGAAAAAAAATATATTCAGAATAAAATTTATCATAGTTATTCAAAAGATATTGTGTTTATTGAAGATTATGCATTTCTAATAAATGCTCTTAATGATTTATATGATAAAACTATGTCATTTAAGTATAAAGACCTGGCAAAGAAAATGTCTTTTGAGGCTCTAGATAAATTTTTTGTATTTGATAAAAATATTTTTCAAAAAAACCCTAAAACTAACGATGATATTTTTTTAAAACCAATTGATATAGGTGATAACACCATTCCTAATGGGAATGCGATAATGCTTATTAACTTAATAAGGTTAGGCATGATGGATAAAGCAGAAAAATTATCTGAAAGTTTGAATGGATATTTGAATATTTATAAAAATCATATGATGACATCTCTAAGAGCTATAGATTTTTTTAACAATGTTAATGAGGGAAAAAATTGTAATGAACAAGGTTGTAAAATAGATGATCAAAAAAATTAATTGGATAGCATGGTTAGGTTTAGTTATTTTATGGAATTATGGATTTCCACAAGCTCCGCCTTTGCAAGATGTAGCGGTTGCCGTATTTTTGTCGATTTTGTTTATAATTATACAGTGGTTGCAATCAAGATACTTGAAAAAAAACAGATCAAGAAGTAAATTTGATTAATTAATGAAGGAGCGCTTTTTATGGGAATTCACTATGACTACAAATCAACACGTGGAGATAAAGCTATGAAAAAAGAGGCTAAAAGAAAAGCACGTATTGAGCAAAGAAGAGCTAAAAGATCAAGCGCTAATCCTAAAGAGTCATCAAAAGATACAATGCATGATATCAATAAACCTATCACTCTTGAGGATTTAACAAATCCAGATAAAAATTAGTTTATTAATGAAATCTTTTTGCAAGAAAGATTTGTTATTAAAGAAACGTGAGGCGGCACTTAAAAAAAATCTAAAAAAGAGAAAAAATAAAAAAACACCTAACAAACTTAATAATGCCGGTACTATCAGATAAATGGATAAAAAAAACAGCACAAAAAGGAATGATCAAACCTTTTGTAGCCAAACAAATTAGAAAAGGAAAGATTTCATTTGGTCTTTCTTCATATGGATACGACGCAAGAGTTTCAAATGAATTCAAAATATTTACTAATGTTAACTCAGGAATAGTAGATCCAAAAGTTTTTAAAAAAGAAAGCTTTATAACAAAAATTGGAAAAGAATGTATTATCCCACCTAATTCTTTTGCATTAGCAAGAACGATTGAGTATTTCAAAATTCCTGACAATGTCCTAGTTATTTGTCTAGGAAAATCAACTTATGCAAGATGCGGGATTATAGTTAATGTTACTCCTTTGGAACCAGGATGGGAAGGTCACGTAACTTTAGAATTTTCAAATACTACACCGTTACCAGCAAAAATATATGCAAACGAAGGTGTTGCACAGTTTGTATTTTTAATGGGAAACGAAAAACCAGATGTCACTTATGCAAAAAGAAAAGGTAAATACATGAAACAAAAAGGTGTGACACTTCCAAAAGTTTAAATTTCTTTAATGCAAAAACTTATAATTAAAGGGAAAAAAAAGTTAACAGGAACTATTTCAATATCAGGTTCTAAAAATGCAACTCTTCCAATTTTAGCAGCCTCAATTTTAACTAATAATGTTAAATTATCAAACGTACCACTTGTAAAAGATATATACACAATGTTAGATCTTCTCAAGTTTATTGGAATTAAATTTCGAATTATTAAAGATAAAAAATCTATTGAATTTAAAAAGACAAATAAGCCAATTAATACTTTTGCTCCTTATAGATTAGTAAAAACAATGAGAGCTGGTGTTTTGGTCTTAGGACCTCTATTGACTAAATATAAAAAGGCAAAAGTGTCTTTACCTGGTGGCTGTGCGATAGGATCAAGACCTGTTGATCTGCATCTCTTTGCTTTAAAAAAACTTGGTGCGAATATTAAAATTAAAAATGGCTATATAATTGCAAAGGCTAGAAACGGATTGACTGGAGCAAAAATAAATTTCCCGTCAGTTTCTGTCGGAGCTACAGAAAACGCAATACTGGCAGCTTATGCAGCAAAAGGTAAAACAACAATTTTAAATAGCGCAATAGAACCAGAAATTATAGATCTAATTAATTTCCTTAGGAAACTTGGTAGCAAAATAAAAGTTGTTAATAGAAAAATCACAATTATTGGAAATGGCTCAAGTAATAAAAAAGTTAATCATACAATAATTTTTGATAGAATTGAAGCTGGCACATATCTTATTGCTGGAGCTTTATTAGGAAAAAAAATATCAATTAAAAAAACTGAGCCAAAAGTTTTAAAATGTGAGATTGATATGTTAAAGAAAATGGGAGTCAAAATTTTAGTGAAAAACAAAAATATTTTTATTTCTAAATGTAAAAAACTTAAGAAGATAAATATATCTACAAAACCTTATCCTGGTTTTCCTACAGATCTGCAAGCTCAATTAATGGTTTTGATGACACAAGCAGATGGTATGTCCAAAATTAAAGAAAATATATTTGAAAATAGATTTATGCATATTCCTGAATTGAGAAGAATGGGTGCTAAAATAAAAATTAGAAATAAAACAGCACATATTTTTGGTACATCAAGTCTTAATGGCGCAGAAGTGATGGCAACTGACCTTAGGGCTTCAGTAAGTTTGGTTTTAGCTGGATTAATTGCAGAAAATAGAACTATTATAAATAGGATTTATCATTTAGACCGCGGATATGAGTCTTTAGAAACTAAACTTAAAAAATGTAATGCAGAAATAAAAAGAGTCTAAATGAAACCAAAAAATCTAAAATTAATTGCTAGAACTAAAGATGATCTCAGAGTTGTTTCAGCTTATTTACAGGATGCTATTGTAAATATTTCAGATATTGCTAATTTGGAAAAGAATAAAATTTTTCTAATGCAACTTAACAGATTTATGTGGGAGGACGTTGAAAAAGGTGTATTTAGAAAAAATAAAAGAATAAAGTCGGTACTTAAATTTGACAATATTGTTAAAGTTTACTCTAAAAATATAAGTCAAATGGAAAAAAGTAAATTTTTGGATTTTCTTACTATTGAAACTATTCAAATGCCTGATAATAACTACGAAATGAAACTTGTTTTTTCTGGAAATTCGATGATCAAAGTTATTTCAGAAGTTATTGATGTTACTTTAGATGATCAAGGAGAAGCTTGGGATACAAAAAATATGCCTAAGCACAGGGACATATGATGTTAAAATTTTTTGACGCTAACAAAAAAGGCTCTTTGAAAAAATTAGACTTAATTCTCAGTTCAAGAAAATTAACTCAACAAAGTAATACAACTATTGTAAAAAAAATTGTCTCAACAGTAAAAAGACAAGGCGATAAAGCCGTTATAAAGTTTGAAAAAAAATTCTCGAAAATTCAAAACACTGAATCAAAAATTATTTTTTCTAAAAAAGAAATTAATCAAATTTCAAAAAAAATTAATAAAAAATTAAAAAAATCAATTGATACTGCTTTCACTAGAATTAAACAGTTTCACTTAAAGCAAAAATTTTTACCGTTTAAATACAGGGATAAACTTAAAAATGAACTTGAATATAAATACCTTCCTATTGAAAGAGTTGGAGTTTATGTGCCAGGAGGAGCTGCAAGTTATCCAAGTACAGTTTTAATGAATTGTATACCTGCGTTAGTTGCAGGAGTTAAAGAAATATATCTTACAACACCTGCGTTAGGAAAGGTTGTAAATCCAGCAATAATCTATGCAGCCAAAAAATGTGGAGTAAAGCAAATATATAAAACTGGAGGCGCACATTCTATAGCTGCTTTAACTTATGGCACAAAAACTTTTAAAAAAGTTGATAAAATTGTTGGTCCAGGAAACTCCTATGTGGCCACAGCCAAGAAAGAAGTCTTCGGGGATGTAGGAATTGATATGATTGCCGGTCCCTCAGAGGTGAGTATAGTAGCCGATAAAAATTCTAATCCAAAATGGATAGCTTCAGATTTAATTGCTCAAGCTGAGCATGATATATATGCTCAATCAATTTTAATAACAAATGATAAAAAACTTATAAAATCTGTAAATTTTTATTTGAGATTACAATTAGAGAATTTACCAAAAAAAAATATAGCATCAAAGAGCATAAAAAATTTTGGACTAGCAATTTATGCCTCTAGTCAATCCAAAATTATTGAAGTAATTAATTTAATTGCACCAGAGCACTTAGAAATTAATTTCAAAGGATATAAAAAAATGATTAACAGAATAAAAAATGCAGGATCTATTTTTATAGGCAAATTTTCACCAGAAGCGATAGGTGATTATATGGCTGGTCCAAATCATGTTTTGCCAACTTCAGGTTCGGCTAAATTTTCGTCTGGATTGTCAGTAAACGATTTTTTAAAACGACATTCTTTAATAAAAATATCAAAAACAGGTATTGAAAGATTAGGTCCTTTAGTTATAAATTTAGCAATGCACGAAAACTTAGAAGGGCACGCTAACTCGGTTAAAATTAGACTCAAGAAGGAAACTTAATTGGCTAAACAAGAAACATTAGAATTTAAGGGAAAAGTGACCGAGTTGTTGCCGAACGCAATGTTTAGAGTTAAATTGGAAAATAACCACGAAATTTTAGCTCATACAGCTGGAAAACTTAGAAAGAATAGAATAAGAGTGCTTGCAGGTGATAATGTGATGGTTGAAATGACCCCATATGATTTAACTAAAGGTAGGATCACTTTTAGATTTTAGGCCTTGTAGCTCAGTAGTAGAGCAGTACCCTGAAAAGGTATGTGTCGTAAGTGCGATTCTTACCAAGGCCACCACTAAAAAAATTTTGAATATTTATCTACTAATCTTATAAAGCACATTGCTTATTTTTTTATAACCTTCAGAGTTATAGTGCCCTGGCATTTCAAAAGGAAATAATTTAAGTGGGTTTTTTTCTTTTTCAAAAACTTCTTTATTTATATCTACAAAAGGAATGCCTATTTCATTTATTATATTTTTTACTACTAAAAAAGTATCTTCGTTATAATTATCTAAATATCTGTTATATTCGGGCATATACACAAAATATAAATTTGAATTATTTTTTTTCGCTAAGTTTTTTACTAAAATCATAATTTTTTTAAAATCATCTTGTAATTTTTTGGGAGCTTGTAATTTAGGCTGATATTCTTCTGGTAAATATTTATTTAAAACTGTTCTTACTTTTCTAAGTTTGATAAAATTTTTAATTTTGAATAATTGAAAGTTTTTACTTAAATCAATTTTTTTTTCCTTTTCTTTTTCAATAATTTTAAGAGTAATCTTATTTATTTCAGATTGTTTAGACTTTAAATTTTGTGAGAAATTTTCATCTTGCAAATATTTTTTTAATATTTTTGATTGTTTTTCTGTTTCTATATTTTCAAGATCATTCCACTCAGAATATAGCCAAAAAATATTTTTGACTTTTGGAGATAAATACTCTTTTAATGTGGCATATTCAATTAAGGGTCCATTACCTCCATAGCCTAAGTTAATTGCATTTTTATTTGAAATACTCCTCATTGCTGACGTGATATCATTTGGTCTATTTACACATGCACCTTGAGCAAGTGAGTCTCCTATTATTAAATAATCAATTACTTTACTGTCCCATTCTTTATCCGGATTATTAAAACCAAACCTATCAGTTTGATCAATAGACATATAACCATTTTCGTTGCAGTAGATTGTATCAGTATTTGAAATACCTGATAAAGGGAAAAAAATTTCATTATTTTGATTAAAATAATTTATGTTAGCTCTAGGATATGAACCAACTACAATATTTTTATCTTTATCTTTTAAGTTGTTATATACTTCAAATACGTCTCTGGTGTCGTAATCATCCCCAGTTTGATCCTTATAAATTTTTTTTTTGAGTTCTATTCTTTTTTGCTCAATTATTTCACTCTTATAAATAAGATAAACCTCAACCAAATATATTGATAAAAAAGAACTTATAACCAAAATTATCAAATAAGTTTTTGCCTCTCCTTTTAAAAGAAAAAGTAAAACTGAGAAAATAAAAAAACCTATTGATGCAACATGATAAAATAAGTAATAAGAATTATTTTCACCATTCCAATAAATTTGGGATTTGTAAAAAACATACGTAATAATAAATACGGATAATGCTAAACAAGAAACCGAAAAGATTTTTTTGATTAAATACATAGTAAATAATACATTAAACAAGGTTTCATGTGAACTTTTATGAGACGTTTTTTAAACTATTATAAATAATTAAATTTGTTATTAAATGTTATGAAAAATAATATTGGACTTTTTTGGCTCAAAGAAGATTTCAGAATTTCAAAAAATCTAGGTTTATCAACCGCTTCTAAAAACCACGAAGAAGTAGTAGTTTTTTACTTATATAAGAAAAAAAAATTTGAAAATCAAGAAGCACAAAAATGGTGGATCAGTAAATCTTTAAAAAATTTTAAGAATAAGCTTGATGAATATAAAATTAATCTTGAGATCATAGAAGTCGAAAATTATAAATCTTTTTTTGATAATTTATTTTTAAAAAAAAATTTTTCAATTTATTGGAATAAGACATACGAGCCGAAATATCTACAATTTGACAAATATTTAATTTCTAACTTGAAAAAGAATAAAATCGAATTTAATATTTTTAAAGGTAATATATTAAATGAATTTAATGAAATTAAGAAAGGTGATGGTACACCTTTTAAAGTTTTTACTCCTTTTTGGAAAAATGCAGAAAAATTTTTCCTAGACAAAGTTCCTTCAAAAAACAAAAAAGTCTCCAAGTGCAGAAAAAAAATTTCTTTTTTTAAAAATGCAATTAGTGAAAATAAAATTTATCCAAAACGCAATTGGTATAAAAAATTTGAAAAATATTGGGATCCAAGTGAGGATAACGCTTTAGAACAGCTTAAAAATTTTATTAATGAAAGAATTGAGAGTTACTCAGAAGGAAGAAATTTTCCTAATATTGAAGGAACTTCAAAATTGTCTCCATTTATAAAACATGGACAGATACATGTAGAAACGATATGGGAAGAATGTTCAAAAATTAAAAGGAGTGGTGTTGATAAGTACTTAGCTGAAATTGGATGGAGGGAATTCAATCACTCATTAATAAATTACTTTCCTCATATGCTTCACCGTAATTATTCAAAAAAATTTGATAAATTTCCTTGGAAACAAAATGTAAAATTTTTATCTGCTTGGAAAAAAGGTCTTACCGGGTATCCAATTGTTGATGCTGGTATGAGAGAATTATATTCAGTTGGTTGGATGCACAACAGAGTAAGAATGATCGTCGGTTCATTTCTAGTTAAGCATTTACTTATAAATTGGACAGAGGGAGAAAAATATTTTAAAAATTGTTTATTAGATTACAATGAAGCAAATAATGTATCAGGTTGGCAGTGGGTAGCAGGTTGTGGAGCAGATGCAGCGCCATATTTCAGAATTTTTAATCCAATTCTACAAGGCGAAAAGTTTGATAAAGATGGATCTTATGTAAAAAAATGGATACCTGAATTAAGGAATGTTCCTAAAAAATTTATTCATAAACCATGGGAGCTTAATAATGAAAAAATACTTAAAATAGGTAAACAATATCCACATCCAATTGTAGTACATGAGGATGCAAGAACAAAAGCGCTCGAAGCATTTAAAAAAATTTAGTTATATATTTCCGTGGCAGTGTTTAAACTTTTTTCCCGAACCACAAGGGCATTTCTCATTTCTTCCAGTCTTTTTAACATTCATTTCTCCTCTGTCTGCGTCTTTATTGTCATCTTTGTTTTCATTAGGGGAAACGACTATATTTAAATTAAATAATAATTTAATTAAATCATTTTTAATTTTTTCAAGTAAACTCTCAAATAAAACAAAAGCCTCTTTTTTAAATTCTGATAATGGATCTTTTTGACCGTACTGTCTTAAACCTATTACTTGTCTTAACTGCTCTAGATATTGAAGATGAGATCTCCATGAAAAATCTATTATTTGTAAGAAAATTTTCTTTTCTAAAATTTTGTTTTGGTCAACTCCTAATATTTCAATTCTTGAATTTTTCTTTTTTGCAAATAAATCTTTTAATTTGTTTAGGAATTCTTCCTTAGTGCTATACATTAAATTTTTTAATTGTTCATCATTCAGAGAATTTCCTGTGATATTTTTAATTTCTGTAATATATTTTTCATCATTAGATTTTTTAAAATTATCATTAATAATTCCAAATTTTTGCATCAATTCTTCAAAAAAATCCTCTATAATCAAGCTTATACTATCCTCTTTTAAAACCTTTAGTCTTTGGGAGAAAATTACTTGTCTTTGATCATTCATCACATCATCAAATTTTATTAAAGTTTTTCTAATGTCAAAATTTCTACTTTCTACTTTTTTTTGTGCTCTCTCCATCGCTTTATTTATCCAAGGATGATCAATTGACTCATTCTCTTTTAGCCCAAGTTTTTTAAGCATACCATCAATTGAGCTGCCACCAAATATTCTCATTAACTCGTCTTCCAAACTTATATAAAATATTGTTGAACCCGGGTCTCCTTGTCTACCAGATCTACCTCTTAATTGATTATCGATTCTTCTACTTTCATGTCTTTCTGTACCAATAATAAAAAGACCACCTAAATCTTTCACCTGTTTTTCATTTTTTTCATATAAACCAACATCGTTTTGAACTCCTTCCTCAACAAAATCTTTATTTCCGCCTAATTTTATATCTGTTCCTCTTCCTGCCATGTTAGTGGCAATAGTAACCGCACTTATTTTGCCTGCCTCTGCGATTATTTTAGCCTCTTTTTCATGTTGTTTAGCGTTAAGAACATTATGTTTTACTTTTTTTTGACTCAAAATCTCAGAAATTTTTTCAGATTTTTCTATGCTTGTTGTCCCAACTAAAACTGGCTGTCCTTTTAGGTTACATTCAATAATTTTATTTGTTATTGCGTTATACTTTTCTTTTTCAGATCTGAATATTTTGTCATTAAAGTCTTTACGTAACATTTCTTTATTAGTTGGAATTGTGACAACATTTAGTTTATAAATATCGTAAAACTCTTCTGACTCTGTCATTGCAGTACCAGTCATTCCGGCTAATTTATCATAAAGCCTAAAATAATTTTGATAAGTTATAGAGGCAAGTGTTTGATTTTCCTCTTGAATTGTTACATTTTCTTTTGCCTCAATAGCCTGGTGTAAACCATCTGAAAACCTTCTTCCCTCTAACACTCTTCCAGTAAATTCATCAATGATCTGAACTTTTTGATCTTTAACAATATAGTCTGTATCTTTTTTAAAAATTAGATTAGCTTTTAAAGCTTGGTTAGTGTGATGCACAAGATCTAGGTTTGCAGGGTCATAAAAATTATTATTTTTTAAAATATTTTTTTGAATTGCAAGTTTTTCAATTTTGTCTACACCTTTATCTGTAAGTATTACATTTTTATTTTTTTCATCTAGTTCATAATCATTCTTTTGTAAAAAATTTATGAAATTATTTGCAACAGAGTAAAGAGTATTTTTATCTTCAAATTTGCCTGAGATTATTAAGGGAGTTCTAGACTCATCTATAAGTATGCTATCAACTTCATCAACTATACAAAAATTGTGACTTTTTTGAACCATCTCATTAATTTCGTACTTCATATTATCTCTCAAATAGTCAAATCCAAGCTCATTGTTAGTTGCATAAGTTATATCGCAAGCATAGTTTTTTTTTCTCTCAAGGTCGTTTAAATTATTTGTAATACAACCTGTAGAAATGCCTAAAAAATCATAAATTTTTCCCATCCATTCAGAATCTCTTTTAGCCAAATAATCATTTACTGTTACAATGTGTACACCTTTGCCAGAAAGTGAATTCAAATAAGCAGGTAAGGTTGAAACTAAGGTTTTACCTTCACCAGTTTTCATTTCTGCAATTTTTCCGTTATGAAGAACCAACCCTCCAGCCAGCTGAACGTCATAATGTCTTTCTCCTAATGTTCTTTTTGCCGCTTCTCTTACTAATGCAAAACTTTCAGGTATAACTTTATCTATTACTAAAGAACCATTTTGAACATTTTTTTTTAGGTTAGCTGTTTTTTCTCTAAAATCACTTTCTGAGAAAGACTGCAGCTCTTTTTCTTTATTATTTATCGCAATAACTAAACTTTTAAGATTATCTAATTCTTGTTGATTAGAGCTTTTAAATATCTTACTTAAAGTCCTTGTAAATAAATTCATTATACTTCTATATATGTATTTATAATTTAAATTAAATAGTAATTATGACAATTAATATTAAAAATTTTCTTAACGATAAATCTAAACTATCGAAAATGGGAGAGTTTCAAAATTTAAAACAAATAAATGGCCTTGAAATAGCATCTATTTCTGCAGATTTATACGGAGATGGGAGAGATGATATGGCATTATTTTACTTTAGCAAAGGAGCTAATTATGCAACGCTTACCACTACTAATTCAATTACTTCTGAATACATCTCTTGGAACAATAATTCTCATAAAAAAATTATAAAAGGGCTATTAGTTAATACCAAAAATGCAAACACATTTACTGGAAAACAAGGAAAAGAAAGCATTGATTTATTAGCGAAAAATTTATCAAGAATATTAACAATTAAAGAGTCAAAATCAAAAAAAGGGACAAGTGAAACTGTAAAAATAAAAGATCTAATTTTTGCTTCAACAGGTGTTATCGGCGAAGAATTTCCAGCTGAAAAAATAAAAGACAGATTACAAGATTTAGTAGATAAATTAAGAAGCGATCAAAATAAAATGTACTGGCTAAAAATTGCGTCTGCAATAATGACGACAGACACAAAACCAAAAGTTGCTTATGAGGAGATTTTAGTAGGTGACGAATTAATAAGAATTTGCGGAATAGCCAAAGGATCCGGAATGATAGCACCAAATCTAGCTACGATGTTATCTTTTATTTTCACAAATGCAGATATAAATTCAAATTTATTAAAAACTTTATTAAAAAGAGCAGCTGCAAATTCATTTAATGCAATTACTGTTGACAGTGATCAATCAACCAATGATATGGTTTCGATTTTTTCCACTAGACATCTAAAAGTTGGTCAAAATCTTTCTTTAAATGATAAAGTTATTCAAAAGTTCGAGTTAGCTTTGAAAAAACTATGTCTGAATTTGGCAAAGCAAGTAGTTGTTGATGGAGAAGGGGCAAGAAAGTTCATCACAATTAATGTAATAAATGCAAAAACACTTAGTAGCGCAAAAAATATAGCTTTTTCAATTGCCAATTCTCCTCTTGTCAAAACAGCAGTTGCCGGGGAAGATCCTAATTGGGGAAGAATTGTAATGGGAATAGGAAAATCTGGAGAGGTAATTGATCAAAAAAAATTGAAAGTTAAGATTGGGAACTTTTTGGTAGCGGAAAATGGGAAAGTTGCTGAAAATTATGATGAAAAAAAATTAAAAGAGTATATGCAATGGGACTCAATAGAAATCGAGGTAAACTTAAAACTTGGAAATGATGCTTTTAAGTGTTTCACTTGTGATTTTACACATGATTATATAGATATAAATGCAGATTACAGAAACTAACAATGATTAAATATAACTTAAAATGTGAAAAAAACCATGAGTTTGAAAGTTGGTTTTCCGACTCCAAAGAATTTGACAAACTTAATAAACAAAAATTACTTGAGTGTATATATTGCTCATCAAAAAAAATTACTAAATCGATAATGTCTCCAATGATCTCTGCAACTAATGGTGGACATAACGAACCTAAAATTTATGAAAAGAGATTATTTAAAGAAAAAAATAAACTTATGCAAATAAGAAAATTTATTGAAAAAAATTTTGAGTATGTAGGTGAAGATTTTAGTAAAAAAGTGAGAGAAATTTATTACGATAAAAAAACAAAAAAGACTATTTATGGCACCACTACTGATGAGGAGAGGAAGGAATTAGCGGAGGAGGGAATAGATCTTTTGACTATACCTTGGGTTGACAAAGATAATTAGTTTTTAATGCTACAAATAATATAATTAACCGTTAGATTATTTGATTTTTTCCACTTTCTTAGAAATGGATTAAATTCAAGACCTTTAACTTCCTTAGTTGAGAAGCTATTCTCTGCAAGTAAAAGCTCTAGCTCTTCAGGCTTAATAAATTTATTCCAGTCATGCGTACCAATTGGCAACCATCTTAAAATATACTCAGCACCAATTATTGCTTTTATATAAGATACAATTGTCCTGTTAAGAGTCGCTGTAAACATTAACCCATTATTCTTTAACAGGCTGTTACAAGATTCTAGGTAAAGTTTTACATTGTCTACATGTTCAACAATTTCTAGATTCAAAATTATGTCAAATTTTTCAGAGGCATCTAGTTGCTCCGGTGATTTTATTTGATAGTTTATTTTTAGTTTACTTTTAGCAGAATGTAATTTTGCAACTTTGATATTTTTTTCAGATGCATCTATTCCAGTCACATTTGCCCCCAGCCGACACATAGGTTCACTTATTAATCCACCACCACATCCAATATCTAATATATTCAAACCTTTAAGGATATTACCATTCTGGTTTTTTATACTATAATGGTCTTTAATTTTTTCTAAAATGTACTCAATTCTAATTGGGTTGAACATATGCAATGGTTTAAATTTACCCTCAGGGTTCCACCACTCACTTGCTAATTCTGAAAACTTTTGAATTTCTTCTTTATTTATTGTAGTCATATCATTATTTTATTTATTTTATTAAATTACATTAAAATCTAATTTTATTATATTAAATTCTAAAAATGATTAAAAAAGTGTTAAAGTTTGGCGGAACATCAGTTGGCTCAATTGAGAGAATCCAACATGTTGCAAAAATTATTGAAAATGAAACAAAACAAGGCAATAGTATTATAGCTGTTGTTTCTGCTATGGCTGGAAAAACTAATGAATTAATAAATTTGTCTAAGAATATATCAAATGAATTTAATAATAGAGAACTTGATGTCCTCTTATCTACTGGCGAACAAATCACTTCAGCTTTATTGGCAGGTGCCTTAACACATTTAAAAATTAATGCTAAATCATGGCTTAATTGGCAAATTCCAATTTTGACGGAGGGTTCGCACACAAATGCAAGAATTATAAATATGCATGTAAATCAAATTAATGAATTTTTAAAAAATAAAGGAGTTGCAGTCATTCCCGGATTTCAGGGAATAATGAGTAACGGTGATATTACCACTATTGGCCGTGGAGGATCTGACGCCACTGCTGTTGCTATTGCCAAAATATTTCAAACAGATGTTTGCGAAATATTTACCGATGTTGATGGAGTGTTCTCTACTGATCCAAATAAGATTCCTGTTGCAAAAAAAATTGAAAAAATTTCTTATGATGAAATGTTGGAACTGTCATCTCTTGGAGCAAAAGTAATGCAAGCATCTGCGGTGCAAACTGCAATGATGTATAAAATACCTCTGGAGGTAAAATCAACTTTTACAAATAGAGATGGAACAAAAATATTCGATCAGGAAAACATTGATTACAACAAAAGCGTCACAGGAGTTGCTTATTCAAAAGATGAGACAAAAATAACAGTAATTGGTGTTAAGGACAAACCCGGGATTGCGGCAAATGTATTTGAACCTTTAAATGAAGCTCAAATAAACGTGGACATGGTTATACAAAATATTTCGTCTGATCAAAAAACTACAGATATTACTTTCACAGTAAAAAGCGAAGACGCTTTAAAAACAATAGATTTATTAAAAAATAATAAAAAAATTGAGTATAAAAAAATTACTAAAAATGATAAAGTAGCAAAAGTATCAATTGTAGGCGCTGGAATGGTATCAACTCCAGGAGTAACTTATAAAATGTTCAGGGCATTAGCAGATGAAAAAATAAATATATTGGCAATATCCACCTCCGAAATAAAGTTGTCAGTTATAATTAATGAACAAGATACTCTTCATTCAATTAAAAAACTACACAGTGTATTTGAATTAGACTAAAATGGAAGTAAGACCTCACAGAATTATTAATCGGAAAAAAACTAGACCTATCAATGTAGGCAATGTCATTGTGGGAGGTGACTCACCGATCAGTGTTCAGTCAATGACTAATACTTTAACTACAGATATCAAAGAAACTATCCTTCAAATACAATCTTTAGAGGAGGCCGGTGCAGATATAGTTAGAGTATCTTGTCCTGACGAGGCCTCAACAAAAGCATTAAAAGAAATTAAAAAAGAAGTTAAACTACCATTAGTCGCTGATATACATTTCCATTTTAAAAGAGCTATTGAGGCTGCAAAAATGGGTGCTAATTGTTTAAGAATAAATCCAGGAAACATTGGCACAAATGACAGAGTAAAAGAAGTTATAAAAGTTGCAAAAGATTATGGATGTTCAATACGAATTGGAGTTAATGCAGGCTCACTTGATAAAAAACTGCTAGAAAAATATAAGGAACCATGTCCAGAAGCATTAGTTGAAAGCGCTGAAAATAATATTAAGCTACTAGAGGATAATGATTTTTTCAATTTTAAGATTAGTGTAAAATCATCTGACATTTTTCTTACAGTGAAATCTTATAGAAAATTATCACAAAAATGTAACTACCCTTTACATCTAGGGGTTACTGAGGCAGGTGGGCTTTTAACTGGTAGCATTAAATCATCAATTGGAATAGGACAATTATTGATGGAGGGTATTGGTGATACTATAAGAGTTTCACTTTCCTCTGACCCTGTCGATGAAGTTAAGGCAGGATTTGAAATTTTAAAATCATTAGGTCTTAGATCTAGAGGGGTAAATATCATTTCCTGTCCTTCTTGCGCACGTCAAGCTTTTCCAGTCATAGAAACAGTTAAACAATTAGAAAAAAGTTTATCTCATATAAAAAAACCTATAAATTTATCAATAATTGGTTGTGTGGTGAATGGACCAGGCGAGGCCACTCAAACTGAAATTGGATTAACTGGAGGGGGGCAAGATAATAATTTACTTTATATCTCTGGAATTCCACACACAAAAGTTGCTAGCTCAGAAATTATACAAAAAGTTGTAAAATTAGTAGAAGAAAAAGTAAAAGAAAAAAATTAATCATGCTTCCTTCAAAGAAAGTAAAAGAGTTAATCTCTAAGTACGATAATTTGGAGGTAGAACTATCATCAGGTAAAATTGACCCAAAAATGTTTGCTAAAAAATCCAAAGAATATTCTAATTTGAAGAATATAATCTCAATCGCAAAAGATTATCTTAACTTTGAAAATCAGAAAAAAGATTTAGAAGAATTAGTAAAAGATAAGGCAAATGAGAAAGAAATAATAGAAATGGCAGAAAAAGATCTTAGAGACTTAAAATTAAAAAAAGAGAAGTACGAAAATGATTTAAAAATATTTCTTCTTCCTAAAGATGAAGATGACGATAAAAATGCGATTGTAGAGATTAGAGCTGGAACCGGAGGTTTGGAAGCGTCTTTATTTTGTGCTGATTTATTTAAGATGTATGAAAAAGTCTGCTCAAAAAAGAATTGGCAATTGGAAATTATTAATATCTCCAAAAGTGATGCTGGAGGATTTAAAGAAGTTATTTTTTCAGTCAATGGGAATGACATTTATTCTTATTTAAAATATGAGTCTGGCGTACATCGAGTTCAAAGAATACCAGAAACAGAAACTCAAGGAAGGGTTCATACGTCAGCAGCAACAGTAGCAGTTTTACCCGAAGCTGAAGAGGTAGATATTAAAATAAAAGATTCTGACTTAAGAATTGATGTTTTCAGAGCTGGCGGACCAGGAGGTCAATCAGTCAATACTACTGATAGCGCAGTGAGAATTACACATATTCCAAGCGGTGTCGTAGTTAGCCAACAAGACGAGAAATCTCAACACAAAAATAAAGCTAAAGCTCTTAAAATTTTAAGATCAAGAGTTTATGAGGCAGAAAAGAGGAAAAAAGATTTGGAAAGATCTCACAATAGAAGAAGCCAAATAGGTACAGGAGATAGATCTGAAAGAATTCGAACTTATAATTTTCCCCAGGGCAGAGTAACTGATCATAGAATTAATTTAACACTTCATAAACTTGATGAATTTTTAAGTGGTGAAATTCATGAGGAAATGAATCAAGAGTTAAGACTCAAAGAGCAAAGCCTGAAATTGGAAAGTTTAAATTAATGAATGTTTTAGAACTAATTAAACAAGGTTCAAAAAAATTAGCTAGTAAAAATATTTTATCTCATAAATTAGACTCTGAGATCTTATTATCAAAGATATTAGAAAAAAATAGAGAACAGATAATCTTAAACCAAAATACAAAATTAAATGTTAGTCAAATCAACAAGTTTAAGAAGCTTATTCATAGACGTTCACGTTATGAGCCCGTTGCATATATTTTACAGCAAAAAGAATTTTGGAGCTTATTATTTTACATTAATAAATTTACATTGATCCCTAGACCAGAGACAGAACTAATGATTTATGAACTTGTCAAACTTTTTAGAAATAAAAAAATACATATATTAGATATTGGTACTGGAAGTGGATGTATATTAATAAGTTTATTAACTGAGTTAAAGAATTCTTACGGTGATGGAGTGGATATCTCTCAAAAAGCATTAAAAATTGCGAAGATTAACGCAAAAATACATAACGTAAACTTTAAAACGAAATTTTATAAAAAATCATTTTCTGATTATTTTAATACGAAATTTGATTTAGTTGTATCTAACCCACCATATATTAAAAGCGGAGAAATAAAAAATTTAGATTATGATGTAAAAAATTTCGAACCCAAAATAGCCCTAGATGGAGGTAAAGATGGGCTTGACCTTGTTAAAAAAGTTATCTACAAAGCAAAATATATCTTAAAGTTAAATGGAAAGCTGGCTATAGAAATAGGTAATAAGCAGCATTTAAAAGTATCAGAAATATTAAAAAAAAATAACTTTAAAATTATAAAGACTATTAAAGACTTTAAAGATAACATTAGATGTTTTATATCACAAAAAATTAAATGATAAACAATGAACAATCATAGAAGAAGAAACTTTAGGCAAAGAACCCAAAAGAATAATTTTAGGAGAAGAAGCCCTTCAATGGTTTCAAATAATAGCGGAAACTTTAACAACGGCAATATGAGTTTCAATCGAAATGGGACCATTAACAATGTTCACAGTGTTGAAAAGGCGATGTTAAAGTTTCAACAACTTGCTAAAGATGCACAAAGTAATGGAGATCCTGTTTTACAACAAAATTATCTTCAACATGCAGATCATTATTTAAGAAGATTTAACGAACTTAATGAGAGAAAAGAAGGCTTTAATGAAAAATCAAAAGCTTCAAACTCAAATTTAACTCAAAATGAGATTAAAGAAAACGACAAAGATTTGCAGCAAACAAATAATTAATTTTTTACCTTAAATTTGAAAGTTTTAAATCAATTTTAATTCTTTCTAACTCAAACAATTCTCTAGCTTTACCTTTAAGAATTTTTCCCGAAGGTAGCTTGAGTTTTTGTGAATTAACTTTTTTTCCATTCACTACCACTTCATAATGTAAATGTGGTCCAGTTGATAGACCTGTAGATCCAACATAACCAATGATCTGGCCTTGTCGAACTTTTCGTCCTTCTTTTATTCCTTTGGCAAATGATTTCATATGGGCATAGATAGTTTCATAAGTTGAGTTATGTTTTATTTTTATACAATTTCCCCCACCACCGCACCATCTTGCTCTCGTAATTGTTCCCGAGCCCGATGCCATTATTGGTGTACCACTAGGTGCAGCGAAGTCGGTTCCACGATGCATTTTATTATAACCCAATATTGGATGTTTTCTCATACCAAAAGAAGAAGAAAGTCTTGCTCCAT
>CACHCL010000004.1:100000-103885 GCA_902578315.1 uncultured Pelagibacteraceae bacterium
AAATTGAATTCTCCGTGAAGATGCGGAGTTCCCGTGGTTAGACGGAAAGACCCCGTGCACCTTTACTACAACTTTATATTGGTGTTAGGAATGATATGTTTAGCATAGGAGGGAGACTTTGATGTTTTGGCGTCAGCTAAAGCGGAGTCACCAGTGAAATACCTCTCTTATTATTCTTGACATCTAACTGCATGCCGTAATCCGGCTGCAAGACATTGTATGGTGGGTAGTTTGACTGGGGCGGTCGCCTCCCAAATAGTAACGGAGGCGTGCGAAGGTAGGCTCAGAACGGTCAGAAATCGTTCGTAGAGTGCAATGGCATAAGCCTGCCTGACTGCGAGACTGACAAGTCGAGCAGAGTCGAAAGACGGTCATAGTGATCCGGTGGTTCTGAGTGGAAGGGCCATCGCTCAACGGATAAAAGGTACGCCGGGGATAACAGGCTGATACCCTCCAAGAGTCCATATCGACGAGGGTGTTTGGCACCTCGATGTCGGCTCATCACATCCTGGGGCTGGAGCAGGTCCCAAGGGTTTGGCTGTTCGCCAATTAAAGTGGTACGTGAGCTGGGTTCAGAACGTCGTGAGACAGTTCGGTCCCTATCTGCCATGGGTGTAGAAGAATTGAAAGGATTTGTCCCTAGTACGAGAGGACCGGGATGAACATACCACTGGTGGACCGGTTGTAGCGCCAGCTGCAGTGCCGGGTAGCTAAGTATGGACGGGATAACCGCTGAAAGCATCTAAGCGGGAAACCCACCTTGAAACTAGTTCTTCCTATAGAGCCGTAGTAGACCACTACGTTGATAGGCTGGGTGTGGAAGCGTGGCAACGCGTGCAGCTGACCAGTACTAATAGCTCGATTGGCTTGATTTATGCACTGAAAAAAATTTTTAACCTTTTCAAAATAAAAAAAAATTTTTATTAATAGATTAAACTTAAATTTTAAGATTTAATTTTTTATTATTAAATAAAAAACTACTTTATTAAAATTGACAAACAATAGAAAAATTCTGATTACCGGTGTGATGGGGCACATAGGTTATAGGCTTGCAGAAAAACTCTCATTAAGACACCAGATATTTGGCGTTTATAATAAAAACAAAAATGTCCAAAAAATAAAAAAACTTAAATCATGTAAGGTAACTTTAATTAAGAACAATCTTGAAAATAAAGATCAAATTAAAAAAATACTAAAAAAATACAAAATTCAAGAATGTATATTTGCGGCTGGGGTATCTCATAATACTTTGGCAAAAAAAGATGTAAACAAAACTATTAAAATAAATTGTCTTAGCTTGAACTTTTTTTTAGAAGCTCAGATGAACGGTCTCTTCAAAAAGTTAATCTATATTAGTACAGGTTCAGTTTTTCAAAATATAAAATCTTCAAAATTAAAAATTTTTGAAACTAATTGGGCTTCACCTAATTCCATATATTCATTATCAAAAAGACTAGGTGAAAAACTCTTAGAGACTTTTTTTATTAAAAGTAAAAAAAGAGTGTGCGCTCTAAGAGTATCCTGGGTTTATGGACCACCGTTAATTACCAAAAAAATTATTCCTCAAAGAGGACCAATACCCTTCATTATTTACAAGTTATTTATTCAAAATAAAAAGATAATTAAATTTAAAAGCGGAGGTAGTTTTGCAGCTTCTTACACTTATATAGACGATATTTGTGAAACTTTGGAAAAAATGATTAAGTTAAAAATATTTCCAAAACCTGTGCTTCATTTTGGATCTGGCAAAAATTATAATAATTTTTATTTAAGTAAAGTTTTCAATAACATTTTTAAAAATAAAAAAGTTATTTTTAAAAAGGGTATCTATCCATGGTCAAATGATAGCACTATAAGAGGTCCACTTAAAACAAATTACAATTACCCTTTTTTGAAATCTAGAATTAGTTTAGAACAAGGTATAATAAATTTTGTTAACTCGCTAAAAAAAAAGAAAAGGCATAATGTTAAATTGGGCTATAATCGGGTCAGGTGATGTTGTTAATAGACTGGTTGGAAATTCTTTTGAAAAAAAAGGTATTTCAAAAGTAAAATATATTTTTTCTAAAAATACAAAAGAAGCGACTAAACTAAATAAAAAATATAATTACGGAAAAGTTGCAAAATCAGTATCAGAAATTCTCAGAGATAATACTGTTAATTCTGTTTATATTGCGACGCCACCCAACTTGCACGCTGGATACATTAAGAAGTTTAGTAAGAAAAAAAAATTTATATTATGTGAGAAGCCTCTTGCACTTTCAAAAAAAGAATTAAACTACATTTATAAAATTTGTAAAAGAAATAAAATTTCACTAATTACGTCTTTTTATAGAAGGTATTTAACTAGGTTTAAATTTATAAAAAAGATTCTAGAAAAAGGTGAGTTAGGGAAGATTATTACTTTTAATTACAGACTATTTCATTCACCAGAGACTCATCCTACTGCTCCATTTAAACCAAAAAAAAACATGAAAAATTTACCGTGGCGATTTCAAAAGAAAATTAGCGGTGGAGGAAATTTCTTAGATATGGGGGCGCATGCAATTGATATGATTTCATATTTAATCTCAGACATAAAAAAAATTCAAACAATAAAAAATAATCGATTAAACTTTTATAAAGTTGAAGAAACTTTGGTATCAAATATAGAACTTAAAAATAAAATTATTGGTCAAGCTTCATGGTCGTCAGTAGTCAATAAAACACAAGATCTATTCGAAATTTTTGGTACAAAAGGATCAGTTATTTTTTCCCTTAATTTTAGTGATGAGGTAGCTATACAAAAAGGTAAGAAAAAGTTTTATAAAAGGATACCTTTTGACAAACCTTTCCATAAAAATTTAATTAAGGATACAATAAAAAAATTTACAAAGTATAAATTAAATAAAACCTTTATTATTGAAGACCAAGGATTCAAAGTTGCAAATTTACAACTCGAGGCAACAGAAAATGATTAAAATAGGTAAAAAAAAAATTGAAGAAGGCAGAACATTTGTTGTCGCTGAGATGTCAGCTAATCATAATGGAAGTTTTAGTAGAGCAAAGAAAATTATACTTGCTGCAAAAAATTGTGGGGCGGATGCAATAAAACTACAAACATTCACTCCTCAAACAATTACTCTTAAATCTAAAAATAAAGACTTTGTAATGAGTCACTTAAGTAAAAAAAGTAAATGGAAAAAATTTAATACTTTTTTTAACATTTACAAAAAAGCAACTACACCTTGGAGTTGGCACAAAAAATTATTTCTATTTGCAAAAAAAATTGGGATAGAGATCTTTTCAAGCCCGTTTGATGAAAGTGCGGTAGATTTTCTTGAAAAAATTAATTGTCCAGCATACAAAATTGCATCTCCAGAAATCACTCATATTCCTCTTCTAGAAAAGGTTGCAAAAACAAAAAAGCCAATTATTATCTCAACTGGCTTGGCTGAAGAAAAAGATATTTTTTTAGCCTTAAAAACAGTAAAAAAGTATAATAAAAAAATTATTTTATTAAAATGTAATACTGCCTATCCATCACCTTTAGAAGAAGGAAATTTACAAAATTTAAAATATCTTAAAAATAAGTTCAATGTTCAAGTAGGCTATTCTGATCATACTACTTCAAGTGTTTCCTCAATAGTGGCTGTTACACTTGGATCTGTTCTTATTGAAAAACATTTAAATTTAAATGACAATAAAAAGACTCTAGACTCTTTTTTTTCTATTTCAGAAAAAGATTTTAAAAATTTAATATCAGATATAAGGAATGTAAACAAAGTTAAAGGCAAAAAAAAATATATATTATCAAAAAGTTCAAAGAAAAATTTTAAAGGAAGAAGATCAATTTATGTGAGTAAAAAAATTTTAAAAGGTGAAAAAGTAACACGTGAAAATATA
>CACHCL010000005.1 GCA_902578315.1 uncultured Pelagibacteraceae bacterium
AAAAATACCTACTGAAAACCACATAGGGGAGTTTTCATTTAAAAATGTATAAAAAATTGTAAATAATAAGGATATTGTAAAAATTTTTAAATTATGGTTAAACTTTTTTCCAATAAATATACAAGTTATAACTAATCCGAGTGATAATAATAGATTTAGATTAAAGTTAAGATTTGTAAAACTTAAACCTTGCAAAGTTGCTAATATTTTCCATATACAAATTATTATTGTAAGAAAAATTGATGATGCAAGTAAAGTTATTATTAAAGATTTAAATTTCATTTGCCTTTTTTCCAATTAATTTGAAATAAATAATCATAAAAGTTATTAATAATAATACGATTACTATTGAAACTGCTGAGCCCATGCCAATATTTGATACTGCAAATCCTTGTTGATACACACTTATTGGTAACGTTAAAGTACCCGAAGCACCTCCTGTTAACAAAAATATATCTTCAAATTTATTAAAGTTCCAAATAAATCTAATCATGAATAATATTGATAAAATTGCTGTAATTTGTGGAAGAGTAATATAAAAGAATTTTCTAAATGGCCCAGCACCATCTACATCCGCGGCCTCATAAAGATCCTTTGGAATAGCTTGTAGTCTAGCTAATATAAATAAAAAAGCTAAAGGAAAATATCGCCAAATCTCAAAAAATATAACTGTTGTCAATGCTAATCTAAGTTTCAGCTCAAATCCTAAAATATTAATAATTAAATACTTTTGTCCAAGTAAATTTATAGGTTTTTCAATGACTCCGTAATTAACAAGAAGAGAATTTATCGTACCGCTATTAGGATCTAAGAGTAAAGTCCAAGTATAAGCCAAAGCAACCACAGGTCCTACATAGGGAAAAAGCAGTATACTTCGCATAAAAGTTCTTCCATAAAATTTTTGATTTACAAGTTGGGCAGCGAATATGCCAAGTAAAATAGCTCCAAGTGTTCCAAAAAAAGTAAAGTAAAAAGTTGTCATTAAAAGCTCAACAAAATTGTTATTTATGAAAACATTTTTAAAATTTTTGAAAGTAAAATCAGTTGTCAATAAGATATTATTTGATTTTCCATTCAAATCTGGCTTATTAGATTTAACGTATTTAATGTTAATAGCATTGTTATTCACATCTTTAACAAAAATTTCGAAATTTTCACGATAGCCTGCCTCCCAATTTCCAAAAAAACATTTAACTTTTTGTGACTTAAATTCACATCTTTTGTCCAAGTTAACTGGTTCAACATTTTTAGGTAATTTATCTGAAAATTTAACTTCTCTAATATCTTGGATTAAAGAACTATTTCTTAATTTATAGATAATTTTTAATTCAGAATTGCTATCTTGTATATTTTTTACAATTTTTTTTGCCCTAGGCTCGGGAATTCTTATATCTTTAAGTCCAACTTCTTTGAAACTAATCCAGACGTTTGTAAAAATTGGAAATAAAATTATTGCAAATACCAGGCATACAGCAGGTAAAAGAAGTGTATATGCAGTCCTTTTTTCTATTTTTGATAATGTGGAACTCATTTAAAAGCGAATAATAACCTATTATCCGCTTTTAAGAAATAAATTTGCTAGAATTTTGCTAATTCTGCGTTAATTTTTTTTACTGCCTCATCAACAGTTATTTGGTCATCAATGTATTCTCTTGTAATTCTATTCAAGAATTGGGCATTGATTATTTTTGATGCTCTAGAAAGCTCCCCTTCTTTTACACCCCATCTGTTTGCAGTATCTAATCCAGCAACAATGTTATTGATTACATCAGGTGAATAAAGTTCAGTTAATGGTTTTTTTCTATCTACACCAACTGGTAATTTACTCCAAGCTTTCGTAAACGCAGCAGGATCTGAAGAATTTCCTCTTCTTACAGGAAATTTGCCCTCAGGAGCGATTGCTAACGTGCTTGTGTAACCTTCGTCCATAGAATACTCAACAAACTTTTTAGCTTCATCAGTATCTGCATCAGCTGTAATACCGAAATATCTTAAGTCTGCCCATGCAGCACCTTTCTTATTATTTGGTCCACTAAAATTCGTTATGAAACCAGTTTTAGAAGCGAGTTCAGGTGATGTTGGATCGCTGTTAATTGTTGGTGGAGCTGAGTCTCTTAGTCCAGCTAATTCATCCATAATAAATGGTGACCAAATTATCATTGGAGTTTTGCCAGCAAAGTATAGCTCTCTCGATTGTTTCCAAAATAGTTCTCCTGGAGGACTTGCTTTAGCTATAACTTTATAAAACTCTAAAGAATTTTTAAGAGCTTTTCCTTGTTTTTTTGTTCCACCCTTTTTAACAAAGTTAACACCATTTGCTAAAAGAACATGTTCAAGAACTTGGCTCATAAAGTTTTCATCAGTTTTAGTTGCAGCTACAAATCCAAACATGTCTCCACCTGAAAGGACTTTTACAGCTTTAGTTATATTTTCATAACTTGTTGGCGGTTCAAGACCTGCTTGTTTAAATAAGTCTTTCCTATAAACTACCATTTGTGTCCATCCATCAACTGGTACAGCAGCAATTTTTCCACCCTTTTTTGCCATGTTCAATGCTCCTGGAGCAAAAGTTTTTTTTCCTAAACTTTTAACAACATCATTATTAGCATTTACATCAAGGATACCTGCTTCAGCCCAAGGTAAAACATATTGAAGTGTGTGATAAATTACATCTGGAAGATTTCCTGCAGCTGCTGCAGCAGTAGCTCTTGATCCTAAATCTTTTTCCTCAACAGGTATAACTTCGACTTTTATTCCAGTTTTGGACTCAAATGATTTAGCCATTTCCATTTGTTTTTCCATTCTTGCGGGTTGAACTTCTGTAGTCCAAAAAGTAATGTCAGCAAAACTATTAGACGTTAAAGTTAAAGCAAAAATGAAGGCTATAATTTTTCTCATTTTTCCTCCTATTAATTATTTAAATAATGGATTAAGTTTAACAATAAGGTAATGAAACTTCTATGATTAAATGCATATTGGGTTTGATAAAATTAATAAAATTAAAAATTTTTGAATTATGGCTTTTTTAAAATTTGAAGATATTGATAAATCTTTTGGTGAAAACAATGTAATTAGTAAATTTAACCTAGAGGTTGAAAAAGGAAAATTTATAGTATTGTTAGGTCCATCCGGTTGTGGAAAATCTACGCTACTAAGAATGGTAGCTGGGTTGGAAAAAATCGATAGCGGGAAAATTCTATTAGAAAATAATCTGTTAAATGATTTATTGCCTTCAAAAAGACAGATCGCAATGGTTTTCCAATCTTACGCTTTATATCCCCATATGAATGTTTATCAGAATATTGCTTTTGGTTTAAAGTCAGAAAAAATTCCTAAAAATCTAATTAAAGATAAAGTAATTGAGGCTGCAAAAATCTTAAAAATTGAGCAGCTTCTTGACAGAAGGCCAAAAGAGCTTTCAGGCGGACAAAGACAAAGGGTTGCTATTGGAAGAGCAATTACAAGAAATCCCAAATTATTTTTATTTGATGAGCCACTTTCCAATCTTGATGCAGCTCTAAGGTCAGATATGAGAGTTGAAATTTCTAAATTACACAAAAAGTTAAAAAGCAATATCGTTTATGTAACTCATGACCAAATTGAAGCTATGACTTTAGCCGACAAAATTGTAGTTATGAACAATGGAAAAATCGAACAGTTTGATAGTCCAGAAAATATCTATAAGAACCCAAAAAATATTTTTGTGGCTGAATTTATTGGAAATCCTAAAATCAATATTTTTGAGATTAAAGCTAAAGATATTATTAATAAAAATACTTTTAAATTAATGAATAAAGAAATTAAATTAGAAAACTTTAAATTTGATGAAAATTTTTATATAGGTATAAGACCTGAAGACGTCTCATTAGAAAAAAATAGTGAAATATCAATCGATATTAGTGTCGATCTTATTGAAAATTTAGGCGCAGAAAAAATTGTATATTCACATTTAAATGACACAGAAATAAGAATAAAAACCAATAAAAATATTAAAGATAAAAATATTACAATTTACTTACCAAAAAATAAGATATATTTATTTAATAATAATAAGAATAGATTAAAAATATGATTCACGTCATTTTTTTATCTGAAAGATTGGCCACGTGGCGGAATGGTTACGCAGAGGATTGCAAATCCTTTTATCCCAGTTCGATTCTGGGCGTGGCCTCCAAAATTTTCGGTTGTTTTATTCTACTAAAAAAAGTATGTTGCAAATTATTCCTCGGTAGCTCAGTTGGTAGAGCAGTTGACTGTTAATCAATTGGTCGCAGGTTCGAGTCCTGCCCGAGGAGCCAATTAGCCAACTTTCTCAAATTTTGAAGTATTATTTAAAATTTGTAATATTTTTTCTTTTTGTACTCTTGATAAAGATGAAAAAGTTCTGCTTAAAAAAGAATAATTCAGATCATCGTTAGTTTCATCGTTTCCACTAACATCTTTAAACTCTCTGTAGTCTTCAAAAAAATATATAATTGGAACTTTTAAAAATTGAGATAACTGCATTAATCTATTCGAACTTACACCGTTCGTGCCTTTTTCGTACTTTTGAATTTGTTGAAATGTAACGTTTATGGCTTGAGCAACTTTAGTCTGTGTAAGTCCCAAGGACAATCTTCGCATTCTTAATTTCTTTCCTAAATGAACATTGAAATTTTCTTCCATATTGATCCCTAAATTTTAGTTAATAAAACCTCAAAATGAACTCTTTGGCAATACCAATAATTTTTTTTTTTGGGGGGTCAGATAAGCCAAAAAAACATATATTTAGTATTGACTAAATGAAAAAAATGAAGATTAAATTTTAATTATTTTACTTTTTTAAGCCTATATTCCCAATATCCTGTCTTGTCGAAGGCTGCCTTAACCCAAAGAAAAGTGTTTTCTTCATACCAAATATCTGTGTTAAGTTTTTTATCTTTTGATAAACTTGGGTCAGATGAACTAAAATTAAAACGAAGAGTTTTGTAAGTTTTATCTCCTATCTTTACATCTTCTTTACCTATAAACTCCACTTTTTGCTCAATTATTCTTCCTGAAACTGCACTAATTTGGGCTTTCTTTTGAACAATTTCGTGATTCCACCAAGTCCCAATAATCAAATCTTTATCAGCCTTACCTTTAAAAGAAGAACCATCAATAATTAAGTCTTTATCAGTTGCATCGATTGTAATATTAACATATTTCTCTTTTTTATTTTGATTAGTCTCTGACTCAAAGCCTGAAAAAACTCCATTTTCATACTTTTCTAGTCCTTTTGCATAATATTTATAAAGATCTATTCCTAGTTTTGTAATCGTAAATTTGACCTCATTCTCTATAATCAGGCTAGATCCGTTTCTTTTAAAATTATATTTGTGATAACCGATTGATTTGTTGTTTCTAAACAGTTCATACTCTAAATAATTATATTTTGTATAATGATCTACATGAGCATTAATTTTAAAGGACATTGTGAATGCCAAAACAATTGAAAGTAAATATCTTTTCATATATTTAATGATATGGAAACTAATTCAGTAATATCTCAAATTGGAAATACACCATTAATAAGACTAAAACAAGCCTCAGAATTGACTGGTTGCAATATTTATGGAAAGGCTGAATATTTTAACCCTGGAGAGTCAGTAAAAGATAGAGCTGCATTATTTATTGTGAAAGATGCAATTAAAAGAAAACTTATTTCAAAAGGGGGCACTATTGTAGAAGGAACAGCTGGAAATACTGGAATAGGTTTAGCTATAGTATGTAAAGAATATGACCTAAAACTAAAGATAGTAATTCCAAATACACAATCAATCGAAAAAAAAGAGATACTTAAAAAATTAGGTGCGGAATTAATTGAAGTTGATGCTGTGCCATATTCTAACCCAAAAAATTATATTAAAAAATCAAAACAAATCGCCGAAGATTTAAATAAAAAAAGTAAGAGAGGAGTATACTGGGCTAACCAGTTTGATAATATTGTTAATACTGACGCTCATATCAAAACTACTGCAGAAGAGATTTGGAACCAAACCGCTGGTTCGATTGATGGTTTTACTTGCGCAGTTGGCACAGGCGGAACTTTAGCTGGTGTATCTATAGGACTAAAAAATAAGAACAAAGATATAAAGATTGCTTTGTCAGATCCCATGGGCTCTTCGCTATTCTCTCATATTAAGAATAATAAATTAGAAAGCTCAGGCAATTCGATAACAGAAGGAATTGGTACTGCTAGAATTACTAAAAATTTTGAGAAAGCATTAGTTGATGATGCTTTTCAAACAGATGATACAGAGGCTTTAAATATAGTTTATGATTTAATTGAAAAGCAAAAAATTATACTAGGTGGATCCTCCGGTATTAATATCGCTGGTGCTATTAAACTTGCAAAAAAAATGGGTCCTGGAAAAACTATAGTTACTATACTTTGTGATCATGGGAAAAGATATGCAAGTAAAATTTTTAATAAAGAATTTTTAAAAAGTAAAAATTTGCCGATACCAAAATGGCTATAATATTTGACTTAAAAATAGTTTAGTTCGATCTGATTTTGGATTTTCAAAAAATTCTTTTGTTTTTGCTCTTTCAACTATTTTACCTTCATCCATAAAAATCATATAATCAGCAACCTCTTTGGCAAAACCCATTTCGTGAGTAACCACTATCATAGTCATTCCACCTTTTGCAAGATCGACCATTACATCTAAAACTTCTTTAATCATTTCTGGATCTAATGCAGAAGTAGGTTCATCAAATAACATGATTTTTGGTTCCATGCAAAGTGCTCTTGCTATCGCTGCTCTTTGTTGTTGACCTCCTGAAAGTTGACCAGGAAATTTATTAGCTTGGTCATCTATTTGAACTCTAGTTAAATTTTTCATTGCAACTTCTTCAGCTTCTTTTTTAGGTAATTTTTTTACCCAAATTGGTGCCAAGGTACAGTTATCTAAAATAGAAAGATGTGGGAATAAATTAAACTGCTGAAAAACCATTCCAACTTCAGCTCTTATTTTTTCAATATTTTTAGTGTTCTCTGCTAATTCCGTGCCATCAACGATAATGTTTCCTTTTTGATGCTCTTCTAATCTATTAATACATCTAATTAAAGTTGATTTTCCTGACCCTGATGGGCCACATATAACTATTTTTTCTTGTGAAGCAACTTCAAGATCAATATCTTTTAGGACCTGAAATTTATCGAACCATTTATTTACTTTTTTTAACTCTATAATTTTTCCCATTTTATCTCTCAGTACTTAACTTTTTTTCTAAATTTTGACTGTATCTACTCATTGCATAACATATTATCCAAAAAACTAAACCGGCAAATACATATCCCTCCATAGCCATACCTAACCATTTTGGATTAGTTTTTGCTAAACCTATCATACCAGCTAATTCCATCAACCCCACCACAAAAATTAAAGGTGTATCTTTTACTAAGGCCAGGAGAGTATTTGCTATCCCGGGTATTACTAATTTAAGCGCTTGAGGTAATATAATAAGAACATTCATTCTCCAATATCCCATTCCTAAAGACTTCGCAGCTTCATATTGACCTTTTGGTAAAGCTTGTAATCCTCCTCTTACAACTTCTGCCATGTAAGCAGCTTCAAACAAAGTGATCGCTATTAAAACTCTAATTAGCTTATCAATAAAAGTACCATCTGGTAAAAACATTGGAAACATTACAGCTGCCATAAATAAAACTGTAATTAAAGGTACACCTCTCCAAAGTTCTATGAAACCAATCGAAATATATCTTATAGCGGGCAATGAAGATCTTCTACCTAGTGCTAAAAAAACACCGATTGGAAAACAGAAAAGGATTGCAAATGCAGAAATAATAAAAGTTAATGAAAGACCTCCCCATGCAGCAGTTTCAACATATACTAATCCAAAGCTTCCGCCTGATAGTAACTTAATACCAATAAAAGGATAAACAAAAAGTAAAAAAATGATAAAATATTTTTTAATTTTTTGAGGCACGAAAAAGGCTATTCCCACCAAAGCAAATAACAATAAGAAGGCACTATTAACTCTCCATTGCTCTACATCAGGATAAAGCCCATACATTAGTCTATTAAACCATACTTTTATAAATACCCAACAAGCTCCATTACCAGTACAATCATCTTTTGAAGAACCTACAAAATTAGCCTCTAAAATTAACCAATTCATCAAAGGTGAAATTGCCTTGATAATTATGAATAATATTAGAAGAGTTAAAAAAGCATTAAAATTACTTGAGTTAATATTTTTATTTAATTTGTCTAAAAATCTATTACCACTGAACTCTATTCTTATTAGATAAAGACCGATGTAGCCTAATAATAATGGAAAAAAATAATTTAATGTTTGAGGCAAAAACCCCGTAATATTGTAATTTAAAAAAGTATTTGTCAAAACGTCTAAAAAGGCAAATATAACAAAAATACTTCCTAAGGGTAAAAATGTATTAATTTTATCTTTTGTTGGTTTTAAATTATTTAATATCATTTATTTTTCCTTGATGGCCATTTTTTTATTATACCAGTTCATTAATATAGATATCGATATGCTTAAAGATAAGTAAGTAAGCATTGTAATTGAAATAATTTCAATTGCTCTTCCGGTTTGCATTAAAGCGGTTTTTGCAAAAACTAAAACCATGTCTGGATATGCTATTGCTGCTGCTAAAGATGAATTTTTTGTTAAATTTAAATATTGATTAGTAGTTGGAGGAATAATAATCCTTAATGCTTGAGGCATCACTACTAATTTAAGAATTTGGCCTTTGTTCAATCCTATGCTCGCTGCAGCCTCTTTTTGACCTTTACCTACACCCATTACTCCCGCTCTAACATTCTCAGCTATAAAAGTTGCCGTATACATAGACAGTGCAAGAGCAAGCGCTATTAATTCTGGTATTATGCTAACTCCATTCTCATAAGTATAAGATGTTTCGGATAGTTGTTTTAATTCTGGATAATCAAAAGAAAGAGATACGCCTAGTAATAAAAAACTTAATAAAGGTATCGAAATTAAAATCCCTAAAGATAATGTAAAAGTTGGTAAAATTTTACCAAACTCTTCACGCTGTTTTTTTGCATATCGATTTAAAAAATATATAGATATAAAAGCTAATATGAGCGAATAACAAAATATATCAAAATTGATCCAAACAAACTTAGGAATATACCAACCTTTGATTGTCAAATAAGATACATCATAAAAATTTATTGCATTTTCTGGAGAAGGTAATGCTCTAAGTGCTGCAAAATACCAAAAAAATATTTGTAAAATTAGTGGAATATTTCTAAATATTTCTACATACCATTCTGCAGTTTTAGCTATCAAATAATTATTAGATAATCTAGCAACACCAACAATTACACCAAGAATTGTTGCTAAGAAAATTCCTATAATTGAAACTAAAATAGTATTTAATAGCCCAACTAAAAAGGCTCTTCCATAAGAGTAAGATCCATCGAACTCAATTAATGAAAAAGCTATATCAAATGATGCCTCTTGACTTAAAAAACCAAAACCAAATGATATTCCTCTGTTACCCATGTTGATTTGAGCATTTGTCGCAAAATAAATAATTACTGAAAGTAAAGCTAATATAGTTAATGCTTGAGGTATTAAATCTCTAATTTTTTTGTTTTCAATGCTAAGTTTTTTAAGATTCATTTTAAAATTAAGAGTAAAAAAAAGGGCCAGATAAATCCAGCCCTTTTTAATTTTATTAGCAATTATCTTGCTGGTGGTACGTAAAGAATTCCACCTTTGGTCCATAATTCATTTGGACCTCTATTTGGTAAAATTCCAGTATCAGCTATATGTTTTTTATAGCTTTCCCCATAATTACCAACTTGCTCGATAATTCTTAAGCTCCAGTCGTTATCTAAACCGAATGCAGCACCTAATTCTCCTTCTGCACCAACTAATCTTTTGATAGCTGGGTTGTCAGAATCTTTTAGGCTTGAAGCGTTTGAAGAATTAACACCATACTCTTCAGCTTCGATCATAGTGTTAAGAGACCATCTTACAATATCTTCCCATACTGAGTCACCTTGTCTTACAACAGGTCCCAATGGTTCTTTAGAAATTGTTTCAGGCAATACTTTATGATCATTTGGTGCGCTCAATTTTGTTCTTTGAGCAGCTAATCCAGATTTATCAGTTGTATAAGTATCACATCTTCCTGCATCATAAGCTTGAACTACTTCGTCTGCCTTTTCAAAAGCAATTGGTTCATACTTAATATTTTTAGAGTTAAAGAAGTCTCTCATATTAAGCTCGGTAGTTGTTCCTGTATTTGTACAAGCAGATATACCATCTTTGAAATCATTCACAGAATTAATTCCAGAATTCTTTCTTACCATGAACCCTTGTCCATCATAAAAATTAACACCAACGAACGTCAAACCAATGTCAGCATCTCTTGATAATGTCCAAGTTGTGTTACGTGCTAGAACATCAATTTCACCTGATGTTAAAGCTGTAAATCTCTCTGCGGCACTTAATGGAGTATATTTAACTTTATCAGCATCACCTAATACTGCAGCTGCAACAGCTCTACATACATCCACATCAATACCAGACCAGTTTCCTGATGCATCAGCATTAGAAAAACCTGGTAGACCTTGTGAAACTCCACATTTCACAAATCCAGCTTTCTTAGTATTGTCTAAAGTTTTAGATTTTTTTGAACCAGATCCACCTCCACCTTGGCCGCAAGCAACCAATAGCAAAGAAGTAAATCCAACTAAAATCCAAGTTTTAATAGATTTAATCATTTAAGATATCCTTTTTTTATTGTTAACAATATTTTTGAATTAAGAATTCAAAACGAGTTTAATATAATTTTATTTTATTCTTTCTTCAATTTTATGATGGTCAATATATAGATTTGCAATTATTATTTATAACTAAATATGTGTATTTACAACCAAAATTTAAGATAATTTTGATGCAGTCATTTCTTGGAGTCTACTCGTTGTTCTTTTAAAAGTTTCTGAATGTTTTTTTGAAGTTCCGATATTATTAAGACTTGTTTCCATTGAGAGAGATAGGTTTATTTTTTTTTCATAGAGAATATCTATTAGTGTAATAAATCTTAATTGTTGATTAGAATTATATTCATTAAATACCGGCACCTCCTCGATAAAAATATGATCGCAAATCTGAGATATATTAAGGTAATCTTCAGCTCCTAAGTTTTGGTCACATAATTCTTTGAAACTAAATCTGGCCAAACCTTCATAATAATTATTAATTTTAAAAACTCTTCCTTTAGTTTTAATTATTTTTTCTTCTTTTTTAAAATTTTTTGTAAATATTCTAAATTTTTGATTAATTTTAAATAAAGTTTTTTCATTTATAGGGTAAAAAATTCTCTGATTATTGTCCTGATACTGAGTCCTATAATCATCCTCTAAGATTAATTCTTTTTGCACTGATTTTTTTTCGATTAGACTGATAAAAGGGATAAATTGTTCTCTTTGTAAGCCGTCTTTATATAAATTGATTAATCTAATATTTGTAGTAATAAGGATTTTTATATTATTTAAAAAAATATTTTCAAATAATTTGCCTAAAATCATCGCATCGACAATATTTGTCACTTGAAATTCATCTAAATATAAAAAATCAAATTTTTGTTTTAGATTTTTTACAAATTTAGAGATAGAATTATCATCTCTTTTTTTATATCTAAAATCGTGAAAGCTAATCATGAATTCATTAAAATGAAATTTAGTTTTTTTAATATTTATTTGGTCGTATACAAAATTAGCTATCATAGTTTTACCAACTCCAACATTTCCATATAGATAGAAACAAATAGGGTCTTCTTTTTTTGAAAAAAAATTAAGAAATTTATTTCTTGGAAAAATGAAATTTTCAAGACTGTTTAATATTTCTGTTTGTTTTTTATTAATCTCGAATTTATTTTTATTACAAAATTCACAAAAAGAGTTTTGTAGACTCAGTGGCATTATTGTTTTTTTTCCCAACTTATACAGCTTTTAACTATTGTATTTAAGTTATTAAATTTTGGTTTCCATTTAATAAAATTCTTCAACTTATTATTCGCGGCAATAATTTTCACTAGATCACCTTTTCTTCTTTTTGAAACTAAAATTTCTACCTTTTTGGAAGTTTGCTTTTTAAATGTTTTCGCAACTTCAAGAACTGAAACACCCTTGTTATAACCGCAATTAAGTGTTTTAGAATTATTTGACTTATTAATCTTTTCCAAAACTTTGAAATGAATTTCTGCTATGTCGGACACATGGATAAAGTCTCTAATGCAAGATCCATCTTTTGTTTTATAATTATTTCCATAAATTTTCAAAATAGGTTTTTTTTTAATAATTTCTCGTGAAAAATTTTTGAATAAATGATCGCTTTTGTTTAATAGTCCAATTTTTCCAGATGGGCTGGATCCCGCTATGTTGAAATATCTTAGAATACAATAATTAATCTGATTTCTAATACAGAATTGTTTTATAATTTTTTCAGCTTTTATTTTTGTTTTTCCGTAAACACTTTTTGGTTTAATAGTAGATTTTTCATCTACCTTATATTGACCATCTTTATAAACAGCAGCGGTTGAAGAAAAAACAAAGTTTTTTATTGTGGTATTTTCACATGCTCTTAATAAATTTTTAGTTCCTAAAACGTTGTTTCTAAAATATTTCTTTGGATATTTTTCACCTTCACTAATTATTAAATTTGCAGCTAGATGAATAACTGAGTCTATTTTATTTTTTACAATTATATCCCTAATTTTTTTATTTTTAAGAATATCTACTTTGAAAAATTTAGCTTTTTTATTTATCAGTCTTTTATGACCGGTAGATAAATTGTCTGCAATAAAAATTTTTTTTTTATTTTTAATTAAAACTTCTGAAATATGGGAACCTATATAGCCAGCCCCACCAGTAATTAAAATATTTTTAATCATAATATTGATTGGCGCGCCCTGAAGGATTCGAACCTACGACCCTCGGTTTAGAAAACCGATGCTCTATCCAGCTGAGCTAAGGGCGCTTAATGATTATATTTACTTAAAAACATACTAGATGGTCAATATAAATCGGTGACTTAACACCGAATTGTTCTGACTTCTCGTGTTGATGAATGTGATGGGAGTGAACAAATACCGGTAAATGCTCACCTTTTTTAGTCTTTAAAGTATAAATAAAATTTGTTCCTCTAAATTTTCTGTCAACTACTTCTAATTTTAGTTTACTTTGATCATCGTGAATTAAGTCCTCAGGCTGTAAAAGTAATTTAACCTTTGATCCAGATGGAAAATTATTTGATAATTTCCCTCTTATTTCACCTAGTTCCTCATGTTTAAGTCTATGGACTGCACACTCACTATCTACTACCTGAACATCAATAAAAATTCCTTTATTTAAAAAATTAGCAACATCAATTGAATTAGGTTCATGGTGCACATTATAAGGTACATCATACTGCTTTAATTCTTGGTCTAGAATAATTCCACATTTATCAGCCATCGAAAAAGCTTCATATGAGTCGTGTGTCACGATAATAGTTGTTAAATTAATTCTTTTTAAAAGCTTCTTAACAGACACTTGTATTTCTTCTTTTAAACTTTGATCTATATTTGAGAATGGTTCATCCAACAAAAGCAGATCAGGTTTAGACATTAATGATCTAGCTAATGAAACCCGTTGTGCCTCCCCAGCACTTATTTGATGAGGATATTTTTCCAATATAGGTTCAATTCTTAATAGTTCAATTATTTCTTTAACATCTACACTTGATCCATGGCCATTTGCTCTTTTTTCCCCAAAGTTTATATTATCAATAACTTTATAATTTGGAAAAAGAGAATTATCTTGAAAAGAAAGAGCCACATTTCTTTTTTCTGGCTCAATATGAATATCGTCAGAAGCTAAGATCTTATCTCTAAGTTTAATTCTACCTTCGCTAAGTTTTTGTAAACCGGCAATTGTTCTTAATATAGTGGTTTTGCCGATACCAGAAGGACCCAACAAAGAGATAATCTCTCCCTGTTTTTCTATAACTAAATTTACATTATTTACTTTATTTTTTTCACTCGCAGTAAAATTACCATTTTGAATTTCAAAAAAATTGTTGGTCATTTAGTAGATTATATTAATTTTTTTTTGAAAGTATATATCTAGATGAAATAAGTATCAAAATTGTAGACCAGAATATTAAAAAAAGTGATGGTAATGCTGCCGCTTCTAATAAATCTTGGGATGCATAAATATAAGCCTGAGTGGCAAATGTTTCGAAATTAAAAGGTCTTAAAATCATTGTCATGGGCAATTCTTTAATTATCTCTAAAGAAATTAACAAAACTATCAAAATTATATTAGTGCTTAGATAAGGTATATGAATTTTTAAAAATGTACTTATCTTAGAGTAACCAAGAAGATAAGCGCTCTCATCAATTGAATTATTAATTTTTTCATAACTCGATTTTATCCCATTAAAAGATAAAGAAAAAAATCTTATAAAATATGCCAATGATAATCCAAAAATAGATCCAATAAATAAACTTTTTGAACTTTTAAAATTAAAATTATTTGTAAAAAAATCACTTAAATTTGAAAAGAAAGTAATAAAAGCAACTGCTAAGATAACACCTGGTATCGCATACCCAGATATTGAAAAAGTTGTGAGGTAATTTAGAATTTTGCTTTTTGATATTCTGCTTCCATAATTTATGAACAGAGAAACTATTACAATTAAGGTACTAGCTAATCCCACTAGCATCAAAGTATTTAAGTTAATTTTAAATATATTAATGTCTTGAATATATTTTGGAAATTTCACTGTCCAATAAATCATTTGAGAAACTGGAAAAATAAAACTCAATAAAAAGATCAAAGAACAAACAGCAACTGGGATTATAGACCTTTTTCCAGTTAATTTAATTTTATTAATTGACTTAAAACCTCGACCTGGTTGATGATATTTTGCTTCTTGTCTTGAATAAATTTCTATTGAAAAAAGTAAGAGGATAAAAATAAGTAATATAAAAGATATCTGATTTGCTGTATTTAAGTCATCAAAAGACAGCCACGAATTATAAATTCCAGTAGTCAATGTATTCACACTAAAAAATGATACAGTTCCAAAATCTGACAAACATTCCATTGATACTAAAGCTAAACCTGCAATAATTGCTGGTCTTGCTGAAGGCAAAACTATTCTTAAAAAAGTTTCTTTTGAAGAAAGACCAAGATTTTTTCCTACTTCAATATAATTATTCGATTGATAATAAAATGATGCTCTCGTCAATACATAAACATACGGAAACAAAGAAAACGATATAGATGTTATAGCTCCAACTAATCCATCTATTTTTGGAATAACGGGATTGTAATTATTTTCACCAAATAAAAATGTTAATAATGAAAAAGCTGTGCCATAATTTTCAAAAAAAGCAATTATTGAAAATGCATAAATATAACCTGGAACTGCGAACGATAAGATTAGCGCCCAACTAAAAAAATTTGACAAAGGAAAATCATAAAAAGATACAAAGTATGCAGAAAAAATTCCAAGAATAAAAGTAAATAGTATTACAAATAATAAGATTGTTATTGAGTTGAAAATATAATCAAGCAAAAAAGTTTCTTTTAATATATAGAAATAATTACTTGTTTCGTTAAAAAAGCTAAGAAAAACTGTAATAATAGGCATAGCAACCACTGCTGCTACAATTAGTGATCCAAAAAACCATATATTATGTTTTGTCATTAATGAATTTACTTACCATATGAAGTTCTCTGGCTAAAGTGGCTTGAGTGTAGAATGTAGTTAGCATTTAAAGCCAGAGAAATTGACATCAAAGTTTTAATCTTTTTTAAACATTGAAGAAACAATTGTTTTTACTTCCTCAATTTTTATTTCGGAAACTTTTCTATTAGAGAGTTTCTGCTCCATTTTTTTAGCTTCCAACATACAAGGCGAACAACCTGTTTTTAACTTATTCAAGTTAATTTCTTTTTTTATTGTTCGCCTCATATAATTAACAATTACCTCCAGCCTGCTGCTGTCATTACTTCTAAAGCATCTGCTTGTCTTTTTCCGTAATTGACAACTTTTGTTTTTAGATCTTGTTTAAAATCTAATCCCATATTTACAACAAGTGGATGTGGAGACACACCTTTTATCATTGGATACTCAAAAGTATTATTTACAATATGATTTTGGGCTTCCTCACTTAATAAGAACTCAACTAATTTTATTGCGTTAGCTTTATTAGGCGCACCTTTTACAAGTCCAGCACCACTAATATTCATATGAGTTCCTCTTCCATCTTGATTAGGAAAGAAAGGTTTTACTTTTTTTGCAGCTGCTTGTTGTTCTGGTCCTTTTTTTCCAGACAACATTAGTGCAAGGTAATAAGTATTAGCTACTGCTATATCAGCTTCTCCTGCTGCAACAGCAAGTATCTGAGCTCTATCATTTCCCTTGGGTGATCTAGCCATATTTGAAACCATACCTTTTGACCAATAAGCTATTTTACCTTTTCCATTATTTTTAATTAATGAAGCTACAAGTGATTGATTGTAAATATTGTTTGAAGCTCTAATTACTAGTCTGCCTTTCCATTTTGGATCAGCTAAACTTTCATAAGTTAAACCAGCTAACTCTGCACCACTTACTCTTTCTGGAGCAAAATATACGATTCTTGCTCTTTTAGCTATACCAGTCCATTTTGATGTTCTGAAATTGCTAGGCACAGCTGATTTTATCGCTGCACTTGTTAGTCCCGCTTGAAGGTTAGCTTCAAAAGCACCAAGTCTTCCAGCATCAGCAGTGATGTATAGATCTGCTTGACTATCAGCTCCCTCTTCGATTATCCTTTTTTCTAAAGCACCTGATTTACCTGATACAACATTTACTTTTATTCCTGTTTTAGCAGTAAACTTTTCATAAAGTTGAACATCAGAATCATAATGCCTTGCGCTAAATATATTTACTTCGTTTGCAAATAAACTTCCTGCAAATGCAACTAAAAATAGATAGCTAATTATTATTGTTTTCTCCATTATTTCCTCGTTAATTGATAATGATTATCATTTACAATATATTGATAATGATTATCATTAGCATAATTGACGCACCTACTAGTGGGTATATGATGTTGATAACTTTACAGAAATGAGGTTAATAGAGTTATGTTACAAATTAATCCAAAAAAATTTAAAAAAATTCACAACAAAACAATTCCATCTCCTTTAAGACCAAAATTTAGGAATAAAGCTGAAACAAATATTTATTTTCTCTCAAAAAGAAAATTTCAGGGTGAAAAAAGACAAACATTCATTAAAAATATAAAATTTATAATTGGAATTACATTATTAGTTGTTGGTGGATATTTTCTCTCTAATTAATCTTAGTTTTTACAGATCCTAATCTTTCAATTCTACCTTTATAAATACCTTTGTTCAAAATTGGAACAACTCCAACAGAGGAACCCGTAAACACATAAAAATCTTTGTCATGTTTTATTTTATCTTTCTGAAGCTTATTTAAAACAAATAATAAAGAATTCATAGGATTTATATATACTGTATTAGTATTTCCATTTACAGACTGTTTAATCTTTGAATTAGAAATATTAGTTTTTAAGTTTTTAACATTGTTATTTCTAAATTTCTTTCTTGGACCAATGATAAATTTCATGTTAGCTCCAAAATCAGAACATAAATCCCCAAAACTTTTAATCCCTTTTTTCTTTTGCCTATAACCAACAACCTCAATACAGGGTCCGATATGAGTTATGAAATTTTTCATATTTTTTATTGAAATTTTTTTCTTAAAATTAAAAAAACTTTTTTTAAGATAGTAGTAGACTTCTAATTCTATACCTAAAGTATATTTATTTATCTTGACGGATTTATTATTTTTAAGCACATTGTGTTCATACACTGAGGCATAAAAAGGTTCTTTTTCCCTCAGTTTTTTTATAACAGGTATGCCCGTCCCGCCCGCTTTAAATCCTATAATTGGTCTTTTAATTTTACTCTCACAAATTTTTCTAAACTTTTGAGCATTTGAGAGTTTTTTTGTATAATTGCTTGAAATAGGACTTATTATTTTATTTTTAAGAAAAGCATTTACAAGTTTGTTAGCAGCCAAATTTATATTTTTATTTTTCATTATAAATCATCTCCCAAATATACCCCTAGTGAAAGGGCTGTTTCAACCAAAGAATCTTTTCTCTCGACATTTTTATAAGTTTTGATTCCTTCGTCAATAGGAACATCAACTACTCTTCTATCTTTCCAGGCTACCATTCGATCAAATTTTTTTTGATTTAATAAATCTACAGCATATACTCCAAAAGCGCTTGCTAGTATTCTATCGCTTGCTGTTGGAGGAGCTCCCCTTTGAACATGACCAAGTGAAGTTACTCTACATTCAACATCTGTTTTTTTCATGAGTTCTTGCGCTATGTAATCTCCAATACCACCAAGCCTTTGCTCACCGTCCATATATTTGTGTAATACTCGAGACCCATCTTCTTTTTTAACCGCCTCTGCAACTATGATTAATGAATGTGGAACATCATGTTTTTTCATTGAATTAAGTTTTTTGATTATTCCATTTATCGAATATTTAATCTCTGGTATCAAAATAATATCTGCACCACCTGCAATACCAGCATTAAGAGCTATATGTCCGGCATCTCTCCCCATAACTTCAAGTATCATAGATCTTCTATGACTGGCGGCTGTAGATTGAAGATTATCTAAAGCTTGAGTAGCAACATCAACTGCAGTATGAAAACCTATTGAACTTTCTGTTGCTCCAACGTCATTGTCAATTGTTTTTGGTATAGCTACAATTTTCATATCACCATTTTTAGCAAGCTTCTTTAATATTTGCATACTACCATCTCCACCTATAATTACTAAACCATCAAGTTTCATTGAGTGATAACCCTCTATTATTTCTTTTGACTTATCGACGTATTTGCCATCTGGAGTGGGAATTTTAAATGGATTTCCTTTATTTGTTGATCCTAAAAAAGTTCCACCTTGTCTTAATAAATATCCCCCAAAGGTTTTATAAGTTAGTTGTATCGCATCAACTGGACGTTTTATTAATCCAGCTGTACCATCTCTTATTCCGTATACATCCATGTTATACTTATTTTTTGCTCTATAAAATATCGATCTTATTGCTGCATTAAGACCTCCGCAGTCACCACCACTTGTTAAAATTCCAATTTTTTTATTACTCATTTAAATTAATTTTCTTTAATATTTTTTTTTAAGGAAAGTGGTGTTATAACATAAAAATCTCTTAATGGAAAAAAAAGCAAAAATTATAGCTACTTTAGGCCCAGCAATTTATAGTGAAAATAAGTTAAAAAAGCTTGTAGATCTTGGTGTCGATGCGTTTAGAATTAATTTTAGTCATAATACTGATGGGATAAATAAAATAATTTCAAAGATACGTAAAGTCGAAAAAAAAAAAGAAAAAAAATTATCTCTGATAGCTGATCTTCAAGGAGTAAAACTTAGAATAGGTAAAGTTAAAAATGAGAGCCAACAAATCGAATTTAAACAAACATTTGTATTTGACAGTAAAAAAATCCCCGGAGATACTAAAAGAGTAAATTTTCCTTATCCAAAAATAATAAAAAAATTAAAAAAGGGTAATAAAATTTTAATAGATGATGGAAAGTTTTTTTTTACAGTAATTGGTAAAAAAAGAAATTCAGTAATTACAAAATGTCTAAGTCAAAATTGTGTATTAAAGAGTAATAAGAGTTTTCATGTTCCAAATTTAGATATTACATTTAATAAACTAACAGAAAAAGATAAAAAAGATATCAAGACCGCAGTTAAACTCGGTTGTAATTGGATTGCATTATCTTATTTGCAAAATGAAAGACTAATATTAGAAACAAGAAAACTCATAAATAAAGATATGGGCATTATCTCAAAGATTGAAAATAAACATGCGCTTAAAAATATCAAAAAAATTATTCAAGCGACAGACTCAATCATGATTGCCAGAGGAGATTTGGCCATTGATATTGGTCATAGCGAAGTTCCTAAGGTTCAATTAAGTCTTATAAAAAAATGTTCTCAATTTTCTAAATCTGTAATAGTTGCTACTCAGATGTTAGAAAGCATGATTGAAAATAACACTGCAACTAGAGCTGAGATAAATGATATTGCAACTGCAATTTTTCAAGGTGCAGACACTGTTATGTTGTCTGCAGAAGCAGCTATTGGTAAATTTCCCACTCAAGCTGTTTCGACTATGACTCAAACTATTTTATCAACTGAAAAATATAAAAGAGAACATATAGAAGATTTTAAAAATTCAATTATTACAAATAAAGATCCAGTAAAATCTATTCTTTTGTCTGTAAAAGATATGGCTTATAATCCAGATGTCAAAGCTATCATAGTATTTTCTAATTCTGGTAAGTCTGCAAAACTTGTTTCGGCAATGCGTCCTGCTGCAAAAATAGTAACTATATCACCTAACATAAACGTAAGTAGACAAGTATCATTGCTTTGGGGTGTACAATCAATAAATAGCAGAGATGCAAATGGATGGAAAGATATGATGTCCATATCTAAAGTAATAATAAAAAAGCTTAAATTTATTAAAAGGAATGACTTTGTTGTTATTACTGCAGGTTTACCTTTCGGTAAGGCAGGCATGACTAATATGGTTAGGTTATACAAAGTTGGCTCCTGATGAAAGATAATTTTAGTATAGATGAGATACTGTCAGCAGTAAGTGATCTCCAAAATTTCAAAAAAGAAAAAAGTAATAAATTCTCAAAAGATTCTCTTTCTAAACATGATAATTCAGATATACCAAAAAATACTCTTCGATTAATTGAAGAAGCTGAAAAATCTAAAAGTTAAATTAACTTAGCAATTTGTAGAGCTGTATCGCACATTCTGTTTGAGAAGCCCCATTCATTATCATACCAAGAAAGTACTCTGCTAAATTTTCCTTTGATTACTTGCGTTTGTGTTACATCAAAGATAGAGCTATGGGGATTATGATTAAAGTCTTTTGATACTAAAGGTTTTTGATTTACATCTAAAATACCTTTTAATTCACCTTTTGCAGCCGTTGTCATTGCTTCATTTATACTTTCAGATGTTACATTTTTCTCAGTTACTAAAGTAAAATCAATTAAAGAAACATTAGGAGTTGGAACTCTAATAGCCGTACCATCTAATTTGCCTTTTAGGCTTGGAAGAACTAGACTCATAGCTTTCGCTGCACCAGTTGAGGTAGGTATCATTGCACCTTCCGTTGATCTAGCTCTCCTCAAATCTTTATGCAATGTGTCTAAAAGCTTTTGATCGCCTGTATAACTGTGAATAGTAGTCATGTAACCATAATTAATACCAAAAGTTTTTTCTAAAACCATAGCAACCGGGGCTAAACAATTGGTCGTGCAAGAACCATTTGAAATAATATTGTGCTCTTTTTTTAAATCTTTACTATTAACTCCTTGAACTATAGTAAAATCTACCTCTTTACCTGGGGCGGAAATTATTACTTTTTTTGCTCCCCCTTTTATATGTTTTTCTGCAGATGATTTGTCTAAAAATATACCTGTACATTCTAAAACAACATCCGCACCTACTTTTGCCCAAGGGATATTAGCAGGATCTTTTTCAGCAAAAACTTTTATTTCTTGATCACCTAATTTAAATCCTTCTTTTGAAGTATTAATTTCTTCTTTGATAATACCATGTGTACTATCATATTTAATCAAGTGTGCATTAGTTTCAATAGAACCAAGATCATTAATAGCTACAACTTTTATTTTATTTCTATAGTTCTCTAATATAGCTCTAAGAATTAATCTGCCTATTCTTCCGAAACCATTGATGCCTATGTTAATCATTTTATAAAATTGATAATAATTTATTATTCTATTTTAATATTAGAAGCAAATAGAATATATGTTAGTTATTTGTTGCAATATCAAAAATTAAATCCTGAATAATTGGCCCTGGAATATATTTATTGACTGTTCCACTGCAGAAAATATTAATTTTTTTTGATTTTTTTGAAATAAACTTTCTTACTGGTTCATTATTTATTCTCAAATTAGCTATATGGTTTGACAAAAAAAATCTTAATTTATAACTTTTCATTTTCATTAATTCCTTACATGAGATTTCAATATTTTTAGTTTTTGATGAGAATTTTTGAAGAATTAAAGATGATTTAACTGATTTGTAATTTTTTGATTTCCTTCTAAAAAGTTTTTCAAATATATAAAATAAAGGCATTGGAATGAAGTAATTCTTTTTTTTATCGATTAAAAGATTTGGAACATAAGTACAATTTCCGTCCTCGAAAGAAATAATATCTCTAGAGTCTATTATTTCGGAATTATACAAAAGCTTTATTAGATTAAGATTCCCAATACAAAGTGTTAATGTTTCTGTAGAATATATTTCTTTATCAGATACTAATTCTATTTTATTTTTTTTAATATTAATCTTTCTCACCTTATTTAATAAGGCTTTGTTTTTGAAATTTTCTTTTTTTATTCTAAAAATATTATCATTTTTATCTACAAGATTACACGTGTTAGAAAAATGAGAATTCTCGCTAAATATATTTTGAATTTTGAATAATCTTTTTTCAAATAATTTTTTGTAATTTCTATTTTTTAAAAATCTTTTGTGTCTGGAAAAGTTTATATAACCGCCCCAAATATTACTATTTCCCCCTAATCCTTCAAATTCATAAAAATTTTTGCTTTTTAAAATTTTTTTTTGATCTCCAGTCAAGACTTTAGGTTTACCTTTTTTAATATGAAAATACACAAATGAACTCATTCCAGAACCTAACAAAATATTTTTGATATAAATCATTTATAAAAATCTTTTTTTAAATATATCAAATTTTTTACTTTATGGAGAAATGCAAAATTATTTCTTTTGTAATAATTTTGCGCTTTTTTATTCTTTTTATCAAAGCAAAGAAATAAAACTTTTGCATTATGATTATTTAGAATTTTCTTGTAAAAATTATTAAGAATATTGTCTTTTCTTTCAATAGAAATGTTAGAAAAATTTTTTTTAATAATTATTAGATGTAATAAATGAAGGTAGTCTGTTTTAATTTTTATAGTAGATTTTTTAGACATTGAACTAAAAACTGTAATTAAATTAACAAAAAGCTGTATTGGATGTTGAAAAAAGTAATTAATCATTTTTTCATTCATAGAAATATAATTTTTGTAATCAATGACAGTAACAATAGCTGAGATATTCTTTTTTTTTTTAACACTGTAAACATGTATTATTTTTTTAGAGACCATGTAAACAAAAAACCTAAGCCCCAATTTTTTAAAAACACTATCTTGAATATTTTCACTGATTATGTCGAAAATTTTACTTAAATGTTTGTTATTTTTTTGTAATTTATAGGACATTTCAAATGAAAGTATTAATTATATTGGAAATTTTTTGAATATCCTTTTTACTAATATTTTTATGAACCGGGAGACAAAATATTTTAGTTTCAACAAAGTAAGTATCTTTAAAATTTGTTTTATCATCATTTCCATCTATTAAATGGTTATTAATGTACCAAGTGTGTCTGATGTCATAACCTTCTTCCATAAGCTTTGCATGAGCTTTCTGATTATCTGTATTTTTTAAAACGATAGTATACTCTAACAATGCATTGTCTTCTGAAAAACAATCAAATTTAGTTGCTACTTGGTCACTAATTAATTGAGAATACAGCATTGCTTTATCACGTCTATCAAGATAATCAGGTTTTACTTTTTTTAAATTGTAGACTCCTACATCATTCATTATCCAATTAAAGTCATATGAATAACTTTTTGGAATCATTCTTTCATAATTATGGTAAAGTATCGGATATATTTTTTTTAAAATAAAATTAATTTTTTTTTTGTAAACTAAAACTAAAAAGTAATGAAAAAATTGGTAAACAAAGTTATTAAAAAAAAATTTTAAAATTAAAATTGTTAATAAAAGATTAATAGTATTTATAATTGGAAATTTTTCATATTTTTTTTCTGAAACGTATTCATCAAATAGTTGATTATCCTTTATATATATAGCTCCTCCATTAAGAGTATTTAAATTTTTCACCACATTAAAACTAAAAAAACCATAATCAGCTAAAGTACCAAGATATTTGTTATTCGATTTAGCACCAAAATTAATTGCAGCATCCTCTATTATTGTTATTTTGTTTTTAAATCTACTCAAAAATTTTTCAATATGATTTGAGGTTGAGTATAAGTGAGTAATTATTACACCTGCTGAATTATTATCAATTTTTTTTTCTAACTTCTCTTCACTAATCAAGCCCGTAGATTTATCTAAGTCTATATAAATAACTTCACCTCCTGCATATTTAATTGCATGAATTACAGCCGGAATTGTATAGGGAGCAATAAAAAATTTTTTCTTATTGCTTTTTTTAATTATAATTTTTACTATTTCATATAAAGCAGTTCTTCCTAAAGATGTTAGTGAAATATTTTTTGTGCCCAGGTGATTTTGAAGCTGGTTATGAAAACTTTTTTTTCTTAAAAAAAAGAATTTTATAATTTGAAAAAAATTCAATAAATTAAAATTTGTATAAAGTCTTGTTCTTTTAGAAAACATTAAAATTATTTTGAATTCTTTAGCTCTTTTGATATTTTTTCTAAAAATTTATTCATAAGAATAGAGTCTTCTTTAGATAAAATTCGTTCTTTTTCTAATCCGTCTTTTATTTCGATTCTAATCTTATCTTTAAAAAAATTAATTTTATCTTTTGAAAAGTAGTTTTTAATTTCATTTTCGTAACTTCTTAACGTATAACCGATTGTTAAGTGAAATAATACAAATATTAAAAAACAAGCTACTAAAGTTTTGTAAACAAATAATTTCATCTAAATATTTTTTTTATAAATTGAATATATTCTTGTACCATCAATAATTAAAGTTTTATATAACGAAAAATTCTGAGGGATTACATACTTTTTATTATAATTAGTGTTTACTTCATAATAATAATTTGAATAGATAAAATTTGCTTTTTCAAATTCTGTTCCTACAAAATTGAGTCTTTTCCAATGTTTTTTTGATATCATTGATCGTGCGTCTTCAAGAGGAGTCCATGATGCAGTGCCAATTATTAATTCACCATCTTCTTTGAGAAGCTCTTTGATAGCATGCACTCTGGACAAAGATTGTGTATCAATTTCAAATTGATTTTTTTTTATGTCACTCACTAATTTATTAAAATAAACGCTTTGAAAAGGATGATATTTGTATAAATCATATATGGTAAATGAACTGAAAAAAAATAAAATAAATAAAAATATTTTAAAAAATGGCTTTTTTTTACTTTTTAAATTAACTGCATTTATAAAATAACATGCAAAAAAGACCATAAAGAAGTTTAAAAAGTAGAAATGTCTCCATCCGCTTAATAAAGCTGGATTGATGGAAAAATAAATCATTATAGTTAGTAAAAATAATATAGATATATATACATCAAAATTTTCATTTTTAGATTTCCATAAATCGTTACTAATAATTTTAGCGTCTTTTTTAATGCTTATTAAACGGAAAAAAATCCTTCTAAAGCACGAAAAAAAACCAAATATAAAAAGAAGAAAAAGAAAAACAGGTGTACTGATAAAAATCCAAAGAGGTAAGTAAGAATATGGTAAATATTTTGATTGGAAAAAATCACCATTGAAGTAAACAACAGGATTCATTGCATAAAAAAAAGGATCAAAAAAGTTGTGTAATGTGTGTATATTAAGTGTCCACAAATATGGCCAATGTATTATCAAAGCAACTAAATAAGACAATAAAAAAATAAATATTCTTTTAAAAAAAAAATTAGATTTTCTAAAAGATAGATATTCAAAAAATAAAATAAAAAAAAATGAAATAGGAATTAGTAATCCTATGATACGAGAAGAAGTTGAAAATGCACAAAATATAGAAAAGAAAATTAAGTTCAAAGATGTTTTATTATTAAGGTACCTTATAAAAAAAAACATATTTATGGTCAAAATTGATAAATAAAATATATCTTTATTATCAAAAAAAATATTTCCATAAATTCTAGGGGTAAAAACAAAAATTAGAAATCCAAACAAAGCTAAATACACATTGTTGAATCTGAAAAGAATTATTTTGTAAAATAAAAATGCACTAGTTAAGAAAAGCATAAAAACTGAAAAATGCCTTAAATAAAAATAATTTTTAGGTTCGTTTATCTCAAAAAAGACTTCGATAAAAGCCAAAGGTACATCAAATAAAATTCCATAAAAACCAAAATTTTCTATAGGAAATAATCTTGGTGTAAAATTTTTTATTTCTTCCAATTTAATTTCGGTTGTTTTTTTTATGAATTCAAAATCTGTAAAATTGAGTAAAAAATTTAACCAATAAAAACCAGATTTTCTATGGAAGTGTTCTTCAATACCAACGCCGTAATCTTTATATGTGTAAATACCTAATAAAAAAATTAAAAATATTATTACATAAATATAGATATTTTTCGAGAAAAGTTTAATCATTAAATATATTATAATATATTTAAAAATTAATTACTGCAAATTAAATGAAGTTTTCAATTGTAATCCCAACCTATAAAGAAAAAAAAAACCTTCCTAAGTTAATTATTTCTTTAACCAAAGCATTGAAAAATCAAAAAATTAATTATGAAATAATTTTTATTGATGATGAGTCGAATGATGGGTCATATGAAGTTTATAATAAAAATAAAACTAGTAAAACAAGGTTTATCATTCGGAAGGAGAAACCAAGAGATTTATCAAAATCAGTTGTTTATGGTTTTAAAAAGTCAAAATATGATAATTTAATAGTTATGGACGGAGATTTGCAACATCATCCTTTAGATCTAAAATCGATGATTAGACAATTTAAAAAAAACGATTGTGACATATTAATTGGTTCAAGAAATATGATAAATTATAAAAAAGTAAACTTAAGCCCATTAAGATTTTATGTTTCTAAACTTTTAAATTTAATAACAAATTTTTTATTTGGACTTAGCCTTAAAGATCCAATGTCTGGTTTTTTTATCATTAGAAAAAATATTCTTAAATTCAGTGAAAAAAAATTACTTTTAATTGGTTATAAAATTTTGCTTGATATAGTAATCTGTTCTCCAAAAACAGTCAGAATAAAAGAATTTCTTATAAATTTTAAAAGCAGAGATAAAGGATTCAGTAAAATGAGATTAAGAATTATCTTTCAATTAATTTTATTTTTAACTTACAGATTCTTTTTTAGATAAATCATTTTTTTTTAAGGAAACCTAACTCTCCATTTTCCTCTAATGCTAAAACTAAAGTTCTGCTTTTGTTAAAATATTTTAAATCTCTAATTCTATTATGTACAAAAACTTTTTCTAATGTAAGAATTTTTGTAAACTGATCATCAAATTTTAAGAAATATATACTTCTGCCATTTAATGATGAAAGTATGAAGTGGTTATCATAAAATATTGAAAAATTTTTTGGGAGTTTAATAATCTCTGAAATACCAATTCCCTCAATAAAACTAAAAATAGGTTCACTAAAATTATTTACTTTATGATCTTTTATATAAGAAATATTTTTTTGCCCATATTTAAAATCATATTTTTCTCCTAGGGAGGCTAAAGGCCATCCATAGTTACCATTTTCGTTGATAATATTGATCTCATCTCCCCCTCTCGGGCCATGTTCAGTAGAGATTACCATTTTTAAATCAGTATATAATCCTTGAACCACTCTGTGTCCTTTAGAAAAATATAAAATTTTTTTACTTGTTTCAAAGGGAATAAAAAGGATTTTGCCATAAACTGAATTATCTCTTTGGGCATTCATGCTTGGTTTGTTATGGGTTCCGTCTGCTGTACTCATTAAAAGACCTTCTTCATTATTCCGAATATAAAACTGCATTCTTCCAGGTGCGCCATCTTCTTTGCATTCTTCAGAACTAAAAAGCTTTTCAAATAATAATGTATCACTTTCTAGATTTGCATAACTTATATTTATAGTATTACAATCATTGACTTTTTTTTTAAAAGAAACAAAAATTTTATTTTTATAAATTAAAGTATCTAATACACGATCTACTTCTAAATTTGTTTTAACAATAGTCGGTTTTATTATTTCTAAATCTGAATTAATTTTTTCACTCAAGTTTGAAACTAAATATATTTCACCCTGATAGTCAGTTAAAATCAAATCGTTTTTATAAATATCAATATAGAATGATCCGTAAGATTTATATGAAATAGATATTTTTTGATTTTTATTGTTATAATATTCTTCCGAGAAAATAATTTTTTTTTTTGAAAAACTTAATTCCTCAAATTGGGTATACGGCAAGAATTTAACATTATAATCATTTTGAAACTGTTCAATAAAAGATTCTTTTTTAAAAACATATTTTCTTAATTCTATGTTCGGAAAGTTTTCATATATTTTATTTTTTAAATTTAAAAAATTAAAAGAAATAAGTACATAAGATAAAATTACTGCTGAAATAAAAAAAAGGCTTAAAAAAGAGAGCAAAACGACAAATTTTTTCATTATAATAGTTTACACGTATCTAAAAACTATCACAGCATATCCTACACATAAAATTGTCGCTAGCCAAAGAAAGCTACCTATTAAAGCTAGCCAAAATAAATGAATAAAAGCACTACCTAGTAATGAGATAAATAATCTGTCACCTCTTGTTGTGTCTAAACCTAAAATACCTTTTCTTGGACCGCCTCCTGGTGATTTTTTTTCCCAAATAACCATTGCTGTTAAACATAAAACTATAAAAACAAAAAATGCAGCAGTTTGCCAAGTCCATGCCATCCATGTTATAAACTCAAAATCTAAGAATCCTTTCTCATTTTTTTTTGCCATATCACCCCACGTGGCCGCATTTAAAACATTAAACATAATCATACTCTTCCTAGAGCAAATCCTTTCGCTATATAGTTCCTTACAAAATAAATTACTATTGCACCGGGTATAATTGTCAAACTACCTGCAGCTGCTAGAAGACCTAATTCATAACCTGATGTACTTGCAGTTCTAGTCATCGTAGCTGCAATAGGCTTAGCTGCAACCGCTGTAAGAGTTTTAGCTAATAGTAGTTCTACCCAAGAAAACATAAAACAGAAAAACATAGTAATACCTATCCCTGCAGTAATTGTTGGTATAAATATCTTAAAGAAAAATCTCCAAAATGAATATCCATCTACATATGCAGTTTCATCTAATTCTTTAGGCACAGCTGACATAAATCCTTCTAAAATCCATACTGCAAGTGGAATATTAAATAAACAATGTGATAGAGCCACAGCTACGTGAGTATCGAATAAATTTACTGAGGAATAAAATTGAAAGAATGGTAAAGCAAACACTGCGGGAGGTGCCATTCTATTTGTCAAAAGCCAGAAAAATAAGTGTTTATCTCCTAAAAATTTATATCTTGAGAAAGCGTAAGCAGCTGGTAACGCTGCAGCAACAGATATGACTGTATTCATCACTACATAATAAATTGAGTTTAGATAACCTGTGTACCAAGTGCTATCTGTAAAAATCGTCTTATAATTTTCTAAAGTGAATTCTTGTGGCCATAAAGTGTAAGTATTTATGATTTCGGTAGTTGTTTTAAATGACATGTTTAATAACCAGTAAATTGGAAGCATTAAGAATATGATATAGATTGTTGGAACTACCCACTTAGCTTTTTTCATTGATTGCCCTCATTTCTCATCATCAAAGTGTAAAAAACCCAACAAACTAATAATACAATAAAGAAATATATTAGTGACATTGCTGCTGCCGGACCTAAATCAAATTGGCCTAAAGCCATTTTTACAAGATCAATTGATAAAAACGCTGTAGCATTCCCTGGTCCACCTCCAGTTAAAACAAAAGGTTCAGTGTAAATCATAAAACTATCCATAAATCTTAAAAGTATTGCGATAGTTAGCACTTTTTTCATTTTTGGTAGTTCTATTTTTGTAAATACAGCCCATCTACTTGCTCCATCAATTTCTGCAGCTTGATAGTACGCTGGCTGGATTGATTGCAAACCTGCATAAGATAATAAAACTACTAATGAAGTCCAATGCCATACATCCATTAAAATTGTCGTGAACCATGCATCTCCAATTTGTTGAGTAAAATTATAGTCAAATCCTAATGCATTTAACGAGTGGCCTAAGAAACCTATATCTGGTAGTGCAAAAATATTCCACATAGCTCCTACAACATTCCATGGAATTAAAAGAGGCATTGACATTAGAACTAAACAAATAGGTACACCTATTCCCTCTTTAGGCATTGTAAGCGCAATGGCTATTCCTAAAGGTATTTGAATAAATAAAATTATAAACGTAAATAAAAATTGTCTTCCTAATGATGCGTGAAATCTTTCAGATAGCATAATTTGCTTAAACCATCTTGTTCCCTCCCACATAAATACATTGTTCCCAAAAGTTTCTTGAAAAGCGTAATTCACTACTGTCATTAATGGTATGATTGCATTAAAGGCAACCAATACAAAAACTGGAATTACAAAGAACCAAGCTTTTTGATTTATTGTTTTATTCATTCTATAATCCAATCATCTCCATAGGCGTAGGTATATTCTTTTTTAAAACTTAAGAATGCAGATCCTGAAGGAATATCCTCACTTGCCTTTGCAATCATTTTAATTTTTCCACTTTGACTTTGAGTGTCTACAATTTTGTGTCTACCAGTGTTACTTACTGAAAGTACTTTCACTGGAATGCCATCCGAACTAAAATTTATGAATTCTGGTCTCACACCAATTTCGGTCTTGCTAAAATTATTTGATTTTACTTTTGTGTGAGTCTCAATTTTTTTTCCATTTAGCATAACATAGCCTTCTTTAAATTCACATGGGAGTAAATTCATACCTGGAGATCCTATAAAATATCCAACAAAAGTATGTTTTGGTTTCTCAAAAAGATCAACTGGTGTTCCTGTTTGTACTATTTGGCCTTCATGCATTACAACCACTTGATCTGCAAATGTTAATGCTTCTGTCTGATCGTGAGTAACGTAAATCATTGTTCTATTTATTTTTTGATGAAGCTCTTTAAGCTTTGATCTTAGAATCCATTTTAAATGTGGATCAATAACAGTAAGTGGTTCATCAAACATAATAGCGTTAACATCTGATCTTACTAAGCCTCTTCCCAAAGATATTTTTTGTTTACCATCAGCGGTTAGTCCTGAAGCTCTATTATTCAATGTTGAAGATAGTTCAAGCATATCTGCGATTTCATGGACTTTAGCTTTAATTTTGTCTTCCTCTATTTTTCTATTTTTTAATGGGAAAGCTAAATTATCGTAAACAGTCATCGTGTCGTAAATAACTGGAAACTGAAATATTTGAGCTATATTTCGTTCTACGGGATTTAAATTTGATACCATTTTATCGTCAAATAAAATATCACCTTTAGTTGGGTTAATTAGACCTGAAATAATATTTAATAGAGTTGTTTTTCCACAACCTGAAGGGCCCAATAAAGCATAAGCTCCACCGTCTTCCCAATCAATGTTCACATCTCTTACAGCCCAATCAAGATTGGATGATTGAGTTTTCAAATAACTATGACTTAAATCTTTTAAAGTGATTTTAGCCATTAATTACCAACCTCTCATTCTCATCAAAGTAAATGAATTCATCTGCATTCATATATAAATTCATTTCATCTCCAACATCTTTTTGAAAAACACCATTAGATAGAGAAACCCAATTCAAGTTTCCTCTGGTAAAGTGGATTAAACTCTCAGATCCACTCAATTCGGAAATTAAAACTTTCCCCTTAATTTCTAGAGAGTTATTACCTTCTTTGTAAGTTGTAATATTGTGGGGTCTTATCCCTACTTTATATTCACCGTCTTTAATATTTATCTTAGTTTTCCAATTAACCGAGTTATCTAAAAAAGAGCAACTTTCACCAGACTTTTTAATTTTTGTAATATTCATCGGAGGATCACTAAATACTTGTGCTGATACTAAAGAATTTGGTTTATTGTAAACATCCAAGGTTTTTCCATACTGAATTACTTTTCCCTCCAATAAAGTAGCTGTATTTCCTCCTAGAAGAAGAGCTTCAGATGGTTCAGTAGTAGCATACACAACTATGCAATCTCTATCCTCAAACAATTTAGGGAGTTCCTCTCGTAGCTCTTCTCGAAGTTTAAAATCTAGATTTGCAAGTGGTTCGTCCAATAATATTAAATCGGAGTCTTTAACTAAAGCTCTAGCTAAAGCGGTTCTTTGTTGTTGCCCTCCTGATAATTCATTGGGTTTTTTATTTAACATTGCAGACAATTTTAATAGTTCAGCAACTTTACCTACTCTTTGTTTAATTTCGTCTGAACCAACACCAGTTATTTTTAAAGGTGATGCAATGTTTTCATAAACAGTAAAATTAGGATAATTTATGAATTGTTGATAGACCATTGAAACATTTCTTTTTTGCACTTTCATTCCTGTTACATTCTTTTCATTAAACCAAATTTCTCCATTGGTGGGTTTATCCAAACCGGCCATGATTTGCATAAGTGTTGTCTTACCAGAAAGTGTTGATCCTAAAAGAATATTAATTGTATTTTTTTCTAATTTTAAATTTGTTGGATAAATATGAGTATCTAACCCTATTTTTTTTTCTACATTTTTTAATTCTAAGCTCATATTTTTTTGAAATCTGTTTTAAAAAAAGGGGGCCGTTAAGCCCCCTTTAAATTAAGATTAAACCTAAATTACTTCCAAGCTCTTTCGAATGGAACTGTTTTACCTTTAGGTTTCTCATTTCGCTTAGCTTTTGGTGATCCTGGTTGTTTCAACCAATAATCAGCACCTTTCGGTTTAGCTAATCTTGGACCACATCCACCGTATGTATTGTTTGCTTTATCAGCAGCTTCCATACGAGACATAACTAAGTTCATCTCTTCTGCAAGACGATCCATAGCTTGTTGTGGAGTAAACGCACCTGAGTTTACATCTCCAATTTGTTGCCACCAGATTTGTGCAAGTTTCGGATAGTCCGGAACATTAATACCTGTCGGTGACCACAATACTCTGTTTTTAGATCTGTAGAATTCTACAAGTCCGCCAAGTTTTGGAGCTCTCTTAGTAAAGTGTTTGTGATTAATTGTACTATCTCTAATGATAGTTAAACCAACATCACTTTTCTTAAGATCAACAGTTTTTGATACTACAAACTGAGCGTATAACCATGCAGCTTTTCTTCTGTCAACTGGAGTAGACTTAAATAAAGTCCATGATCCAGCATCTTGATAACCAAGCTTCATACCTTCATCCCAGTAAGGACCTTTTGGTGAGGGTCCCATTCTCCATAAAGGATTACCGTTATCATCAACTGTTTTGTTTCCAGAACTCTTTGGAGCAACCATTGATGCCGTGAACGCTGTATACCAGAAAATTTGCTGAGCAACGTTTCCTGATGATAAAGCTGGCAGAGACTGATAGAAGTCCATCGCTGCAGCACCTGGAGGTGCATAAGCTCTTAACCACTCGTCCCATTTTCTGATTGCATATACGGCAGCAGGACCATTTGCAGCCCCACCTCTTGCTACGTCAGCACCAACTGGATTGCAAGAACCTTTTTCCATTCTTATTCCCCACTCATCTACTGGTACTCCGTTAGGTTTACCAACTGAACCTGCACCAGCCATTGATAACCACGCGTCAGTCATTCTCCATCCTAAGTCTGGAGCTCTCTTACCGTAGTCCATGTGACCGTATACTCTAACACCGTCGATATTCTTTACGTCTTTTGTAAAGTATTCAGCGATATCTTCGTAAGCAGACCAGTTTACCGGTACTCCTAGATCGTATCCGTATTTGGCTTTGAAACCTTTTTTGATTTCAGGTCTGTCAAACCAATCTTTTCTAAACCAATAAAGGTTAGCAAATTGTTGGTCAGGTAATTGATATAAATCACCATCTGGACCTGTAGTAAATGATTTACCGATGAAATCATCGATATCTAATGTTGGTAAAGTTACATCTTTACCTTCACCTTTCATCCACTTTGTTAAGTTTACCGCTAACTGAAGTCTTGAGTGTGTACCAATCAAATCTGAGTCATTGATATAGGCATCATACAAGTTTCTTCCAGTTTGCATCTGAGTTTGTACTGCTTGTACTACTTCTCCTTCTCCCAATAACTGGTGATTTACTTTAATTCCAGTTATCTCTTCAAAAGCTTTGGTTAAAGTTTTTGATTCATATACGTGAGTTGGAATTGTCTCCGATAATACGTTTATTTCCATTCCTTTGAATGGTTTTGCAGCATCATGGAACCAATTAAGTTCTTTCTCTCTTTCTTTGGCAGAAATTGTTGAAAGACTAAACTCACCATTTGACCATTTCTTAATTGCAGCTCCGTGTCCGTCTGCTGCAGCATTAGAAATAGTTATTAGAGAAATTGAAACAGCAACAGCTAAAATATTCTTTAATGTTTTAATCATAGATTATTTCCCTCGTTGTTGTTGTTTTTAGATTTTATATTGAACCAAAATAAGACTAAAAAGTACAGGGCAGAAAGTTTTCAAATTACAACTCTGAGGTGTGTATTAGTTGATTAAAGCGCGCTTCACAGCTTTTTCCCAGCCATTAATAAGAGTGGCTCTTGATTTTTTTTTCATTTTTGGGGAAAACTTTTTATCTAATTGCCAATTATTAGAAATATCTTTTAAAGATTTGTAAACTCCTATTTTTAAACCTGCCATAAATGCAGCTCCTAAAGCAGTAGTTTCTTGAACTTTTGGTCTTAAAACTTTTACATTAACAATGTCAGACAAAAATTGTGAAAACCAACTGTTTGTAACCATTCCGCCATCTACTTTTATAATTTTTGGTCTTAAACCGTCATGTTTCATAGCTTCAAATAAATCATGAGTTTGGTAAGCTACTGCTTCAATTGTGGCTCTCACTATTTCTTTAGGGCTGGTATCTCTTGTAATACCACTTAAGACTCCTCTGGCATTAGCATCCCAGTAAGGTGCTCCCAAACCAGTGAAGGCCGGAACTAAATAAATATCATTGTTGTCCTCTAGTGATTTGACTATTTTTTCCGTTTCAGGTGCTTTCTTAAAAAATTTCATTCTATCTCTTAACCACTGAATACCTGCACCAGCTATAAAAATTGATCCTTCCATTGCGTAAGTTGTTTTACCTTTGATTCTATAAGCGATAGTTGTTAACAGTCGATTTTTTGAGTAGATTTTTTTAGTACCAGTATTCAATAAAACAAAAGCTCCAGTCCCATAGGTGCTTTTTAAAGAGCCAGGTTCAAAACAGCATTGACCAATAGTTGCAGACTGTTGATCACCTACAACTCCATTAATTGGAATTGATTTACCGGTTATTGACGAATGGGTTTGACCATAATCATCCGCACAATCCTTCACCTCTGGCAAAATATGTTTTTTAATCTTAAGAAGATTTAATATATTGTCGTCCCATTTATTTGAGGAAATATTATATATCATTGTTCTGCTTGCATTCGTTGCATCTGTGGCATGAACCTTTCCTTTTGTTAGTCTCCAAATTAAAAAGCTGTCAATTGTACCAAATAACAACTGTTTCTTATTCATCAACTGCCTTGCTTTTGAAACGTTATCTAAAATCCATTTTATTTTTGTCCCAGAAAAGTATGAGTCAATCAATAGGCCAGTTTTATTAAAAACCATTGTATCTTTATTTTGTTTTCTTAATTTTTTACAAAACTCTTCTGTTCGTCTATCTTGCCAAACAATAGCTTTATAAACTGGTTTACCTGTTTTTTTATCCCATAAAACAGTAGTCTCTCTTTGATTGGTAATTCCAATACTTAGTATTTTTCCTTTAAGTTTTTTAGCTTTTTGAATTACATCTTTTAAAGTTTTAATTGTGGTTTTCCAAATTTCATCAGGGTTATGTTCAACCCAACCACTTTTTGGAAAGTATTGTGTAAATTCTTTTTGTGAAGAAAAAACTGGCTTACCTTTTAAATCAAACAAAATTGATCTATTAGATGTGGTGCCCGCATCAATTGAAATAATGAACTTTTTCATCTAAATGCTTCCCAATTCAACTCGAGTTTTTTATTTTCAACAATAGCATTAATCATGCTAAGCATTAAAGGTAATTGTTTTTCATCAAAATCTTCATTAACTTTTTTTGCAATTTCTTTTGCTAAGTCTGCTCCTTCAACTGTAACTTTTGCCATTTTTGTTTTTTTTGCTTCTGAAAATGTTAAACCTTCTCCAATATAAGCCCCCATTTTAGCATTTCTACCTCCTCCAGAACTTACGTATAGATCCCCTAATCCGGCTAATCCTTTAACAGTTTCTTTTTTTCCTTTTAAATGTTCCACAAATATCTCCATTTCCAAAATTGATTGTTTTATTATAGCTGAAGCAGTGTTCAAATAATTTTTTTCTCTAACCTCATCTGAAATATTTTTACTACACAATCCTTTTGCTGCGCCAACAGCCATAGAAAAAATATTTTTAATTGCAGCAGATACTTCTACGCCGTTTAAATCGTCTGAAAATGAAGTATGATAATAATTATTATTTAACATATCTGCAATTTTTTTTGCAGTTTTAATATCTTTGTTTGCTATAACAACACTGCTATGAACTCTATTAGCTAACCCGGAGGCCAAACAAGGTCCTCCCACTGCAGAAATATTTATATTTTTTATTTCTCTTGTAGACAAAAGTCTTTCGAGTTTATCTACTAATAACTCGTATTGATTATTATGAATACTCAATCCTTTAGTAAGCATTAATATATTTGGAATTTTTTTTTCTTTAAAAAGTCTGCTTAATTTATCAGCAACCCATTCAATTCCTTTTGAACTAATACCAAGAACTATCAAATCTACTTTTGAACTAAGCAGATTGTCAAATTTTTCAAATTTAAAAATATTAATTTCTTTTGGAATTGGAGAATTTAAGCCTGGATGAAAATTATTATTTTTTTTTAACTTTTCTATAAAATCATTTTCTAAATGAGTGCCGACTATATTTATATCATGTTTGTTATCAAAGCATGGCAAAGCAAAAGCTGAACCCATAGCACCTGCTCCAATTACTATAATTTTTGACATTTAATCCTTAAAAAAAAATTTTTTTAAAATTAAAAAAATTGATATTAACTCAATTTTTCCAATTATCATGAAAATAATTAAACTTATTTTAGAAGATATTAATAAATTTGCAAAAGCAAAATTTTCTAAACCATAAATCTCCGAATTAACAGTGTTTGTAAGAGCTAGAATAGCTAATTTAAAAGAACTTTCAAAACCTATTTCATCGAAAACTAAACAACTTGATAAAATAAAAAGACTTAGAAAAAATGAAATAAATATTAAAAACGAAATTTTAACATTTTCATCAGTAATTTTATTCTCAGAATTAAAAATTGTTTTATTAATTATGCTATTTGGGCTTATTAATTTAAGTATTTCTGCAGATGTAATCTTTAAAAGGATATAGAATCTACTAAATTTTATACCAGAGGTATTAGATATTAAGGACCCACCTATAATAGTAAGAAATAAGAAAAATAAACTGAAATTATTATTGTCTTCAATGAGTGTAATTCCTGAATTAGCTAAACTGCTTACTACATTAATAATTATATTAAAACCGTCAAAATTATTAAAATAAATAATTAAAACAAATATAATTGATATTGATAATAAATATATATCCTCTCTATGATTTTTGATAAAAGTTTTTCTATTAAACAAATTGAATAAAAAATAGAAATTTAAAAAAGACAAAACTAAAGAAAAAATTAAAATAATTTTTTGCAATTTAGTTGAAAAAATATCGTTTAAATTATCTGTTGGCAAGAAACCCCCAGCAGATACTAAAGTCATTGTTAAGTTTAAAGAATTGAAAAGTCTTATATCAGAAAAACTTAAAAGAATTAGAATAGCAAAACTTAGTATACAGTAAAATATTAATATCTTTAAAATATTTCCTTTAACACTTTCTTCAGAATTGAAGTTACTCTCACTTATAAAAGTAAGATTAGTCATTTTATAATTAAATGATTTATTTGAGAAAATTAGGGTTAAAAAGATTAAAAAATATAGGCCGCCTAACCATTGAAAAGATGATCTCCATAAAATTAGGGTTGGATCAAGATACTTTACAGTTTTAAAAGTTGAAAATCCTGTTCCTGTTAAGCCTGATATTGACTCAAAAAGAGCGTTAATAAATGTTACTTGAGAATTACTCATATAGAAAGGTAAAGAGGCTAAAATTCCAACTATAAGATAAATAAATATAACTAAAATTAGTTGATCAATAAAACTTATTTTTCTGTCTACATTTTTTCCAAAAAAATAAAGGCCAGACGCTGACAACAAAGATGCGACTAATGTGGTTAAATAAGACTCTATGCTTAAAAAGTAATCAAAATATGAGGAATAAAGAATATTTACAAATGACAGAATTGATACAGGAAAAATGAATAAACTAAGATAAAAACTAATACTCTTCAAATTCATTTTATACTAAAAGGAGCCTACGCTAAAAATATTCTCAACGGCCTTTAATTGCTCTCTTTTCGCTAAAAAAACAACTAAATCATCTTTTTCAAATATAAAGTTTGATCTTGGAATTATAACTTTATCTTTTCTCACAATAGCTCCTATTCTTATATCCTCTGGAAGATTTGAGTCCCTTATTTTTTTATTTAATAAGTCTGATTTTTCTAAAATCTTTGCTTCTATAAACTCATATTCACCATCAAGTAATGAATATACTGTTCCAATAGTTCCTTTATGAACATGTTCCATAATTCTGGATACAGTTGTCATTCTAGGATCTACTAAGTCATCTATATTTAAAGAATCTTGTAAAAGATTATAATTCGATTTATTCACTATAGCGATTGTCCTTTTTTTAAGACCAGATTTTTCTGCTAGTACACAAGCCATCATATTATTTTCATCATCGTTTGTAAGTGCCAATACTGTTTCAGATCCCTCAAGGTTTGCTTCTTTTAATATTTCTTCATCAAGACCATCACCATTTATAACAATTGAAGATGAAAGCTCGTTTGCTAATTCTTCGGCTCTTTTTTTATCTTTTTCAATAATTTTTACTCTTAAATCATCGAAATTTTTTTCAAGCATTTTTGCGAGATTCAAACCAATATTACCGCCGCCTATAATTAGAACATTTTTAGAAATTTTTTCTTCATGACCAAAAGCTTTTAGAATTGCGTTTAGTTGATCACTGCTAATTACTAAGTATACATTATCGTCTTCTAAAATTTGATCATTTTTCTTTAAGTAAATAAATTTTTCCTTTCTGACTGCACCAACAATATTTGCTTTGAAATCTGGAAATTTTTCGGTAAGTTTTTTTAGTGGAATATTTTTAATTGGACAGTTTTTTTCAATTGAAATTTCAAGCATTTTTACTTTATCTTTTCCAAATGGGACATTATCTAAAGCACCTGGGGCTTCTAATCTTCTATAAAGAGATTTCGCCACTTCGATTTCAGGAGAGATAATAACATCTATTGGAATGTTGGATTTATTGTAAAGTTTGCCCCATTTTCCCTCTAAAAACTCTTTCGTTCTTATTCTTGCAATTTTTTTGGAAACATTGAACAATGAGCTTGCTAATTGGCATACAATCATATTTGTCTCATCATTTCTTGTTACAGCAATAATCATATCTGCTTTTTCTGCACCAGCATTTTCTAAAACATTGGGAAGCGTTGCTCGACCAACTATTCCTTTAACATCTTGAGTATCATTGATTTTTTTAATATCTTCTGAAGACTGATCAACAACAGTTACAGAGTGGCCTTGTGCAGATAATTGTTTACTAATTGAAAAGCCGACTTTACCAGCCCCACATATAATTATGTTCATTTTAATTAATGCCTTTTATTCCAAGCTCTTTTAGTTTGCGATGCAAAGCTGATCTTTCCATCCCAATAAAGTCGGCTGTTTTAGAAATATTTCCGTGGTTTTTCTTTAGTTGTGTTGTTAAGTACTCTTTTTCAAAATGTTTCCTTGCTTCTTTTAAAGGCGATGAAAAGGATTTTTCTATTAAATTTTTATTTTGGTATGAAGATGATGGATTTAGAATATCCTCTATTAGTTTATTAATATTAGACTGTGTTTCATTAGATGAAAGAATTGTTATTCTTTCAACTAAATTTCTTAATTCTCTTACATTACCTGGCCAATCATAAGTAAATAAATTATCATTAGTAATATCTATTATTGGTTGCTGTACTCCATTAATTTCCGAAAGTTTTTCTTTAAAATACTTTATTAATTCAGGAATATCTTCTGTTCTAGAATTGAGATCTGATAGCTCGATAGGTATTACGTTAAGTCTGTGATAAAGGTCTTCTCTAAACTTATTTTTTTTCACAAGATCATTTAAATCTTTAGACGTGGATGATATCAACCTTATATTGACATTAATATTCTTCGATCCATTCAGTCTTTTAAATTTTTGGTCTATTAAAACTCTTAGAACATTTGCTTGTGTTTCAAAAGGGATTTCGGATACTTCGTCTATCAATAAAGTTCCTTTATTAGCTCTTTCTAGTGCGCCGTAAGAGATTTTTCCGTCATCAAACTCTTCACCGAATAGTTCTTTTTCGTATGTGGCCTCTTTAAGCAGAGCTGCATTGATTATCACAAATGGTTCTTTGGAACGTAATGAGTTTTTATGTATTTTTCTAGCTACTAATTCTTTTCCAGTGCCTGTAGAACCAAATATAAGCACCCTGCTCTCAGAAGTTGAGAGTTTTTCAATTATTTTTTTAACTTTTAGTATAGAAGGACTTTTTCCAATAAGCTCAAATGAATGAAAAAGTTTGTCCTCTATTAAATTTTTTTCTTTTTTAAGCTTTGAGGCCTCTAGTGCTCTATTTACATAATTTAAAATTTTCTCTTTTGTGAAAGGTTTTTCTATAAATTCATAAGCCCCAAGTCTCATCGCTTCAATTGCTATTTGAACAGTTGCATGACCAGAGATCATTATAACAGGAGTTAACTTATCTTTCTCTGTTACTAATTTTAACAAATCTATTCCATCTTTATCGGCTCTATCTAATTTAATATCTATTATTGCTAAATCAGGTAATTTTTTATTTAGTTCAAATACAGCTTGGTCATAATTTGCAGCTGTTCGAACGTCGTAATTACTCTCTCTCAGTATATTACTTACTAAAGAGCGAATATCAGGATTATCATCAATAACTAAAATTTCTTTATGCATTAAATTTTGGAAGTGAAATAGTGATTAAAGTACCTCTTTTTTTTTTATGATTATTTATTGTAAAGTTACCTGAATGTTCATTTATAATTTTTGTTACAATTGGCAACCCAAGCCCTGTACCAGTTTTTTTTGTAGTAAAATAGGGTGTCATTGCTTTTTTAGCGTCTGTAATACCTGGACCATTATCTGTTAACCTACAAACTATATAGTCATTATTGCTGTTAATTTCTATCTCAATATTACCTTTAAAATTGCTGTTTTTTTTTATTAATTCCTCAATTGCTTCATCTGAATTCTTAATTAAATTGATAAAAACTCTATTAAGTTGATCTTCATCGCCATTTATCAAAGCATTTTTTTCTTTAATACTTAAATTAATTGAATTTTTTGATGAGATTTTAATGAAATCAATTGAAGATTTAATAAGTTCTACTAAATTAATTTTTTTAAGTATTGGCCTAGGCATTCTTGCAAAATTTGAAAATTCATTCACTAATTTTTCTATATCTTTAATTTGTCTATTTATAGTTTCTAAATATTTTTCAAATTCTTGGCCCTGATTATTTAGCTTATTCTTATATTTTTCTCTTAAGCTATCAATAGATAGTTGAATTGGTGTTAAGGGATTTTTAATTTCATGAGCAAGCTTTCTTGCTACTGACTCCCAAGCCTCATATCTTTCGTTAATAAGTAATTTATCTTGTTGTTCTTTTAATCTTTGAATCATTGAATTAAAATTTTTATTTAAATCTTTAAATTCCTCATCTGTTTCAAGCTCTGGAACTTTTACATCTAAAGCGCCTTTACTTATAGAGTCTGATGCACCAATAAGGTTTATAATCGGTTTGGTCAGTCTTGAGGCAAAAGTTATGGCTATTGAGGTGGAAAGAAATAATAATAGTGTTACAACTATTATATATATTATGGCAAATGTAACTTTTATTCCGGTTTGACTATTTTCAACAGAGTAATAAAAACTTACAGCTTGTTCGGTTTCATTTAAGTATCTCAAAATTTCTGGATCTATATTTCTTGAGATATATAAATAAGTATCTACTAAAGAATTTAATTTAGTCATTACTGTAGTCTTATTTTCTAAGCTATCTGAGATAAAAACTGGTTTACCTTCTAACACCTGATCATAATCTTCATCCGATGGCACTATGAATTCTTCGGTTATATCTCTTACGTCAGATAACAAAATGTTTCCTAAACTATCAATCAAATATACGTCATCAATTCTTCTAAGTAATTTTTCAGATCTCATAATATTTTTAAATCGATTTGGATTAGAATAATAAAATCCTGAAGCTCTATTGAGCCCAACACTCATTAATATTACATCAGACAATACATTTTCTTTACTTTCCTCTAAATAATTTTTAGCTACATCAAAAGAATTATTTACTGCCTTTGTAATTTGTTTATCAAAATAATTTTGCACTCCGAAATTAAAGATAAATAAAGAAAATATTGCTACTACTAATGAAGGAATGACTGTGAATAATGAAAATACTGATATATATTTTAAATTTGTTTGGGCACCCTTTTTATTCTTTTTACCAGTATAGTAAAATCTGTAGAAATTTTTAAATATAAGACTAAAAAAAATTAAAAGTAAAACAATATCAATAATAAGCAAGGTCTGCAGGTTTTTATCAGTTAAGGGTACAAAACCTTCGTTAATAAAAGTCAAAAAAGTTACAATCCCCATAAAAATACATAAAAATGAGGATAAAATAATCCAATTAAAATTTTTAATAATCTTAAACATCTTAAATAAGCATTAAATATTTATATAAATATAATATAAGTTAATATCATGAGTTTTTGTTTAATTATTTTAGCTGCAGGTGTTAGCAATAGATTTGGGTCTAATATTGGCAAACCTTATCAAAAAATAGCTGGCAAATCATTAATAGAAATAAATGTTAATAAAGCACGTAAAATTAGACAAATAAAAAAAATTGTCCTCGTTTATAACAAAAAAGACTCAAAACGTATTAGATTACTTAATATTAAAAATGTAAAGTTGATTATTGGGGGAAAAAATAGACAACAATCTACATTTAATGCTCTAAAGTATTTATCTGGCCAAAAAGGAGTGGCTAAAGTTTTAATTCATGACGTTGCAAGACCCAATTTTTCATCAAAACTTTTAAGTTCATTAATAAAAAATATGAGATTTGCAAGAGCAGTCGTCCCTCAAATCAAAATACAAGACGCAGTTAAACAAATTATAGATTCAAGCAAAGAAGAATATATTGTAAGCAAAAAAAGAGATAATTTATTTTTAACTCAAACCCCCCAAGCTTTTAATCTAAAGGAAATATATCAATTACATAAAACAAACTTTAACAAATACAAAGATGACGATATTTCTTTATATATGGATCTAAATAAAGTTAAATTTATTGAAGGTGAGAAAAGAAACTTTAAAATTACGGACAAATCAGATTTTGAAAATCTTAAAAATTTTTATAAATCTAAGCAAAGTGTTGGAATAGGATTTGATGTTCATAGGCTGGTACCTAAAAGAAAACTTTTTTTAGGTGGATTAAAAGTTCAATCAAAACTTGGGACACTAGGTCATTCCGATGGAGATCCAGTTCTTCATTCAGTTACCGATGCAATACTAGGTGCCTGCAAAATGGGAGATATAGGTCAAATGTTTTCTGATAAAAGTAAAAAACTTAAAAATATTAGGTCAACAATTTTGCTCCAGGAAGTTATTAAAAAAATCAAATCTAAAGGTTTTCTTATTAATAATATTGATATCAATATTATTACTCAAACACCTAAAATCAAAAATTTAAAAAAAAAAATGATTAATAATATCGCTAAACTCTGTGAAATTTCTAATAATCAGATAAATATCAAGGGAAAAACAACTGAGAAATTAGGAGTTGTAGGAAAAGAAAAGGCAATAGCATGTGAAGTGATATGTTCTGTAGTAAAATATGATTAAAAATTTAAATTATTTATTTGTTACATGTTTTGGTATCGGATCTTTTAGGTTTGCTCCAGGTACAATTGCATCTTTGGTTACAACTGTTTTTTTATACAGTTTATTTCATATTGTTAATCTATCAAACAACTCAATACTTATAATCTTATTAATAGTTTTTATTTTTTCATTTTATGCTGTATCAAAATATATAAAATATAATAAAAACAAAGATCCTAAAGAAGTTGTTGTAGATGAATTCATTGGACAATCTATCCCAATTTATATTTATGAGGTTTCTCACGGTACATCAAAAGACTCGAGTGAGGCAGTTTTGTTTTATTTATATATTTTTATCTTATTTAGATTTTTTGATATAAAAAAACCATTCCCAATTAATTTCTTTGATAAAAAATTTAAAAATAGTTTTGGTGTAATATTTGATGATGTAATTGCAGGTTTTTATGTTGTTCTTACATTAATCATTTTTATGATATTTAAATCTAAGTTTTTATGATGAATTTAAACAAAAAAATAGTTTCATTACTTAAAAGAAAAAAACTAAAAATTGCTCTCGTTGAGTCTTGTACTGGAGGGATGCTATCTAGTGCAATAACTTCTATTAGCGGTTCCTCAAAAGTTTTTACAATGGGTTTAGTTACTTATTCTAATCAAGCCAAAATAGATGTATTAAAAGTTCCACGAAAAACAATACAAAAATTTGGCGCTGTAAGTGTCCAATGTTGTTTAGCTATGGTTAATAATCTTTATAAAATTAGTAAATCAAAAGTCTGCGTTTCAATAACAGGAATAGCTGGTCCAAAAGGAGGATCTAAAAAAAAACCAGTTGGAATGGTTTATATTGGAATTAAAGTTGGAAAAAAAGTTGTTGTCAATAAATGTAATTTTAAAAATAAAGGAAGGGCCTATATTCAGAAACAGACAGTAAAAAAATCACTCAATTTATTATTGAGGTTAATTGGTTATAATTAAACCTTTGTTTAGCTACTAAAATTTAAACAGGGTAGCTAAATTCAGGGTTAACAATTACATCCAAAACATGAGCAGTAAAACTGTTTAGAAGTAAAAAGATACCAAAAGCTGTTAAATAAAGAATAAAAACTAAAAAGTTTCTAGCTCGTTTTCTTTTTAATAGTTGTTTGTCTTCAGGAACCCATTCTTTGGTTTTAGACTTAAAATCATATGAAAACATCCAATAAGTTAGGTTAGTTTCATTAGGATCGCCTGTTCTAATTGTTTTAATATAAGATGATAAAAATTTAAAAGTTAAAATAAATAAAATTAATAAAGATGATATTGTAAACATTATTTATATAATTTAACTGCTCTTTCTTCAAAAGCTTTTGCAATTTTATTTAAACCAAGCTCAAAAGATTTCTTCATTATCCCATTCAAAATTGGATTTTTCAATTCAAAATCGATAAAAAACTCCAGTTGTGTCGAATTGTTTACCTCCTTAAATTTCCACTCATTTTTCAAATGTTTTAACGGCCCATCAAGATTAGTTACTATAATTGTGTCTTTCTCTTTATAATAAGATACGTGACTAGAGAAAGTTTCGTTCAGGATACTCTTCCCTACTTTTAAATCTCCGTTAAAAGTAATTAAATCCATACTTTCACTTCTATCGAACACTTTACCTTCTATACACCAAGGAACAAATTCTGGATATTTTTCAATATCAAGAACCATTTCTACTAATTGTTCTTTTTTACATGAAATAATTTTTTTTATTGATGCGGAGGACATTCAAGCTGTTTGTTTCTTGCATCTTGTAATTTTCTAAAATCTTCATCTGCGTGATAAGAAGATCTTGTAAGAGGTGATGAAGAAACAAGTAAAAAACCTTTTGTTTTAGCTATTTGCTCGAACTCTCTAAATTCATCTGGATGGTAGTAACGATTTAGTGGATGATGTTTTGGAGAAGGTTGCAAGTATTGACCCACAGTAATAAAATCAACCTCCGCAGATCTTAGATCATCCATTACTTGAATAACTTCCTCTTTATTTTCACCTAAGCCAACCATGATTCCAGATTTTGTAAAAACTTTTTTATTAGATTTTTTTGCATTCTTTAAAAGCTCTAATGAAGCGAAATAACGTGCCCCTGGTCTAACTGTAGTATATAGTCTAGGAACTGTTTCTATGTTGTGATTAAATACATCAAGATCAGCTTTTAAAACTTTTTTATAAGCATCACCTTTTCTCAAAAAATCAGGCGTTAAAACCTCGATTGAAGTTTTAGGATTTTTTTCTCTTGTGGCTTTTACCACTTTGTAAAAATGTTCTGATCCACCATCATCAAGGTCATCTCTGTCTACTGACGTAATGACTACGTGTTTTAAATTTAAATTTTTGACAGCATTGGCAATTTTAGTTGGTTCAAAAATATCTAGGTCAGTTGGTTTCCCTGTTTTAACATCGCAAAATGCACATGCCCTGGTACACGTATCTCCCATGATCATAAATGTTGCATGTTTTTTACTCCAGCATTCTGTTATATTTGGGCAGTTTGCTTCTTGACAAACTGTTACTAAATTATTTTGGTTTACAACCTGTTTAGTTTGAAAAAAAATTTGTGAATCTAACATTTTTGACCTTATCCACTTTGGTTTTCTTTTAATCGGATTAAAAGGTTTGTTGACTTTTTCTGGGTGTCTTGGTTTTTGACTCATTTTAGTTTAATAATAATTTCGTCTTTTGTTCCATACCTAAATTTTTCTCTATACAACATATCTATATAATCTAAATCATTATTTTTTATCAATGATATTTTATGCTCTAAATTCTGTATTTTGCTGGATAATTTTTTGTCTTTGTTTACCAGCTCTTCATAAATTTTTTTTTTATCAAAATATGAAATCAATCCTCTTTCGCCTCCTATTAGATTGATTGCAATATAAAGAGTAAAAAAAATATTAAATAATATAAATTTTTTTTTCTTTAAACTTTCAATAAGTCGCATGTGCTAGATTCTAGCCATTTTAGCTTGTTTTCCAAGTTCTTCTTCTATGCGCAATAACCTGTTGTATTTAGCTACTCTTTCAGATCTAGCTAAAGATCCTGTTTTAATTTGAGAAGCCATTGTCGCCGTAGCCAAATCAGCGATAAAAGTATCTTCAGTATCACCTGATCTGTGTGAGATGATAGTATTAAAATTGGCAGCTTTAGCTGTTGAGATTACTTCTAAAGTCTCAGTAAGGGTTCCTATTTGGTTTGGTTTAACCAGAATACAATTTGCTGATTTTTCTTTAATACCCTTATTCAATCTTTCTGAATTGGTAACAAACAAGTCATCACCAACTATTTGCACGTTTTTACCTATTTCTTTTGTGATTTTGTTCCAGGAATTCCAATCTTCTTCAGCGAAAGGATCTTCGATTGATTTGATTGGATAATTAGAAGTTAGTTTTTTATAATAATTAATATTGTCCTCGATTGATGTAAAATTTTTAGATTGAATAGCATATTCTCCTTTTTGATTTGTAAGTTCATTAGCAGCTACATCTAAACAGATAACCATATCTTTTCCTGGCTTTAAATTTGATTTTTCGATCGAATTGGTAATCAACTCTAATGCTTGCTCATTAGTGTTAATAGACGGAGCGAACCCTCCCTCATCTCCAACATTAGTAAGCATTTTTTTAGATTTTAATATTTTTTTTAAATTTTGAATTACTATGTAGCACTTTTCGATAGCATCCATAAAGTTTCTTGCCGAGTCTGGTCTAATCATAAATTCCTGGATATTTAAATCATTATCAGCATGGGCTCCTCCATTTATGATATTCATAAGTGGAATAGGTAATGAAAAATCATTTCCTAAATATTTATATAAAGATTTCTTTTGAGATAGTGCTGAACATTTTGAATTTGCAAGAGAAACTGCAAGGGTGGCGTTTGCTCCTAAATTAGTTTTATTTTCACTACCGTCTAAATCTAATAAAACTTGATCGATATTTTTTTGATCGTTTGAGTCTAAATCTTTTAATTTTTTAGAAATTTTACCATTAATATTTTCTACAGCAATATTTACACTTTTTCCTAAAAATTTATTTTTATCATTATCTCTTAACTCATGTGCCTCAAATGCACCTGTAGATGCTCCAGACGGAGAAATCGCAGTAGCAGAAATATTATTTTCTAAAAAGACTTCTGCTTCTACTGTAGGATTTCCTCTACTGTCAAAGACTTGTCTGCCTTTTATATTTTTGATTTTTGCCATTATTATTTTACTATCTTGTCAATCTCTGTAAGTTGTTTTAATAAACTTTTCACTTGATTTAATGGAACCATGTTTGGGCCATCTGATGGTGCGTTATCTGGATCCTGATGTGTTTCCATAAAGATTGCTCCTACACCAACTGCTATTGCTGCGCGAGCTAAGAAAGGAACAAACTCTCTCTGTCCTCCACTTTTCTCACCCATTCCACCCGGTTGTTGAACCGAATGAGTTGCATCAAATACAATTGGAAAACCAAATTTTGACATTATAGGTAATGCTCTCATATCTGAAACAAGAGTATTGTATCCAAAACTTGCCCCTCTTTCAGTTATCAAAATATTTTTATTTCCCGAGTCTTCAATTTTTTTTATTACATTAGCCATATCCCAGGGAGCTAAAAATTGTCCTTTCTTAACATTAATTATTTTACCTGTTTTTGCTGCAGCGATTAAAAGATCAGTTTGTCTACATAAAAAAGCTGGAATTTGTAAAACGTCAACGTGATTTGCAACTATAGAGCATTGTTCAGCCGTGTGAATATCTGTTAAGATCGGAACTTCAACCTCTTTTCTAATTTTATCAAAAATTGGAAGTGATTTTTCTAAGCCCAAACCCCTTTTTCCTTTTAGGCTTGTTCTATTAGCCTTATCAAAAGAAGTTTTGTAAATGAGATTAATATTTAATTCACTAGTTATTTTTTTTAGTTCTGTTGAAATCTTAATAGCGTGTTCCTCGCTTTCAAGTTGGCAAGGTCCCGCGATCAAAGTAAATGGTTTGTTATTAGCAATTTCAAAATTGTGGCATTTTACTTTATGATTTTTCATTTTCTTGAACTGGTTTTTGCGGCCTTTATAAAAGACGAGAATAATGGATGCGGTGCTAAAGGTCTAGATTTAAATTCAGGATGAAATTGAACTCCAATAAACCATGTATGGTCTTTTAATTCTATGATTTCTGGTAATTTGTTATCTGGTGATAAGCCTGAAAAGATCATACCTTTTTTTTCAAACTCCTCTTTATAATTAATGTTGACTTCATATCTATGACGATGTCTTTCTTGTATTCTTAATGAGTTATAAATTTTGCTTATTTTTGTGTCTTTTTTAAGTCTAGCTTCATAACTACCTAAACGCATCGTTCCACCAAGATCTTTATCAGTGCCTTTTATTAATTTACCGTCTTTCGTCCATTCGCTCATCAAGCCAACGACTGATGCTTTAGAAGGTCCAAATTCGCTAGAGGTAGCTTTTTTCATGTTCAGTTTATTTCTTGCAAATTCTATTACTGCCATTTGCATGCCAAAGCAAATACCGAGGAACGGAATATTATTTTTTCTTGCAAAATTTATTGCAGCTATTTTTCCTTCTGTACCTCTTTTGCCAAACCCACCTGGTATTAATATTCCAGAGGCTTCTTTTAATTTATTTTTAATTTCAGATTGTTTTAAAAAATCTGACTCTATTCTAATTAAATTTACTTTTAAATTATTTGCTATTCCGCCATGGGTTAAAGCTTCATCCAATGACTTATAAGCATCTTTAAGCTCAACATATTTTCCAATAATGGCAATATTAACCTTATTTCTAGTATTTAAAACTAAAGAGGTGATTTTTTTCCAAGGTTTCAAGTTCACTTTTTTTCTAGATTTGATTTTAAAGTATTTTAGCACCCGATCGTCTAATTTCTCTTTATTAAAACTGATTGGGGCTTCATATATTGTTTTGACATCCACAGTTTCTATAACGTCTTCTATTCCAACATTACAAAATAATGCGATTTTTTTTCTTTGATCTATTGGAATAGTTCTTTGTGACCTACAAATTATTATATCTGGTTGAATCCCTATGCTTCTAAGTTCTTTAACAGAATGTTGGGTTGGTTTTGTCTTAATTTCATCAGAAGCTTTCATATAGGGTACCAATGTTAGATGAATAAAAAGAGTATTTTTTCTTCCAGTTTCGTTAGAAAATTGTCTGATTGCCTCTAAAAAAGGTAGACTTTCAATATCTCCAACGGTTCCTCCTATTTCGCAAATAACAAAATCTTCTTTAGCTACATCGTTTTTAATAAACTCTTTAATTCTATTAGTAATATGTGGAATAACTTGTACTGTCTTTCCTAGATATTTTCCTTGTCGCTCTCTTTTTAATACGTCATTATAAATTCTACCTGTTGTGATATTATCTGTTTTTTTTGCAGAAATTCCTGAAAATCTTTCGTAATGACCTAAATCCAAATCGGTTTCAGCTCCATCATCTGTTACAAAAACTTCGCCATGTTGAAACGGGCTCATAGTTCCTGGATCAACATTTAAATATGGATCTAATTTTCTAATTCTAACTTTATAACCTCTTGATTGTAAAAGGTAAGCTAATGATGCTGAAGATAATCCTTTACCTAAAGATGAAACCACGCCGCCAGTAACGAAAATATATCGCGCCATGGAAGTATGTTATACTTCATTAATTAATTATTACAAAGTCTTAATTACTTAGATTGTGGAATTTGTGGAAGATTTGAATTTTCTTCCTCCTCTTTTTCTAAAACTGACTGAGTTTCACGAAACTCATCTCTAGAAATAGCAACAATCGCAATGCTACAAATGATAAATAAAGTAGCAACAATTGATGTGAATTTAGTTAAGAAAGTACCAACAGATCTTGCAGACGTGAAATTATCTTGTGAAACGCCTAATCCAAGTGCGCCGCCCTCAGATCTTTGTAAAAGAACTGCAATAATTAATATTACTGCAAGGATTATGTTGATAAAAATGAGTAAATCTTCCATTACATTTATCTATAGTAATTCTTTATTATATCAATAAATTTTTTTGAAGATTTTGATGCTCCGCCAATTAGAAATCCGTCTATTTCTTTAATTTTTTTGAATAAAGCAGAATTTTCACCATTAACTGAACCCCCATATAAAACTGCTGGGCTTTTACCTTTAAAAATACCTCTTAAAATTTTTTTAATATACAAAGTTGTTTTTTTAAGATCATCAGAAGTTGGTATCTTTCCTGAACCTATAGACCAGACAGGTTCATATGCAACTATGATTTTATTTTTTTTAATTTTTTTGTCTAATACTTTTTTAAGTTGTCTTTTAAGAACACTGAATGTTCTTTTATTTTTTTTTTCTGACTTACTTTCGCCAATGCAATAAACGACTGTGAGGTTATTTTTCAAGGCAAGCGACACTTTGTTTCTTAACATAAAATCTGTTTCCCCTTCGCTTCTATTGTCAGAGTGCCCAACCAAAGTGTATTCAGCTCCCACACTTTTAATCATGTATGGGCTCACAGCTGCAGTGTCAGATGAAAATCCATCTTTTTGGTAACAATTTTGTGCTCCTATAGTTATTTTCTTACCTTTAAAATACGCTGAATAAGCCTGAATAAGAGTATATGGAGGGGTAACAATTACTCTATATTTATTACGATTTTTGTCTTTAGAATAAAAAGAATTAATTTTTTTTAATATATTTATTGAATTTGGAACACCAAACATTTTCCAATTTCCGATAAAATATCTCATTATTTGCCTTAATATTAAATTTAATCTATAGGTGTATAATTTTTAAAAACTTATTAGAGTATAATTATGTTAACATCAATAGGAAAATTTTCTAAGTCTTTTTTTGTTAAAGTTCTAGTTGGTATAATAATCCTTCCGTTTGTTTTTTGGGGTATGGGGGATGTTTTTCGGGGCGGTAATCAAAATGTAATTGCATCTGTTGACTCGGAGAAAGTAAGTACTCAGGAGTTCGTAGATTATTTAAGAAGATTAAATTTGAGCGAAGAACAAATTAAAAATTTACCAAAAACAGATTTAATCGAAAAAATATTATCAGAATATATTGGAAAAAAAGTTATGGCATTAGAAATTTCAAAGCTTGGAATTGAAGTTACTGATAACTCTCTTAGAAATATAATTAAAAATGACAAAATATTTTTTAAAGAAAACAAATTTTCAAGAACCGAGTATGAAAAATTTCTTATCAAAAGCGGTATTACAGCTCCACAGTTTGAGTCAAATATTGTAGAACAAGAAAAAAGAAGGCAATTTTTGAGCTCTTTATCGGGAGGAATAGTCATCCCTGAAATTTTAGTCAAAAAGGAATACAGAAAAGAAAATCAATCAAAAACCATTCAATATATAGATTTAGAAAAATATCATTCTAAAAACAAACCTTCAGAGAAAAGTAAAAAAGAACTCTATGAAAGAAATAAGAATATTTTTTTTAGCGAATTTAAAAAAATTCGTTATGCAGAAATTACTCCTGAAAAAATAAGTGGAGGTAAAGAATTTAATGAAAACTTCTTTATACAGCTAGATGTTATTGAAAATAATGTTTTAGATGGACAATCTTTTGATGATACGACTGAAATAAATAATTTAAAAATTGTTTCAATAAAAAATATTAATTCTAAAAAAGAGGATAAAAATAAAAACAAAATAGAAAATTTATCTGATCAACTTTTTAAAAAGATTTATAATTTGAAAACTGTTAAATCTCCAGAGATTATAAATATAGATAACAAGTATTACATAGCTGAAATAACAAATATTGAAAAAGAGAACAGGCCTTTCAATGATCCAGACGTACAAGAAGCTTTAAAATCTCAGATATCTTTTAAAAATAAAATTGAGAGCAATACATCAATTTTAAAAGATATTAATATGGGTGGTTTTGACAAAGAAAAAATGAGTAAATTTGCATCGGATAATAATTTGGAATTAAAAAACTATGTGATTAACAATTTAAAGCAAAACGAAATTTTTTCTGAAAGTATAATTAAAAGAATATTTTTGACTAAGGATAACGAAATAGATTTGATTACAAATAATACTTTAACAAAAAACTATCTAGTTTTAGCTATAAAAACTCAGTATAAAGATTTAAAAAAGGATAGTAATGAATATGAAAAATACGAAGCTAAAGCGCGGTTGAACATCATAAATAAGATTTACCAAATATACGATAATAGCTTAAACAAACAGTATAAAGTAGAATTAAATCAAAGAACAATTGAACGAGTTAAAAATTCATTTTAATGCAGATTAATATAGGCCTTCAAGAATTTAAAATAAATCATACTAAAAAAAAACATCAAATTTTATTTAGATCTCTAGATTGTAGGAACTATTACAAAATCGAAAATTTGTATAAATTTTTATTAGCAGAAAAAAATAGTTTTATTTTTGAATCAGTTGAAAAAGGAACTGTTAGAGGGAGGTATACGATTATAGGTCTTAATCCAGATAAAATTTGGGATTTCAATAATAACTTTGTTACATTAAATACAAACGGGAAAAAAGTTAAAATGAAGGTCAATCCTCTTAAATATTTAAACAAACTTATCGAAAATTTTAAGATAGAAATACCTAAATCGCTTCCATCAATGGCGTCAATGTTGGTTGGATATTTTTCATACGATATAATTAGATATATAGAAAAAGTTCCAAATAATTGTAAAGATGATTTAAAAATTCCTGATGTAAGGCTTTCTCGTCCAAAAAATTTAGTAATATATGACAATTTGAAAAAAAAGATTTTCTATATTGAAAACGTTTACGCGGATACAAAAATTAAGAATTATAAGGAAACATATAACTCAATTCTTAAAAAATTCGAATTGTATGAAAACTTTGAAAATATAAAGCTACCAACTAAATTTTCTTTTAAAGCAAATAAGAATTCAATTAAATCTAATATTTCTAAGAAAAAATTTAAATCTTTAGTTCTAAAAGCAAAGAAATACATAAAAAAAGGAGATATTTTTCAAGTTGTATTAAGTCAAAGATTTGAAAGAAAAATTACAAAAACTCCAATAGAAATTTATAATCATCTTAGAAACTCAAATCCATCTCCCTTTATGTTTTATTTTAATTACGATGATTTTAATGTTTTAGGAAGTAGTCCAGAGATATTGGTAAGGCTTCGTAAAGGTGAAGTTACAATTAGACCTATAGCAGGAACAAGACCAAGAGGAAAAAATGCTAAGGAAGATAAAAAATTTGTAAATGATTTGTTAAAGGATAAAAAAGAATTAGCTGAGCATCTCATGCTTCTAGATCTTGGTAGGAACGATGTTGGAAAGGTTTCTAGATTAAACTCTGTACGAGTTACTGAAAAATTTAAGGTAGAAAAATATTCTCACGTAATGCACATAGTTTCAAATGTAGTAGGAAAATTTAATAATAAATTTTCTATATTTGAAACACTTTTATCAGGATTTCCAGCTGGAACAGTTAGTGGAGCGCCTAAAATAAGAGCAATGGAAATTATTGATGAACTCGAAAAAAATAGAAGAAAACTATACGCCGGTGGTATTGGTTATTTTACATCTAATAATGAGTTCGACACCTGTATTGCTTTAAGAACAGCACTTGTTAAAAAAAACAAATTTTATGTACAAGCTGGAGCGGGAATAGTGGCTGATAGCAAACCTGAAAAAGAATATGCAGAAACAATAAACAAGGCTAAAGCTTTGATGAGAGCTGTAGATTAAATGAAAATTTTACTAATAGATAATTACGATAGCTTTACTTATAATTTGTTCCATTATATTTCCAAATTTAAGAAAAATGTTGACGTTATCAGAAATGATAAAATTGACGGTAAAACTATTTTAAAAAAAGGATATAATAAGATAGTTATTTCACCTGGTCCTGGAAACCCAAATCAAGCTGGAAATTGTCTTAAAATTGTAAAAGAAGTTTACAAAAAAATCCCAATTCTTGGTGTTTGTTTAGGTCATCAAATAATAGGTCAAGTTTTTGGTGGTAAGATTATTAATGCAAAAAATTTGATGCACGGAAAAATAAGCAAAATCAGGCATAGCAAAAAGGGTTTATTTAAAAATGTTCAAAATAACTTTGATGCTACTAGGTATCACAGTTTAGTGGTAGATCGCAAAAAATTACCAAAAAATCTATTAATTACTGCTGAAACCAAAAACAAAACAATTATGGGAATAATGCACAAAGAATATGATATTCATGGGTTTCAATTTCATCCTGAGAGTATAAGTACTAGAGTGGGTATGAAATTAATTAAAAACTTTATAACTAATTAAATGTTTAATTTTGTAGAAAGTTTAAAAAAAGGCCAAAACCTTTCTTTTGAAGAAAGCAAAGCTCTATTTGACGAACTTATGGAGGGAAAATACGATGAAAGTTCGATTATAGAAATTTTAGAGTCTTTTCTGAAAAAAGGTGAAACTAAAGATGAGCTAGCTGGAGGAATTTTTGTTTTAAGAGAAAAAGCTACTAAAGTTAAAGCTGATGATAATACTATAGATACATGTGGAACAGGAGGTGATAGGCAAAATTCTTTAAATATTTCTACCGCAGCAGCTATAGTTTTAGCGAGTATGGGTGTAAAAGTTGCAAAGCATGGCAATAAAGCTGTTTCTTCAAACTGTGGTTCTGCAGACGTATTAGAAGCTTTAAGAATAAATATTAATTTGAAACCAAGTGAAGCTGAAGAAAGTATAAAAAACTTTAATTTCGCCTTTATGTTTGCACCTAATTATCACTCAGCAATGAAGCATGTGGGACCTGCTAGAAAAAAAATGGGAAAGAAAACAATCTTTAACTTAATTGGCCCTTTAAGTAGTCCAGCACAAGTGAAAAGACAGGTTATAGGAGTATTTGACAAAAAATGGATGAAACCTTTCGCTGAGGCACTAAAAGAAAACGGGGTAATTCACGCATTTATCGTTCATAGCGAAGATGGAATGGATGAGATATCTCCGTTTGCAAAAACAAATGTGGTAGAACTTAAAAACTCAATGATCAAAGAATTTATAATCGATCCAAAAACTTTAGGAATTAACACTGCAAATAAGGAAAATTTAAAAGGGAAAAATGCGGAATATAATTCTGAAAAAATTATTGAAATATTTAAAGGAAAAAATAATGAATTCTCTCAATCTGTTGCTCTTAACGTAGCAGCAGGTTTAATAGTTTCTGGTAAAGAAAGCGATTTTAAGACTTCTTACGAAAAGGCTACCAAACATTTAAATTCAGGAAAGGTATTTCACCACTTAGTGAAAATTCAATCAAATTAATGACAAATATTTTAGAAAAAATTATCGAGGAAAAAAAATACTCTTTGGACCTGATTAAAAAAGAAAAATCTTTAGATATTTTAGAAAAAAACATTAAAGAGCAAAGTTTTTTAAATTTCAAAGAAACAATCCAAAAAAATCGGAGTGTTTCTTTAATTACCGAAATCAAAAAAGCTAGCCCATCTTCTGGCGTTCTTGTAAATAATTTTGATCATTTGGAGATAGCAAAAATGTATGTAAGTAATGGTGCTACTTGCCTCTCAGTTTTGACGGAAGAAAAACATTTTTTAGGAAAACTAGATTATATTCAAGACATAAAAAAACAATTTAAAATACCCATTTTAGCTAAAGATTTTTTTATAGACCCTTATCAAATCGCTTTATCTAAAAGCTATGGTTGTGATTGTATATTGATAATAATTGCAGCGCTTAATGGAAATCAGGCAGATGAGATTTATTCTGAGGCATTAAAACATAATCTATCGGTCATAGTAGAAGTGCATGATCAAAAAGAAGCTGAAATAGCCTTAAAATTTGATCAAGCACTAATTGGAATTAATAATAGGAATTTGAAGACTCTTGATGTATCTTTAAATAACTCTATTTCAATTTTTGAAGTTATTAAATCACACAAAGGCCCTATTATTTCTGAAAGCGGAATTAAAACTGCTAATGACGCAAAATATATTTACGAAAAAACTGGTATTAAAAATTTTCTTATTGGAGAATCACTTTTAAAATCCGGCAATCCAAGTGAATTAATGAAAAAATTAATTCAAATTACTCAATGAATCAGCCATTTATTTGAAGTTGTAATTCAAAAAGAACTTTTATAGAACATAGATGTACAAGGTTTGTTCTATGCTTACAAAAAAACAAAAAAACTTATTAATATTCATCAATAAGAAGATTAGATCTTCAGGTATTTCTCCGTCTTACGAAGAAATGAAAAATTCACTCAACCTTAAGTCGAAATCAGGAATACATAGATTAATTTCTGCATTAGAAGAAAGAGGTTTTGTTAAACGATTAGCACATAAAGCTAGAGCATTAGAGGTAGTAAAATTACCAGAAAACGCCAGCGCTAACGATATATTTAATTCTTTCACTCCAAGCGTTATCAAAGGAGGATTAGATAAGAATAATAATAAATCTACTGATGTTTCGGTATTAGGAAGTATTGCCGCTGGTACACCAATTGAAGCTATTCAACAGGAAGTTGATAGAGTTGCTTTACCAGAGGATCTTCAAAATAATGGTGAGCACTATGGTCTTAAAGTAAAAGGTGACTCAATGATTGAAGCAGGTATTGCCGACGGTGATACTGTTATTATAAAAAAAGTTTCCAATGTAGATAACGGTCAAATTGCAGTAGTCTTGATAGACGACCAGGAAGCTACTTTAAAAAGAGTTAGAAAAAAAGGAAACACTATCGCTCTTGAAGCAGCAAATCGAAACTACGGAACTAAAATTTACGCTGCAAATAGAATAAAAATTCAAGGTAAACTTGTTTCTTTATATAGAAACTTTCATTAAAATAGTCTAATTAATATTAATGTCTTTTAATTGTAGGTTTGCGCCCTCTCCTACCGGGCCTCTTCATATCGGCGGAGTTCGAACAGCCTTATTCAATTGGCTTTTAGCTAAAAAAAATAAAGGCAAATACTTTCTAAGGATAGAAGACACTGATAAAGAAAGATCTAAAAAGGAATTCAAAAAACAAATTATTACATCTTTAGCTTGGCTTGGAATTGAACATGATGGCGATGAATATATCCAATCTAAAAATATATCTAAACACATTACAGTTGCAGAGGAACTGCTTAAAAAAGGTTTTGCATATAAATGTTATTGCTCTGAGGAAGAAATTAATGAACAAAAAGAAAAATGTAAAAAACAAGGTATACCATATGTTTATAATAGAAAATGGAGAGATGCCAAAGATTTAAAAATTCCAGAAGGAATAAAACCGGTAATAAGATTTAAAAGTAAAATATCTGGAAATACGATTATAAAAGATTTAGTTCAAGGGGATAGAAACATTTCAAATTCTACTATTGAGGATTTTATAATTCTAAGAAAAGATAATACACCAACATACCAGCTATCAGCTACGGTTGATGATCATGAAATGAAAATAACTCATGTTATTAGAGGAGACGATCATATGATTAACTCTTTTAAACAAAGACAAATTTACGAAGCAATGGGTTGGGAGGTTCCAAACTTTGCACACATTCCTTTAATTCATAGTGAGCAAGGAAAGAAATTGTCAAAAAGAGATAATGCTTCCACTCTTGAAGATTATATTAAAATAGGAATTATTTCAGACGCTTTAAGGAATTATTTGTTAAGATTAGGATGGTCATACAAAGATAAAGAAATTTTTACTAAGCAAGAAAGTATTGATTTATTTGATTTAAGTGGTGTTGGAAAATCACCTTCAAAATTAGATATGAATAGGATTTATTCAATTAATGAGACATATATAAAGAGTATCGATCAGAAAGATCTTTTTAATTTTTTTAAAGAATATGTTTCAAAATACAAAAAACCTTTAAATCAATCAAAAGAAAACATTCTTTTAAAATCTATGGGTTTTTTAAAAAATAAGGCAAAAACTTTAGAGGATATTTGGAATAATGCTCAATACATTATCAAAGATAAAATTGAGATTAGCGCAGATGATAAAAAGTTAATTGATGATTTATCCAAAAAAATAATAACTGAATTTATTTATGAATATGAAAAACTTTCCTCATTATCTAGAGAAACTTTAGAACCTTTAATAAAATCTCTAATTGATAAACATAAAACTAATTTTAAAGGTGTAGGACAACCTTTAAGGATAGCGCTAGTTGGCTCAAGATTTGGGCCTGGTCTTTATGATGTTGTTCTCTCATTAGATAAGGCTGAAGTACTTAAAAGACTAAAACAAATTTAATGAAAGACGCTGTATCTTTCAGAACAAGAAAAACTTCTATTTACGATAAAAAATCTAATACTCCTTTTAAAATAAGTAGATCTAAATTTTTCAACTTTATGAGCTGTAAAAGGTGCTTTTATTTAGATCGTGTAAAAGGACTAAAAGAACCCTCAATGCCTGGATGGGCTCTCAACGTTGCGGTCGATGAGTTATTAAAGAAAGAATTTGATCAGTATAGAAAAGAACAAAAACCCCATCCAATTATGGTTAAACATAATTTAAACTTTGTACCTTATCAGCACAAAGACTTAGATAACTGGAGAAATTCTTTAAAGGGTGGAATTTCATATTTAGATGAAAAAACTAATCTTATAATTCACGGAGGTGTTGATGATATTTGGTTTGATTTAAATGAAAAAAAATTAGTTGTTGTAGATTACAAAGCCCAATCGTCTACTTATCCCGTAACAGTATCTTCTTATCTCGATGCTGAATGGCATCTAAGTTATAAATTACAGATGGACATTTATGTTCATATCCTAAGAAAAATGAATTTTAAAGTTTCAGACCGAACCTTTTTTTATGTTTGTAATGGAGAAAAAACAAATAGCAAATTTGATAATAAAATAGATTTTAAAACTACACTAATCCCATATCGAGTAAATACTGATTGGATAGAGAAAAAATTAATTGAAATGAAAGATGTTCTAAACTTAGATGAACCGCCTAAAATTGAAAAAACTTGTGAAAAGTGTGCTTATCTTGAAGGTGGAAAAAAATTTTAATTTATCTGTTATTATTTTCATCATCATTATTAGATGATTGATCTGTATCAGATGATTGGTCTGTGTTTTCTGTTTGAGTTTCTTCTTGAGTAGTTTCTGTTGGTGTTTCCTCTTGAACTGGCTGTTCAGGTTCTGGTTGTGGTTCAGGTGTTGGTTCCTGTGATTGAGCTCTCGCAATATCTGCTGCACTTTGTGGAGACGGTTCTCTTCTCATAAAGAAATATATTCCAGCAGCAATAACTGCAATAGCACCTAGAATGTACAACATGATGTTTACAATACTTAATCCTTCTTTTTCTTCTTCAATTGGTGTTTCTTCTGTAACTGGTTTCACTTCCTCTTCTTCAGGTTTAGCGTCTTGTTCTTGGTTGGCTTCAGCGTTAACTTGTTCTTTTGGCTCTTCAGTTTGAGGAGCTTGCTCAGGTTCTGTTTCCGGCTCAGGTTCTTTAGCTGGTTCTGGTTCTGGTTCTGGCTCAGGTTCTGGTTCCGGCTCAGGTTCTGGTTCTGTTTCCGGCTCTGGTTCCTTTTTAGGCTCGGGAGCAGGCGTTGAAACTTCAGTTTTAGGCGCTTGAGCTACGTCTTCTTTATCTTTAATTAGTGGATCTATGGCCCCTGTTACCACAAGAATTATTCCGGCAGCTAGAACTATAATTGGATCCATGAGTCGGATTCTAAACTTTTGGTTTATTAAATCACCTTTATATGTGAACGATTTGGGTGCTGTGTGAATAAAAAAATACGAAAATATTGAGATTTTAATGATAAAATTTACTCAAAATTTGATAATATCAAATAATGAATTCAATTTTTCTATTTTTTTTGACGGCATATATTATTTATTATCTTTTTAGACCTGTAACAAAAAAAGAAATAGAGAAATTTGAAGATCCTGATAATTGGTCAAATATGGGTCTTTAATCCTCTAAGGTGCTCAATTATACTTTCAGATAAAGCTTGTAGATCATAACCGCCCTCCAAAAAAGAAATTACTCTTCCTTTTGAATGAATATTAGCAATTTCAATTATTTTTTTTGTAATCGTAAAAAAATCACTAGATTCTAAGTTTATATTTGCCAAAGGGTCTCTTTTGTGGGCATCAAAACCAGCAGAAATTAAAATAACTTCTGGTTTAAATTTTTCTACAGGAGTTAAAACTTTTTTATCGAAAGTATCGATAAATTCTTCACTTTTTATACCAGCTTTTAAAGTAGCGTTATAAATATTACCTACACCTGTTTCATTTTCAGCTCCAGTTCCAGGAAATAATGGAAATTCATGAGAAGATCCATAAGCAACGGACTTATCTTTATAAAATATTTCTTGGGTTCCATTGCCATGGTGAACATCAAAGTCAATAATGGCTACTTTTCCTATATCATATTTTTTTTGTAAATATCTTGCTGCAACTGCTACATTATTTATAAAACAAAAGCCGTTAGCACGAACAGTTTCTGCATGATGTCCTGGCGGTCTTACTGCACAAAAAACTCGCTCATTATTCTTAATTAAATCATCACACGCAGCAATACCAGAGCCGCAAGATCTTAAAATTGCGTTCTCACTATTCGGGCATAACATTGTATCTGCGTATGGCTCTTTCTCAACACCAATAATTCCTTCTTTTGGTATATTTGCAAATATCTGTTCAATATGTTTCTTAGGATGTACTAAGGAAACTAGTTCTAAATCTACCTTAGGAGCCTCTTTAAACTCTACTTTTAAATCGGATGATTTTATAGATTTTAGAATGCTATCTAATCTTTCTTTTCTCTCTGGATGACCTTGTCCATTAAATTTTAGTAAACAATCTGGATGACTGTATACAATCATCTTAAATTTTTAATTTTTCCGCCATCTATTGAAAAGTTTTTGAAATTTGAATTTTGATCTTTAATCAGCTTATAAACTAAATTTGCAACTTCTTCAGGTTTTGTAGGTCTTTTTATTTTCTCAATTTTGCACCTTTGTTTTAAAATTTGTTTAACGCTTCTTTTAAATATTTTTGCGTCTGTTTGTAGAAGTTTTTCTAGTCTGCTTGTTAAAGTCATACCTGGATGAATTATCGATACAGAAACTTTATCAATTTTACCTTGCATAGCTAAAGCTTTTGAAAAATTATTTAACGCTGAATTAACAGCGCCACCTATCATAAATGTATTTGAAGGATTTCTAGCGGCCCCTCCTCCAATATTAATAACTTTTCCTTTGCTTCTTTTGAGGGCAGGCCAAAAAGCTCTGCTTAATCTTACTGCAGCTTTAAATTTTAAATTAAATCCATCTTCCCAGACATTATCATTTAAATTTAAAAATTTTCCTCCCTTTGTCGCCCCTGCTACATTTATAAGGAAATCCAATTTTTTAATTTTTTTACCAATTGAATTACATGCAGATAATGATCTCAAGTCTTTAGAAATGATTAAAGAATTTTTAGGAAATTTTAAATTCTTTTGAAAAGTTTTTAATTTACTTTTTGATCTTGAAACTAAAATAACTTTAATTTTTTTAACATTAAGCTTATCAGCTATTGCTGCTCCGATGCCTTGGCTAGCCCCTGTGATTAATGCTGTTTTCATAAGATCTTAATATTAATATCTCTTAAATTTTCGTAAGTCACAATAATTTTATCTTTCATATTAATTTTGTACGGTTGAGTCAAAGAACCACAAAGTAGATAATCTCCCTTTTTAAAGCTTATATTTTTATCTTTAAACTCATCAACAAAAGCTTTTAATGAGTCTCTAGGATCTATTCTCTTTGTTCCAGTGAAATAGGGTTCAGTAACTTTGTCGTTGATTTTTAATTTTATCTTAATTTTATTAATGTCTGTAGTTTGCCAATTCCTTATCTCCTCTCCGATAATAATCTTACCTCCATTTCCATGGTCAGAAATTCCAAGATACATTTGAACTAGTTTATCAAATTTATTTTTTGAACTTTGTAAATATCTAGAAGATGTAATATCAATAGCTGTATATAATTTAAAATTATTTATCTTATTAAGTAATTCGCCATCAATTTTAACATCTTGATCAATTTCAAATGCATATTCACATTCCAAGTTGGAGTGAGGGATTTCTGAATATTTTATTGAGCAATTAGAAGGTAAAATAGTTTCTTTAAAAATTTTTCCTGGAACAGGCCCATCAAAGCCTTCCTCTTTTTGAACTTCTTTTGCAACTGCCCCTATTTTCCAACCTACTGTTTTTTTATCCAATTCTTCATAAAATAAATTTAAAGCTTTGTATGCTTCATCTCGATTTTTTGGAATTTCATTTTCGCTGAACCCATTTAGATCAACTAAAGTTTTCCTCATCCATGCATTAGCTAGTTCTGTGCCCAACTTGTTCATAACAAAAATTATATTTAATTGATAAACTTCTTTAAATGATATTAATAGATTATGGAATTAACAATCGAAAAAGCCAAGTTTCATCAAATTTCCTTAAAACAAGTAAGCGAAGCTTTAAAAAAAGGTTTATCTAAAAACTATGTTGAAGTTGATGTTTCGATTGTTGAATGCCCTGATCTAAGAAAATGGGATTGCCCTGCTGAAGGTATAAGTGGAAACCAAAGAATTGTTGATGTTGGAGGCGAACCATACATGCACGATAAAAGGTTCATAGGTACAGAATTTGATTATGAAGAAATAGCAAAAAGAATAGGCTCTGAAAAATCATATGCTTTAGGTGCAGGTTCAGGAGCTATGTCGTGTTTAGAGGGTCACTGTGGAGAACTTATCATTAATGAGAATTTAATTACTAACGAGTCAAAATCTATAATTGCTCAAGTAGATAAAAATAATAAATGTAAATCAACTCCTTACAATCACCGAAAACATGGCGGACTAGGAAATATCTATTACTCTGAGGGGAAAAAAGGAGATGTTATAAAGATTAAAATTAAAGGAAGGTCAGGTGTGCAAGGCTCTTTATCTCAATCTATGAGAACTGCATTAATTGAAAATTTACAAACAAACTTAAGTGTTGCGCTGGGTGGTGTGTTTAGGATCTTAAATGGTAAGATTAAATCCCATGTTCAACCAGACTATGCAGATATAAAACACGAATATTATGATCCAAAACAAATGAAATGTGTTAAGGATTTTTTACAATTTTACGAACCTATAGGGCCACATTTTCAATGCTATTCAGTTTTATGGACTAATGATCCCTCTGGAGGAAAATTAGATTTAAGAGAGTCAGGAGAACACACTCATTTTCATTCTTATAAAGGAACTCAGGATGCAGGTCATTATCATTTCGATGTAACCCCTAGTGAAATTGAATATGAGTGCTATTTCAATACCGCCGAAGAAGTTCATAGAGTAAACAATATTTATAAGGAATTGAAAAATAATAATTAGTTTGATTAAATATAAATATGAAAAATATTTATACTTGGGCGGCTAATCCTGCAAAAAGAACTGTCACTGTAGGTGATATTATTGAAGCTAAAGGAAAAAAAATTCTTACACAAGTAACTGCAAATAATTCATTAGAGGCAAAAGCAGCTGAAGAAGCAGGTTTTGACATGATAATAGGAAGTGCTTCAAATGTTAAGAAGGTTCGTGAAGGATCCAAGTCTCTTTTTTATACGGCAGCACTCGAACTACATAATTATCCCACAGCCGAGGATGTGTTACGTGGAGCCTTTAAAGCTTTAGAGAATGGTGCTGATGCGGTTATGACTGCCAGAAGTATGGATGTTGTTTCTATGCTTGCAAAAGAAGATGTTCCAGTTATGGGTCATTTAGGTTTGGTTCCTAGAAAATCTACATGGATTGGTGGCTTAAGAGCTGTAGGCAAAACTGCTGATGAAGCATACGAACTATTTAAAAAATTTAAACGTTTAGAGGATGCTGGGGCCTTTTCAGCCGAATGTGAAGTTATTCCTGAAAATATTATGGGGGAAATATCAAAAAGGACGAGTATTGTAACTGTATCTCTAGGATCTGGAAAAAAAGCTGATGTTATGTATCTATTCATGAACGATATCTGTGGAGAGCAAGAAAAGTCTCCTAGACATGCAAAAGCTTATACAAATTTAAAAAAGATGAAAGATGAAATTGAAATCGAAAGAGTTAAAGCCTTAAAAGCATTTATCAAAGATAGTTTAGAGGGGAAATTTCCTGGGCCTGAAAATTCAGTAAATGTTAGTGAAGAAATTCTAGAAAATTTTAAAAAGAAACTTTAATCTTTTTTAATTGGTATAGTTGGGTGTCTCGCAGTAGATGTAACTATATTTTTCTTTAGCTTCATTTCTCTCATAACTATGTAAAGTCCAGCTGCAATAATTATTGCATTTCCTATATAATTATTAATTGTGGGAATTTCGCCAAACACTATGTAACCTAACAACACCCCTGCAAATATCTGAACATAAATAATCGATCCAAAAATAGCGCCAGGAAGATGTCTTGCTGCATTAATTACTAAAATCATCGCTGTTCCTCTAAAAATGCCAGAGATACCGTTTAAAACTAAATCATTAAAATTCATAGTTTTAAAGGAAAAGATTACAAATATACCTGAAAATATAATCATTAATATTTTTCCATATATAATAAATGAGAATATACTTTCCTGATATCCGTATTTTCGAACAATCAGATAGCTAGCTGCTGCGCAAATTGGACATAATAAAGCTACAAATACATATGCATCAATTTTTGAGCCAAATGGATCAATTGAGATTAAAGCTCCTACTAATCCAAAGATAATTGCAGTAAACCTTTTCCATCTCACTACCTCATTTAAAAAAAGTACTGAACCAATCGTTATGATTAATGGAGTTAAAAAAACAATGCTGTACATTGTAACCATTGGCATTAAATAAAATCCTGTGTAAGCAAAGAAAACTGCTAGTGCCATTGTTAAGGATCTAAAAAAATGTACTTTAAAATTGGCGCCCTTTAATTTATTCCATCCATCTAAAGTTTGTGTATAAAGTATTACAGGTATTAAGGCGAACCAAGAATTAACAAAAATAATTTGAGTAATTTTATAATCTTCCGCAATATATTTTACTATTGCATCTTGAGAAACAAACAAAAAATAACCTAAACAGGCGAGAAAAAACTCTGGGAGATAATTTTTCTCCGATGTTGATGAACTCATTAAATAATATTTGCTAAATCTCTTTTAGTTCCTTTGAAAGTAGGAAGTGGATATTTATAAGACCATTTTCTTGGAATACATTTTATTTTAGCTTTTTCCCATAAAGCTATCCATTGTTTGTAATTTTGTACTTTAATTTTATTTTTGTTTTTGCTTTTGACAATAAAATTAGGTAATGGGTCTCTTCCAGAGGGTTGGCCTGCTTTATTATATCTCAAGTCCATACTTATTCTAAAATTTTTTGATTTATTTGGTAGTGAACAATGAAGTAGATATCTATTTAACAATATTATATCGCCGACATCAGCTTCAAGAGGCACGGTTGATAATTTATCGATTATTTCTTTGCCTCTAACTTCTACTTGTCCCTTACTTCCAAAATCATGGTTAACAAGTCCAAATTTATGACTTTCTTTTACAGCAAGCATACAACCATTTTCTATTCTTGTTTTAGTAAAAGGTATCCAACACGTTACTAATTCAGTACCCTTCTGTCCTTTTTTATTCATAACGCCAGCATCTTGATGCCAAGGTGTTCTTCCAACTAAGCCGTCATTTAAATTCTTTTTTGCAACACCTTTTTCAGGTTGTTTAATTCTTGAATTTTGACAAGGATTAGAAGCTATCTCGGGACCTAGAATTTTTTCAATCTTATCTAAAATCTTTTTATTTTTAATTAAATTCCATATTGATTGACTCGCAAAAAAATCACTATTAGCGTTTATGTTTTTTTCAGGAAGTCTTATGTTAAAATATTGATCAAGTTCAGGAATATCTAAAGAAACCAAATATGAATATTTTTTCTTAAACTCATAATTTAGTACTTTTACTTTATCACTTTTAGGAACAAATCTATGAATAAGCCTATCCATGATAAAAGCCATATCATTTAAAATTGGTTCTAAATCCTCTTTATAATCTAAAACGCCCTTTAATTTTATGAAGCCTTGTTTCTCAAAAATTTTTTTAATATTTTGGCTCATTGAATCGTAATGAATTAGAAAATATTATCAAACTCATTCTAGACTGCAAGTGCTTTTCTCATCTCTTCATCGTCCATTTTTTTACCCAAATATGCCTCAATTACAGCATTATCATCTTTAACTTGAGCTGGAGTACCCTCCGCAATTTTCTGGCCATGGTCAAAAACAGTTACTGAATTACAAGTATCCATTACGACTTTTAAAATATGCTCTATAATAATAAGAGTAAGCCCATATTTTTCTTTTAGCTGCATAATAATTTTCATTAAATTATCTACGTTGACTGGGGATAAACCTGCGGCTGGTTCGTCTAACATTAGTAATTTTGGTTTCATAGCGATTGCTCTTGCTAAAACTAATAATCTTCTCTGACCTCCAGAAAGCTCACTAGCGTTAAGCTCTGCATAGTCCGCTAATCCTACAAAAGAAAGGAGTTCCATCATTTCCTCTTTGATAGCTCTTTCTTGATCCCAGATTTTTTTTCTTCCTATAACTGCATCGAAAAACTTGTAAGGAACTCTAGTATGATACCCTGACATAACATTATCTATAACTGTCATATCTTGATAAAGTCTTAGTAATTGGAACGTTCTTGATAAACCATAACTAGCAATCTCATGTGGAGGTGTAAAAGTAATATCATGACCATCAAACTCAATATAGCTACCAGGATCGCTATCATAGATTCCTGAAACTAAATTAAAAAATGTACTTTTGCCTGAGCCATTGGGTCCAATTATTCCTCTAATTTCATTTTTGGGAAGTTCAAAATCAACTTTATTAATAGCTTTCAAACCACCAAATGATTTAGATAATTGTTTAGTTTTTAAAATCATGTTGTTTTTTCTGTTCCAGTTTTCTTTTTAAATCTCTTTTCTAAGAAATATCTGTCAATAAAACCGCCTAAACCCTTAGGCATAAATAAAATAGTTAATACAATTGTTAAACCAAATATTAAAAGCTGATATTTATATAATGGTCTAGTTAAGTCATAAACAATAGTAATTACTATAGCGCCAATAATTCCACCCCAAATATGACCTAGACCTCCTAGGACAACCATAGCTAAGAAGGTTACCATTTCTATAACTGTGTAATTATTAGGATGTATGTAACCTGGAGGCATGTGAGCATAAACTGCACCTGCCGCACCAGCGAACATAGCGCTCAAAATAAAAGCTAAGATTTTATATTTTTTTACATTAATTCCAGCGGCTGCAGCACAAATTGGATCCTCTCTGATAGACATAAATGCTCTTCCGACTCCAGATCTCAAAATACTGAATGAGAAATAAACCGCTATAATCATTATTGTCATTGAGATGAAATAATATCTATCCGGAGAGTCGAAGTTGTAACCCATTAAAGAAGGTGTTGGAATATCAGAAATACCAAATGTAGATCTAAAAAAGTTTCCGTTTTCAATAAATAATCTTATTGCCTCACCTCCTCCCAGTGTCGCTAAGGCTAAATAAGGACCTTCTAATCTAAAAGATGGAATTCCCATTGCTACTCCAAAAAATGCAGTAACTATTATAGCTATGGGTAAAGTTGCCCAAAAACCAAGTCCTAAATATAAAAACAATGTCCCAGCGGTATAAGAACCAACTGCAAATAAGCCAACGTGTCCAACTGTAACTTGACCGCAATAACCCTTAACAATGTTTAGTCCTGCGGCAACCACAATGTTCACAAATATTAAAGTAGCTAAATGTGACTGATAAACATCCGTGAAAACTACTGACGGTACAAAAGCTAAGATGACGAAAGCTATAATAAAAGCAATAAAAGGATAATCTCTGATAATCGATTTAAATTTTTCCATTATCCAACTTCTCTCATTAAATAATCTGAGTCATGTGAAGATGTGAGCATTCTTTTGTTTGTTTTTTTAATTTTAGGTAAATAGCTAACATTTTTATATCTCCATACAACAGGTTTACTTAAGGCATAACTTCCATAAATGAAAAATCTTTTCTTGCCTTTGATTTCTCTAAATAAAGATACACCATGGTAAGAGTTAGGTGTAGATTGGAAAAAAATTACACTCCCTTTTGACGGAGTAAATTCTTTAACTTTTGCTAGTTCAGAAATACCAGGAAATCTTTTAAAACTTTTTCTATATTTCATATCAGTTTTCTTTTTAAAAATTGATAAAGCTCCGCCATTTTTTTTTGGTATATCGTTTAAATAAATAAGAAAATTATAAAGTCTTGTTACATCATCTCTGTGCGGCCTTAACCTATATCCGCCCCTAGAAACAGAAAAATCTATGTCTAAATTTACATTCGGGTTTTTGTAAGTTTTACCTAACATTTTCATTAATTCTTTTGAATTCATTAATTTTTTATTTGTAAATTTTTCCCTCAAAAATTTGCTGGGTAAGAATGCATTTGACCAACCATAATCCTTAAAAGTTTTTTTAAATCTATTTTCAACTTTTTTGTAAAAAGATTGGCTATTAAATTGTTTATATAATTTGTTAGATAATTTTGATTTTTTTAGATAATTTTTAAAATTACTTGACCCTTTGTTAATTCTATTTCTACCACCTTGTATTAAATCATCGAATGATTTTGCATTTCGAATTTCGTCTATAAGTTTTTCACAATCTTTTTTTGAAATAGCACCTTTGCCAACCATTACAGGAAAGTTGCTTTTTACTTTCTTCAATTTATTAACGTTTATCATTTTTGTGGTTTCCTTGAAAAAAAGAGCGGTAGTTTTACCTACCGCTCACAATTTTTTTAACTATTATAAACCAGCGCTAGCATTAAATGTTACAGTACCAGCAACTTTTGTTTTAAAGTTTTTTCCACCTTTAGTGTACTCAATCATAACAGGAGTTCTGTTACCATCTCTACACTCAGGTGTTCCTGATTTACAGAAATTGATTGGACCAGAAGCTAAACCTCTAAAGTCAGTTGTCGCAGCAATTGCGTCTCTAACTTTATTTCTGTCAGCAGCTAGATCTCCAGTGAATTTAACTTTTTTAAGAGCTATCTCTAGAATATCTAGTAAGTCCATCATTTGTGAAAAGTCATGACCAGGTACAACACCATATTTGTCTTTAACCATTTTCACAAATTTCTTAGCTACAGGTCTAGTGTCAGATGCAGCGAATGCAGCTGAGAAAGTTACACCTTTTGCAGCAGAACCAGCATTTATTGGTATCTCTACTTTAGAACCAATAGAAGCTGTTACTCTGTGAACAGATTTTGGTATTCCAACTTCATACGATTGTACAAGTCCTCTAACTGTTTCATCCAATAAAGCTGAAATTACAAGAACTTCTGGATTAGTAGCTTTAGCTTTAGTTAAGTAACTTCTAAAGTCAGTTTCTTTTTCTCCAGATTGAACCATATAAGTTGGCTCAACGTTGTAGTTCTCTCTCATGTAATCAGCTAAAGATAATGCAAAATCTTTACCAGCAGCATCTGGACCATAGATATAAGCTATCTTAGTACCTTGATTTTCTGCAGTAAATTTACCTTGTACGATTTTGTAAAATCTTGATGATACAGGCACTCTAAAAATGTATTCACTACCTTTTTTAGTAATGTCAGCATTTGTTGAGTGAGGTATAATTTGTGGAACTTTAGCTTTAGCTGAAACAGGTACCATAGGTAATGTTACAGAACTACAGCTAGATCCAATTATAACGTGAACTTTATCTTGGTAAGCAAGCTTTGTTGCGTTTGCTACACCTTTCTCAGATTTACACTCATCGTTATAAAGTGTTAAGTCAATTTTTTGACCGTTGATAGTGCCTTCTTTATTCCACTTTGCAACAGTATCAGTAATTAACTCTCCGTGTTTATAACCAACATCTGATAGCATTCTAAAAGAAACACCAATTTTGATTGTTTCTGCTTGAGCTAAAGTCGTGATTACTAAACCTGCGGAAAAGACAATTGCTGAAAAAACAAATTTAAGTTTATTCATTATTTCCCCCATTTGTTATTTAATTGTTGCTAAGGCTATAAAATAATAGTTATAATGTCTATGACTAATAGTTACATTTTTGGTAAATCAGAAAAAAAAATTGGAGGATAATTGCTTAAGATTAATCAACTTATTTCTGGATATGGCTCTGTGCAAATTTTAAACGGAGCTAACATGAAAGTTGAAAAACAATCTATAGTTGCATTGCTTGGTGGTAATGGAACAGGCAAATCAACAATTCTTAGAGCTGCATCTGGATTAATTAGATCGTGGAAAGGTACGATCGAATTTGATGGTGAGCAAATTCAAAACTTACCTGCTCACGAAATAGTTGGAAAAGGATTAGTGCAAGTAACTCAAGGAAAGGATGTTTTCCCTGCAATGTCTGTTACCGAAAATTTAAAATTAGGTGGATTTATTTTAAAAAGTAAACAACAACTGTCAGATAATTTAGAAAAGGTTTATAACTATTTTCCAAGATTAAATGAAAGAAAAGATCAATTGGCCGCAACTTTATCAGGTGGAGAGTTACAAATGTTATGTATTGGAAGAGGGTTAATGTCTAATCCTAAAATGATAATGCTAGACGAACCCAGTGCTGCTCTAGCGCCTCAAATAGTTTTAGATATCTTTAAAAATATTAATAGAATTAGACAAGATGGATTAACAGTTCTAGTCGTTGAACAAAATGTTAGGATGGCATTATTGCTTGCTGATTACGGGTATGTAATTAAAGACGGTGTGATCAATGTTGAAGGCGATAGTAAGAAATTAATGTACGATGAAAGTGTAAAAGAGTCATATCTTGGAGGGACTAAAGCCAATGTTTAATAAATTGAGAATTGGAAAAAAAGGTGAAAATATCATATTTGGAACATTCGTACTTCTTTATATCGGCTGGTGTGTGAATAGCCCCGATATGAATATTGAATCGCTCAAATCAGTTTTAACAATTGGTCTTTCTGTTGGTATTATTTATGGCTTAGTTGCCCTTGGAATTTCATTAATCTACACAGGTCTAGATGTAGTTAATTTTTCTCACGGTGAATTTTTCATGATAGGTGCTTTTGCGGGTCTTACTATGTTTAATCTTTTGGGCAATCAAGATTGGATTTTTAATTTATTTCCTGATGCTTATGGTTGGATAATTTACGTAGTTTGTTTATTTACGGCCTTTGTTTCAATGGGTTTATTTGGAGTTTTTATTGAAAGAGTTTTCTTAAGACCTCTAACAAAAAAAGGTGGAGGTTACACTGTAGCTGGAATGGGAATAATCATATGTGGATTTGGTCTTTCAGTAGTTTTAATAAACGTTGCTTATTTAATTTGGAATCCAGTAGCAAAACCTTTCCCTGCTGAATTAGGTTTGCCAATGGAAGTTGGAGGACTATTTTTACCGATTACTTATATTTGGATGATTGTAGTTGGTCTATCTGTAGCTGCAGGTCTTTGGTTCTTTTTAAATAAAACAAAAATGGGATTAGGTATTAGAGCCGTAGCTTACTCTAAAGATGTTTCAAATCTAGTTGGAATAAACGTGCCACTATACATATCAATTATTTTTGGTATTGCTTGTGCCATAGCAGGTATAGGAGGAACTTTAGTAGGTCCAACTTATCAAGTTGTTGTATTCATGGGTTACATTATTCTTATGAAAGCTTTTGCTGCTGCGGTCGTAGGTGGTTTTGGTAATCTGCCTGGTGCAATAGTTGGAGGATTTACAGTTGGAATATTTGAAACAGCCTCATCTTTTTATATTTCTGGAAGTCACAAAGATTTATACGCATTTTTATTAATGATTGTTGTTTTAATGATCAAGCCAACAGGCTTCTTTGGTGTTCAAGTTAAAATGAAAGCTTAATGATAAAGAAAGATACAAAAGTTGCAGTATTAGGTGCTGGTGCTATGGGCTGTCTTTTCGGCGGGTTGTTAGCTGAAAAAGGTTTAGAGGTTCATCTTATTGATGTTTGGAAAGAACATGTAGACGAAATTAATAGTAAAGGTTTAAAAATGATGGGTCATGGCGGAGATAGAATAATAAAAATCCATGCTACTACTGACCCAAAAACTTTAAAACCAGTAGATGCAATAATTATTATGTGTAAAGCTACAGCTTTAGAGCAAGCTTTATCCAATTCAAAAAATATTATTGGTGATAATACAATGCTAATGTCATTTCAAAATGGTATTGGGCATGAGGAAATCATACAAAAAATAGCTGGTAAAGAAAAAGTTTTAGGTGGTTCCACAACACAAGCTTCTAGTATTCAAGGACCTGGAATAATTCAAAACCACGCAAGTTTGCCGTCATGGATTGGTGAATACGAAGGTGGTTCAAGTGAAAGGGTAAAAGATTTAGCTGAAACTTTTACTGCACATGGCTTAGAAACAATTGCAGAAGAAAATATTAAAAGAAGAAAATGGATGAAATTATTTGCTTTAACAGCAATTGGTCCGTTATCTGCAATATTTGATTTAAATCACACAGATTTATACATTTCTAATAAAAATCAGACCATGTCTCGAAAATTAGGTAAGGATATAATCCTTGAAACTAGAGAAGTAGCAAAAGCCGATGGAGTTGATGTAAGTGAAAGTGATTGTTTAGAAATGTTCAATAGAATAGTAGACTCAAGGCAAACTAATAAATCATCTATGGCATTTGACGTGGTAAAGCATAGAAAAACAGAAATTGATTTCATAAGTGGAGCTGTTTCTAAAATTGGAAAAAAACATGGGATTAAAACACCTTTAAATGACCTCATGTATAATATTATTAAAATTAAAGAGGGTATGTACGTATAAGACTTGTGTCTAAAGAAATTATTTGGCAACCATCAAAAGAGCAGATTAGAAATTCAAAACTAACTAAGTTTATACAACATTGTAAATTAAAAAATTATGATGAGCTTGAGAAAAAAAGTTTTTCTGATCCTGGATGGTTATGGGACAATGTAATCAAATTTTCAGATTTAAAATTTTATAAACCTTACTCAAAAATATTAGATGAATCAAAAGGGACTCCTTGGACAAGGTGGTGTATCGGAGGTAAAACTAATATAGTTTTAAATTGTATAGATCGACATAAAGATAAGGAATTTTTTAACAACACTTTCATTTTTGCTGAAAGGGAAGACGGGAAAGAAAGCTCAATTACTTATAAAGAATTTGATAAGCAAATCTCAAAGATTGGAAATACTTTAAAAATAAATGGCTTTAAAAAAGGTGATGTAATCGCACTTTACATGCCTCAATTTATAGAAACTTACATTGCTTACTTTGCTATTTTAAAAATTGGGTGTGTGGTGCTACCTTTATTCTCTGGATATGGATCAAAGGCAGTTATTGAAAGACTCAATATAGCAAAAGCTAAAGGTATTTTTACTGTTGAAAAAACATTTAGAAAAGCAAAAGAAATAAGAATGTTTGATCAAATTAAAAATGAATTAGATCAAGTCATTTCTTTAGAAAAAATTTTTTTATTAGGAAAAGAGAAAGGAAAGAAAATCTTTAATTGGGAAAATTTTCAAAATGTTTCTGATAATTTAAAAACAGAAGAAACCGATGCTGAGGATCCTGCTATTATACACTTTACATCAGGTACAACCGGAAAACCCAAAGGATGTGTTTATACTCATATTGGTTTAGTTACTAAGATGTCTTTTGATGAAGGAGTTTTAGCAGACTTTAAACAAACTGATATTCATTTGTGTATGGCTGATATGGGTTGGATGGTGGGTTCTAAATCTGCAACAATAGCTTCTGCACACGGAGCGCAAATGGTAATTGCTGAAGGAGTTCCTGATTTTCCTGATGAGGTTCGTTTTTGGAAACTTATTGAAAAATACAAGATTTCCTGGACGGAGCTTTCCCCGGCTCTCATCAGAGCACAAATGATTAAAGATGAAAAACTTTTTAAAGATTTAGATTTAAGCTCATTAAGAATGATTTGTACTGGTGGAGAACCTTGGATGGAAAAACCTTGGAAATGGTTATTTCAAGTCATAGGGAAATCTAAAGTTCCTATTATGAATTCAGCTGGGGGTACTGAAGTTTCTGGTTCTATTTTGCATTGTTGTTTACATCGTCCTTTTAAGGTTGGATCTTTTAATGCTCCGATTCCTGGAATGAGTGCAGATATCTTAAATTTAGACGGACAAAAAGTTTCCACAAATGAGATGGGTGAATTGGTCATGAGAAAATCATCAATCGGATTAACTAAGAGCTTATGGAAAGATGATAAGCGTTACATCGATAATTATTGGAGTGTAATTAAAGATTATTGGGTACATGGTGATCTTGCAAGTAGAGATGCTGATGGCCATTGGTATTTACATGGAAGATCTGATGATACTATTAAAGTATCAGGTAAAAGAATAGGTCCTTCTGAGCTCGAGAGTGTTATAGTAAAGAGTGGAAAAGCAAAAGAGGTTGCTGCTGTTGGAATACCTGACGAAAATAAAGGGTCAAAAATTATTTTATCTATAGTTCCTGCAGAAAATAATGATCAAAAAGAAAGTTTTTTTGAAGGTTTAGTTATAAAAGATTTAGGGAAATCATTTAAGCCTGATAAAGTAATATTTGTAAAAGATTTGCCTAAAACAAGAAATATGAAAATTATGAGAAGAGTTATAAAATCATGTTTAGCAAACCAAGATCCAGGTGATTTATCAACGCTGTTAAATCCAGAGTCTGTAGAGGAGATTAAATCTCATGCAATTTAAAGATATATTATATGAAGTTAAAGGTGATTATGCACATGTCACTATTAATAGACCTAAGGTATTAAATGCTTTTACACCAGCAACTCTTCAAGAACTTAAGGCAGCTCTCGACGCTGCAGAAAAAGATAAAGAAGTTGGAGTAATAGTTTTATCAGGTGCTGGAGATAGAGCTTTTTGCTCAGGTGGAGATATGAATTGGGAAAGCTCTAGAGAATTTCAAGATCATGAATACGAATTTCATATTCACTTAACAAAATGTAGTAAACCAATCATAGCTAAAGTTGATGGATATGCGATTGGTGGTGGAAATCATATGGCTTACTTTTGTGATTTAACTATTGCAAGTGAGAATTCTATATTTGGTCAAAATGGCCCCAGAGTTGGTTCTCCCGCGGGAGGAGCTATCGTTGCCCACTCTGCAAATATATTAGGACACAAGCGTGCAAGAGAAATGTGGATGACTTGCAAAAGATACTCCGCAAATGAGATGATGAATTGGGGTTTGGTAAATTCAGTAGTTAAGAAAGATAAATTAGATGAGGAAGTTAAAAAGTATGGCGATGAAATTTTAAAAGCTGCACCAACTTGTTTAAAGATATTAAAGGCCAGTTTTAGAAAACAATTTGAAGAAATTTTAAAAATTACCCAAAAAGGTATGGTCGAAGAAGTTGCTCCTGATTATTTTAAAACTGGAGAACAGGCTGAAGGCGCAAAGGCCTTTCTAGAAAAAAGAAAGCCAAATTTCAAAAAATTTAGATAATGAAAATTAAATCAATCAAAGCAATCACTTTGAGTATGCCTTTTAGCCATGGAGGAAAAAAGGTAATTTTTCATGGAAAAGAATGGAAAAGTTTAGAATTTAACTTAGTAAAAATTGAAACAGATAAAGGTATCACTGGTTGGGGTGAAGCCTTTGGTTATACAAGTTGGAGAGCAGTAAAAATAGCAATTGAAGAAATGGTGGCTCCTTTACTCGTTGGAAAAGATATGAATAATATACCGGAACTTCTTTTAACTCTTCAAAAATCTTTGCACTTATTTGGTAGATACGGGATAACAATGTTTGCAATATCTGGTGTTGAAATTGCATTATGGGATGCTTTAGGCAAAGAAAAAAATAAGCCAATTCATGAATTGTTAGGAAAAAAAAATAAAGATCTATTTAAAGCTTATTCAAGTCTTTTTAGATATGGAGATCCAAAAATTATAGAGCAAAAATGTAAGCAATCATTAGATGATGGTTACCAAGCTATAAAACTTCATGAAATAGAAAATGATTGCATTGAAGCTGGAAGAAAAGGAACAGGTAATCTTCCTTTAATGTTAGATACTAATTGTCCTTGGACTTATGAAGAAACATTATCCAAAAAAGATTTTTTAAAAAGTATGAAACTAACTTGGTTGGAAGAACCTATTTACCCACCGGAAGATTATGAAACTCTTACAAAATTGAATAAAGAACTTGGAATACCCTTAGCCTGTGGGGAAAATGCGTGTACAGAATTTGAGTTTAAATCAATGATCAAACAAAAAGCAGTTACTTTTGTTCAACCATCAGTAATTAAAGTTGGTGGTATTTATGAAATGTTCAAAATTATTCAGCATGCAGAAAAAAATAATGTCTCTGTAATGCCTCATACTGCTTATTTTGGACCAGGTTTTTTAGCTACACTTCAATTAGCTGCGTTGATGGAAAAAGATACATATATTGAGAGATTCTATTTAGATATTGATCAAGAATTCTACCCAAATTTTAAAAGAGCATTAAATGGGAAATATAAATTACCTTCAGGACCTGGTCTTGGTATTGACTTAGATTATAATAAATTAAGTAAATATGAAATATAGATCTGTTTTATTCGTTCCAGGACATGAAGAAAAAAAAATTAAAAAGGCTTATACATTAAATGCAGATTTAATTGTTCTTGACTTAGAGTCAACTGTTCCTGATGATCAGAAAGAACAGGCAAAAAAGATAATAAAAGAATGCAATGTTAATAAAGATCAAACATATATAAGAATAAATAATAATTCAGATTTAGAATTTGTAACATCAGAAAAATTCCCTGGAATATTTCTTCCATTTACAGAAACAAAAAAACAATTAATTGAGATAGATGTATTATTAAAAAAAACTGAGAAATCGAAAACTGATATAATCCCAATTTTGGAAAGTATAAACGGTCTAGCTAATCTTGAGGAGATTTGTTCTTTTTCAGAAAGAATTCAAATTATATCTTTTGGATCTCATGATTTAGCTAAATCTATAAATCTTGAAATTTCAGAAGATGAAAAAGAAATATTAGAATTTAGAAAAAATATAGTAATTAAATCTAAAAATATTAAGAGCCCGATTGATACCTCTTATTTAAATTTTAAAGATTTAAATGGATTTGAAAAATCATGTAATATCGTTAAAAAATTAGGTTTTGGTGGTAAAGCCTGTATACATCCGGACCAAGTTCAAATCTCAAACAAAATTTTTTAATGATAAATACTAAGAAACTTTTGTACTTTGCTTACGGTACAAATCTAAATAAAAAAATTTTTTTAAAAAAATATAAAAATGCCAAATATCTGAGTAAGCATATTTTGAAAGGATTCGAATTAGTCTTTAGATCAAAATATAGAGTGCCAGATATACAAAGAAAAAAGGGTTCCAGTGTAAAAGGCATAATCTATGAAATAGATAAAGCAACCGAGAAAAAATTAGATAGATACGAAGACTATCCTAAGTTATATATAAAAAAATTTTTTAATAAAAAAAATAAAAATGTAATGTATTATTTCATGAAAAGAAAAACTCCTATTTTAAAGCCTGCAAAATACTACCTTAAAGTCATGAAAAGTGGCTATCGACAAAATAACTATAAATTTAATTTTAAATATTAAAGTGAAAAAAAAAATAAAGATTGCAGTTGTTGGGATTGGCTTGATGGGGAGTCAACATTTAAAAGCTTTAAGTGTTTCAAAAAAAGCAAAACTCCATTCAGTTGTAGATGTAAATAAAAATTCTATAACATATGCTAAAAAATTTAAAGTTCCATTCTATAGATCGTCGACTGAATTACTTAGTAATAATAAACCAGATGCCGTAATTGTTGCTACACCTAATCAGTTTCACGAAAAACATACTATAAGTTTTTTAAATGCAAAAATACCTGTTTTATTAGAAAAACCAATTTCCGATAATATTTCAAAAGCAAAAAAAATTATTCAAAGCTCAAAAAAAAATAAAACTCATCTACTTATTGGCTATCATAGAAGGCACAACAGTATCGTAACTAAAGTAAAGAAACAAATCGATAGCGGAAATCTCGGAAAAATTGTTGCTGCTAATGTTATGTGCTGGTTATACAAAAATAAAGATTGGTACAAAGAAAAATGGCGTATTAAAAAAGGAGGAGGTCCTCTAGGTATTAATCTAGTACATGATATTGATCTTATTTGTTACTTATTAGGTCCCATAACACATGTTCAAGCAACAACCTCAAATAAAATTAGAAAACATGAAGTTGAAGATACCGCAATTGTTAATTTTACTTTTAGATCAGGTACTTTATGTACACTAAGTGTTTCTGATACAATTGTAGCTCCTTACAGTTATGAGCTTACAGCTGGAGAAAACCCTACATACCCTATAACAAATCAATCAGCATATTTTATTGGGGGGACAAAAGGCTCGATACAATTTCCTAATTTAAAACATTGGTACAATAGAGGTGAGAGAAGTTGGTGGAAACCAATCTATCATAAGGATTTTAATATTCGTTTGAGTAGATTTACTTTAATAAATCAAATTGATCACTTATGCGATGTTGTGTCTGGAAAAGCTAAACCAAAAGTAAGTGGAAATGATGGCTTGCAATCACTTAAAATATTTGATGCCATACTAAGAAGTACTAAAACTGGGAAAAAAATAAGAGTAAACTAATGAAAAGACTTAAACTTGGTATCATTGGTGGTGGCCCTGGATCTTGGATTGGTCATGTACATAGAATAGCCTCAAGATTCGATGATAAATATGAAATTGTAGCTGGCGTTTTTTCAAGAAATTATAAAATCAATCAATCTTTTGGGACAAGTATAGGAATAAAAAAAAATAGGTGTTACAAAAATTATAAAGATCTTTGCTATTCTGAAAAAAAAATTAAAAATGGTATCGATGTAGTAGCGATTATGACACCTCCTGGGAGTCATCAAGAAATAGCGGAATTATTCATTAAAAATAACATTCATGTAATATCTGATAAACCATTTGCAGGTTCTTTACCTCAAGCTAAAAAACTTTATAAAACAATTAAAAGTAATAAAAAGATTGTTTACGGGCTCACACATAATTATTCGGCCTACCCAATGGTAAGACATGCTAAAAAATTAGTAGAAGATAAGAAGCTTGGAAATATTGAATATATTAACGTCGAATATGTTCAGGATTGGTCTAACGGTAAAAAAGTTACCCCAGGTTCTGCAAAAAAAATATTTAAATGGAAATTAGATAAAAAAATAGCTGGAGTTTCTACTGTGCTTAATGAAATAGGATCTCATGCATATCATTTGTGTAATTATATTACTGGTCTTAAAGGAAAAAGCTTATTTGCAGATATCAAGCAATACTCAAAAAAAATTAAATTTGATACAAATGCTCAAGTTTTCATAAATTACGAGAATGGAGCAAAGGGTTTATTTTGGGCATCAACTACTGCTAAAGGGGGTGTTTATGGATTACGAATAAGAATATTTGGTTCGATGGGAAGTTTGGAATGGGTACAGAATGACCCCAACTATCTAAAATATAATGCTGCTAATGGTGCAACAAAAGTTTTAGAAAGAGGTTTCAATGAAAGTAGTTTTTCAAAAAACTTTTCAAGAATTAAGTACGGGCATCCTGAGGGATATTTAAGTGCCTTTTCAAATTTATATAAAGAAATTGCATCAAAAATTAATTCAAAAAATAGTAAGAGAAGGTTTTATTTTCCAACAGCATATGAAGGTTTACTTACAGCAAGATTTATAGACGGATGTGTAAAGTCATCATCCAAGAAAAAATGGGTAGCTTTTTAAATGATTAAATCCTGTGTGATAGGATTATCAAAAGTTGGTATAATTCATTGTAAAAGTTTAATAAAAATTAAAAAAACTTCATTAAATTATATTTTTGATAAAAATTATAATCTGAGCAAAAGACTATCTAAAAAATTTAAATGTAACACTTCAGCAAACTTCGATAGTATATTAAAAAAAAAAGATATAGAACTATTTATAATTGCATCGCCTACAATTACGCATGATTTTTACATAAAAAGATTAATAAAATTTAGGAAAATGATTTATTGTGAAAAACCAATTACAAATAATAATAAAAACCTTAATAAACTCAAATACTTAATAAAAAAACATAAAATTAAATTTTGCGCTGGTTTAAATCGTAGATTTTCAAAGGAATATGTTGCTTTAAAAAAGAAAATTAACAAAAAAAAAGTTAATTATATTCAAATAATATCTAGATCGGCCAATCATAATATTAATTTATCAGTAAGAAACGGAGGTCTTTTTTTTGATAAAGGATTTCATTTTTTTGATTTAGCTTGTTGGTTGAGTAATTCTAAACCAGAGAAAATGATTGTAATTTCAAAATCAATTAGTTCCGAGGATTTCTTAAATTATGGAGATTTCTCAGATGCAATAATTAATCTAAAACTCAGGAATGGAATAGTCGTTGAAATAGTATTTAGTAGAAAGTGCAGATTTGGAAACTTTGAAAAAATTAAAGTGTATGGGGAAAAATTTTCATTAGACTCTGACGACTTTTCTGACAAAAAGACATTGCATGATGACTTTTCTGTAAGACACAGAAAGTCATACTTAAATTGTTTAAAAAAATTTATTGAAAGTAAAAATAATCTCTTAATGAATGAAGCAATTTTAACCCAAAAGATATGTGCTGATGCTTTGAAAAAAGCAAAGTACCAGTAATTATAAATATTTACTTAAAGCTCTACTTGCAAGTATTGATGAGGAAATATCAGTTTTAAATGTATTTAAGATTGATTGAGTCTTTTCAACCTGCTCCTTAATCTTACTCGGGTCATCAATAAAAGAACTTACAGATTTGAATAAATCTTTTGGATTACACTTAGATTGAAGTAATTCAGGTATTACCTCTTTTCCTGCTGCAATATTAATAATATTTGCGAATTTAACTTTAATTAAAGATCTGACAATTAAATAGTTTAAAAAATTCATTTTATAGAGAATAATGGATGGAACTTTAGATTTGCAAATTTCAAGCGAGACCGTTCCTGATTTAGCAACTGCAAATACAGATTTCTTAAGAGTGTGAGACTTTATTTTATCATCACTAATAATTTCACAATTACTTATATTTTGAGATTTTACGTAAAATTGAATTAAGTCATAATGTTGCTTTGTAGAGTGAAATATATAAATAAAATCTTGATAACTTTTATTCATTAATTTTATAAAATCTAAGAGTATAGGCATTAAGACATCAATTTCAGATGCTCTACTTCCTGGAAAAATTGAGATTAACGCTTTATTTTTTTCAAATATTTGATTGATGTCGATTTTACCTTCGGAAGACTCATCTAATAAGGGATGGCCCACAAACTCATTGCTCATATTCTCTTTATCAAAATACGGTTTTTCAAAATTAAATAATAATAATATATGATCAATAAACTTCTTAATTTTCTTAACCCTTCCTTCTCTCCAGACCCAAACTTGTGGCGCAACATAATGAATTGTTTTTATATTTGAATTTTGTTTTTTTACGCGTTCAGCAACTCTTAAAGTAAAATCGGGACTATCGACTGTAAATAAAATATCTGGATTAAAATCTTTTATAGCTTTTACAGTTTCATTAATTTTTTTATTAATTTTGAAAATATTTTTTATAACATTTGTAAAACCAATGTAGGTAATCTCTTTTAAATCATAAATTGATTTTATACCTAAAGCTTCTAAATTTTCACCTCCTACACTTAAATACTCGATTTTGGAATTGTCTTTTTTAAATTCTTTAATTACTTTTGATGCGAGTTTGTCTCCAGATGGCTCACCTGTTAAAATAAATATTTTTTTCACCTGTACATTCTCCAAAGTTCGCCCTTGTCAGATAGTAAATAAAGATCTCCGCTCTCATGTATTTTAATATCTCTTATTCTTCCTATATCACCTTTGAATAAAATTTTTTCATTGATAAAATTTGATTTATTAAATCTTATTTTTCTTAAAGATTGATCTTTAAGAGATGTAATTAAAGCCTCACCGTTCCATTCTTTAAATGTTTCACCTTTATAAATTGTCATAGCACTTACTGCGATAGAAGGAACCCAGTACTTTATTGCTTTTGTAAAGCCAGGTTTCCATTTTGGACCAATTTTAGTCCCTGAGTAATTAGTTCCTCCCCAGCCTAAAATCTTCCAACCATAGTTTTCTCCAAAATTTGCTGTCCCAAACCAATCACCTCCCCTTGCACCATGATTAGTCAAATATATTTTGTCATCGAAAGGTGAAAGAGACATTCCTTGAGGATTCCTAACGCCAATTTGATAAATTTCAGGTAGCCAGTCTTTTTTATTAATAAATTTTGGATTATCTTTTGGTATCGACCCATCTAAATTTATTCTTATAATACTACCAGGGTGTTTAGTATGATCTTGAGCTATCATTCCTTGTCCTCTCTCTCCGGCAGTTACGTACAAATGTTCATTTTTTATTACTAGTCTGGATCCAAAATGATATCCAGAATTTATAGGGGGCTGGGCTTGAAATATGTTTTTAAAATTAAGTTTCTCAGTATTAAATTTTGCTCTTGCAACAGATGTGCTGGACAATCCATTTGATCTATTTTCAGAGTATGAGACAAATACAATGCTGTCTTTGTGAAGTATATCTAATAATCCTCCCTGACCATCTTCTAGGACTTTAAGATTATGACTTATATCTTTTATTATTTTTTCATTTAAATTAATAAGTTTGATATTTCCAGGCTTTTCTGTAACCAGCAAATATTGGCTGTCTATAAATGTCAAGCTCCAAGGGCTATCGAACCCTTTAATAATTTTCTCTAGTTTAAAATCATTAGCACTTAAATTTGTGAAAAATAAAAGAAAAATTATAAGTAGTTTTTTCATTTAATAAGAATAAACATTTTATTTCTATTTGCGTATTTGACACTTTGACTTTTATTTAAAAAAATATTTAATTTATGTTTAAGAACTATTCCTTTAAGTCCGGCCGTTTTACACTGTTTTAAAGTTTCTAACCCTACAGTAGGAAGGTCAACTCTCAAATCTTGTCTTTTTTTAGGGTATTTAATTAGTATACCACTGTGAGATTTGTTTATTTTTTTCACTTTTTTTATCATTTTTTGTGTACCTCCATTGCCCTCAATCGCAAGAATTTTATTATTTCTACAAATCGCACCTTGAACAAATGAAAAGTTTCCAGACTTTTTAAGAGCTTTTTCTCCACAAAGTATATCTTTTTTATCAAAGGTATTTGGTTTAATTAATGTGTAATTTCCTTTGGATAAACTTATTTCAGGAGTAAATTTGTTCGAGCTCAAAGTTTGAATTTTTTCTTTTTTTAAAATATTTATAATTTGTTTTAAAATTGCAGCATCCCCCAGTTTTGAACTTTTTAAAATTTTTGGAAAATAAAGAATTCCTTTAAAATCTAATTTTATGGATTTTAAATTTGGTTTAGCCACTTTTCCTGCAAATAAAACTTTTTTACAATTTCTAGATTTTAGTATTGAAATAATCTTGCCAAATTGGCCAATAGATACAGAATAAGAATTTTTATCTTTTTTAAAAACTTTTTTTTTTGTTAAATCTATTATTAAGTATTTACTTTTTTTTTTTACTTTTTTTAATATATATTTTGGAAATTCTGTTTCTCCAAAAATTAACCCGATCATAAATATTTTAACTTAGCGGTGAACAAATTGGTCTTTTTTTATCTTTTTCTATAAATTTAATAACCTCACTTACTAATTCATTATCTTTATATTCACCATTTATTTTATCTAAATTTTCATGAAGATTTTTAGAGGCAAAAATATCTTTAAAAGCTTTATCTAGTCCCATTATTTTTCGATTATCATATTTCTGTCTACGTAAACCAATTAAATTCAAACCTTGTAGATAATTTCTGTTACCTATAGATAAACCAAACGGTACTACATCCTTAAGCACACCTGTCATTCCACCAATCATAGCCAGTCTACCAATTCTAGTAAACTGTTGTACTGCAGAGTTTCCACCGATTACGACTGAGTCTTCAATGGTCACATGTCCTCCTAAAGGAACATTATTTGCTATAATGACACTATTTCCAATTTTACAGTCGTGGGCTATATGAGATGAAATCATAAATAAACAGTTATTACCAATAACAGTTTTAGACCCTCCGCCCTGTGTACCAGGATTAATTGTTACGTACTCTCGAATTAAATTGTTCTCTCCAATAATGAGACTATTTTTTTCTCCTTTAAATTTTAAATCTTGAGGTTGAGTTCCAATGCTTGCAAATGGAAAAATTCTGGTGCCATTTCCTATTGACGTATTTCCCTCTATATGAACATTAGAAATTAGCTCAACATTTTCACTTAACTCTACTCCTGGACCAACGTAACAAAAAGGCCCGATTTTTACGTTTTTTGAGATCTTTGCTTTTTTATCTATCTCGCTTGATTTATGTATCATTGTTTTCTATCAACTATTGTAGCTGTCCACTCTGCATCGGCCATTCTTTTTCCCTCTACTTTAGCAGTTCCTTTATACTTCCATACTCTGCCATGTGATCTCACGGCCTCTATTTCTAAATGAAGTTCACAGTTAGGAATTACTGGATTTCTAAATTTAGCTTTTTCAACACTCATTAAAAATACAAGTTTGTTTTCATATTCTTTTGGATCAATACCATAAGCAGTTAATGCTGCAGCTGCCTGACCAAAAGCTTCTACGATAAGCACTCCAGGCATTACTGGTTGGTCTGGGAAATGACCCTGTACATAAAAACTATCTCTTTTTACATTCATGATTGCAGTCGCAGATTTGAGGTGAACAATTTTTGTTAATTTATCTATTAACAACATAGGTTCTCTGTGAGGCAGTAAACTTTGAATTTTTTTTTTGTCTATTTCTGTTGTACTCATTTTTTATTTTTTTTTAAGAAATCTTTTAAAGGTATTGCAGGATAACCCATCACAGTTTGATTGTCTTCAATATCTTTTACAACCCCACTGCCCCCAGCAATCTTAACATTGTTTCCTATTTTTAAGTGTCCTGAAATTCCAGCCTGACCACCAATCGAAACATTATTACCAATAACGGAACTGCCGGCAAATCCTACTTGACCCGCTATCATACAATTAGATCCAATTTTTACATTATGAGCCAGGTGAACCTGGTTATCCAGATACGTATTATTGCCTATTGAAGTGTCATCAATAGATCCTCTATCTAATGTACAGTTTGAAGCTATTTCAACGTCATCTGAAATAATTACTTTGCCAATATGAGGAAACTTAAAATTTTTTTTCTTTAACGGGATGAATCCAAATCCTTTTTGACCAATTTTACATCCATCTTGAATTATCACTCTATTACCTATAATTGAATTTTTAATAATAACGTTTGAACCAATAACACAATCAGTTCCTATTAATACATTGCTTTCAACAACTGTATTTGAACCGATTATTGTATTTCTACCAATTTTTACATTTTTGCCAATTAAAACATTATTACAAAATTTTACATTCTTAAACTTGTTACTTGATGGTTTGTTTACTTGGAGGTCTGGGTAATCTATATCAGAATTAGGAAAAATTTTTTTTGCAATACTTGCCAGCTCAAATAAAACATTATTTACGACTATTATACTAATGTTTTTTGGTAAGAAATTTTTTAGGTTCTCGCTTGTTATACATGCTCCAGCTTTTGTTTTTTTTGCTTGATCCTTGTATTTGACCGAGTCAAAAAATGTAATGTCATTTTTTTCTGCCAAATGTAGTGGTCTTATATTATTTATAAGAAAATTTTTTTTAAGTTTAATGTTTGGAAAAACATTGCTTATTTTAATATTTTTTTTTTTGAAAAAAAAAACAGATTTCATTCATTAATTTATATTTATTGATTTAATTTTATTATTTAGTAGCGACATTATGTTTTTTGTAATATCCAGATTTTCATCAGCTAAAAGAAGGCTTTTTTTATCAACCACCATTCTAATTTTATTTTGTTTCATATAGTCTTTTATAATTGGATTCAAATTTTTAAGAAGTTCATTTCTAGCTTTAGTTCTTTGTTTTGAAACCGTATCTAGTAAGGTACTTCTTTCTTTTTGTAATGAATTTACTTTTTTTCTTAATTCAGTAACTTTCTTTTTATATTCTTCTGCAGATATAACTTTTTTTTGTTGTATAATTTTTTTTTCTTCATCTTGGATTTTTTTTTCTTTATCTTGTAAGTTTTTAATGCCTTTGTTTAATTTATTTTTGAGAGATGTCTGTGCTTTTTTTCCAGCTTCACTCTCATTTAAAATATATTTAAAATCAATAAAGTGAGGAATATCTGCATATAAATTGTTTGTTGAAAATAAAACACTCAATACAAAAAATAAGGTCTTAATAATTTTCATGTTAAAAAGTCGTACCTATATTAAAGTTGAAACTTTGTGTTTTGTCGGTGTCTGCTTTTGAAATATTTTTTGAAAAAGTAAATGACATTGGTCCGATCGGCGAATTCCATTGTGCTTGAACACCCGTTGACGATCTTATTTTGTTACTGTCATCAAGAGAACTGTCGTAATCAACACCCCAAACATTTCCAAAATCTAAAAAAAGATTAATATCTGTATTTGTATCCTCAGGCAACAAATTAGGTAAATTAGCCTCAAAATTTAAAGCAGCAGAATAGTTCCCGCCTATATGGTCACTGCCATCCACCGGACCGACTTTTCCTCTTTCAAACCCTCTTAATCTTCTTGAACTTAAAAATTTTCTTTTACTCAATCTTACGTCATCATCACCTAAGCCACTAATATTTGAAATTAAAAATTTACTTGCTCCGACTACATCCTCTGTAAGAGTTTTATATCCGCTTACTGAAAAATAGTTAGATAATGAGCGTTTGTCTGCAAATACTGGAAAGCTTTGACCAAACCTTATTATCGATCCACTTGTAGGCATAAAGGCTCGATTTCTTTTATCAAATGTAAATCCATATTCACCTAACAACTCGTCAAAAGTTCCTTTTTGTTTTTTTAATGAATCTGATGCTGTAGAGTCAGTCTTTAAATCATCTCGGCTTGCGAATAAACTTAATGAAGCTAAAACGTCTTTATATTGTTCAAAAGATGTGCCAATACCTGCTGAGATGATTGTGTTCTCATAACCTTGATCGGGTTTATCATTTGTTTCACTAGAAATTGAATAATTTAGAGAGTTTCCTAAGAAATCGTAATTTGGATCATTATAACTTAATGTACCAGCCAGAGACTCTGTGTCTACCTGTAAGTCAAAAGTTACTGCTTTTCCTTCACCAAGCCAATTATTCTCTTTAACTGTTATTGCAAAAGTTCCACCGTCAGTTCCGATACCTGCACCAGCGCTTATCTCTCCTGTAGGTTTTTCCTCAACATTTATATTTATTATTTTTAAATTATTTTCACTTCCATCAACTACGTTATATTTGACATCTTTAAAAATATTTCTTTCTTTAATTTCTGCAACTGACTTTTCTAAATTTAATTTTGTAAATGGATCTCCTTCATCGAGTATCAATTCGCCTCTTATCACGTCTTCATTTGTTATGCTATTTCCTGTAATATTTATTCTTTCAACCAATTTTTTCTCGCCTTCAAATACATTAAAAATAATATTAATTGATTCACCCTCGATAACTTCTTGAACGTTATGTTCTACAAACTGTAAATTATTATCGTCTATTAGCTCGTCAAGTTCTTCTAAGAGTTTTTTTACTTTAAAGGGAGAGTAATAATCACCCACATGTTTTTCGTATAATTTGTTTAATGGAAAAAATAATTTTTTATCGAATACTTTATCAACATTAATAGAAATCTTGTTTATGATATATCTATTACCTTCATCTATCGAGTAAATTAAATCTGCATTCCCGGATTGATTAATCTGTGCAAAATTTGATTTTACTTTAACATCATAAAATCCCAAAGATTTATAATAATTAGTAAGTAGCCTCACATCTAATCTAATTAGATTTTCACTAAAGTTTGTATTTCTTGAAATAATTTTCCAAAATTTGTCAACTTCACTAGCTATAATATCTATCAACCTACTTGATCTTACACTATCGTTACCGATAAATTTTATTGAGGATATCTTAGTTTGCTCACCTCTATCAATGACAAAAAGTAAGTCGAAGTTACTGGTGTCTATCTCTTTAATTTTAGTTTCTACTTTAATAGAATTATATCCAATAGATGAATATAACTGTTTAATTCTTTCAATGTCTTTAGCCAAATAGGATTTTACAAAAGATCTTTTTTCTTTAAGTCTTATCGTCTTTTTAATTTGTTCTCTATATCTATTACTTTTTTCTCCAACTACAATTAATTGATTTACAATTGGATACTCTTTTAAATCAACTTTAAGAACATTATCTACTATTTCTATTTTTACATCCTCAAAAAAATCTGTCTCGTATAAATTTTTAAGAACTTTATCTATATCTTTATCTGTATAATCTTTATTAATATCAATTTCACCATAAAGTTTAATAGTTTCAGTAGAAACTCTTTTATTTCCATTAATTTTTATATCTTTTACAATTTCAGAATTTAAAGCTGAAAAAATTAGTGTAAATACTGTTGATAATATTAAAAGCTTTCTCATAATTTATTTAATTTTTTTAATGTATTTACTCTTGCCCATAGATCTATTGTATTGATTTGATTTATGTTTTTGGGTTTTTTTATAGCATATTTTTTATAATTTTTATCATTCAGAATGGCCATTATGATTTTATAAATGCTTAAAAAAGGTATCTTTTTTTGCAAAAATTGATCAACTAATATTTCATTACTTGCATTGATTATAATCGAGGTAGAAGGAAGCTCATTTACTCTATTTTTAAGCTTATAAATTGGAAAAGTTTTTTTATCTACCGCTTTAAAAGTTAAATTTTTGATATTAGGTCTATTTTTTTTGTTCTTGTTATTTTTATAAAATTTATTGATTTCTAACTCTCCATCAAAAATTGCATTGGCGAGTGGAATAATCATGGAAGTTTCATGATAAATAAATTTAATTAAACCGTTTTTCAATTCTACGATTGCATGAACAAGAGACTCTGGGTGAACTAAAATATCTAACTTTTCATTTGGTATTTTAAATAATTTTTGTGCCTCAATTAATTCTAATATTTTGTTCATCAAAGTAGATGAGTCAATACTTATCTTTTTTCCCATTTTCCATTTTGGATGTTTAAGAGCATCTTGTGGTTTAACATTTTTTAATTGATGGTATTTATGATTCAAAAATGGTCCACCTGAAGCAGTTAAATAAATCTTTTTAATTTCGCTTAATTGGTTATTTTCAATTAATTTAGAAATTGAAAAATGCTCTGAGTCAATTGGAATTATTTTAGTTTTATATTTTTGAGAATTCTTTTTAATTAAATCCCATCCGCAAATTATTGACTCTTTGTTTGCAATAAGTATTTTTTTTGTAAATTTTATCATATTTATAGTCGGATAAAGACCAGCAATTCCTGGAATTGCTGATATAACGATGTCTGTCTTCTTGCCAAAATATTTAGAGTCAAATGTATTTAATATTTTTGTTTTTTTCTTTTTAAATTTTATTTTTACTTTTTTAAAAATATTTTCATTTGAAATAATAAAATAGTTTGGTTTATATTTTTTTATTTGACTACAAATTAGTCGATAATTTCGATTAGCTGAAAGCAAATCAAATTTGAAGAAAAATTTTTTTTTATCAATTATACTTAATGTAGATAATCCTATGGATCCAGTTGATCCAAGAATTGATATAGTTTTTTTCATTATAATATTAATCCCATTATTAAGAATCCAAAGGGTATACCTATTAAAGTACCATCAATTCTGTCAAGGACACCTCCGTGCCCTGGTAAAAAATTACCAGTGTCTTTAAGTCTTACTCTTCTTTTTAAATAAGAGAATAATAAATCTCCTAATTGACAAGCAAAAGATATTAAGATTCCAATCAACAAATAAGTAAATTCAAAGTTTTTAGTGAAGTAAAAAATTAATATTGAAAAGATTACTCCTGAACATATTAATGAACCTATTGACCCGGAAATAGTTTTTTTAGGACTAATTTTGGTCAGTTTTGGTCCTTTGAATATCTTACCAAATACAAACCCTCCAATATCTGATGCAACGCAACTAAGTAGTAATACAATTAATATAATTTTCAGATGTATTAAAGCAGTAAAATAAAAAAAGAAAATACAATATATAAGAATATATATAGCAAACAAACAATTAACTAATAAAGAAATGAATCTATCCCATTTATTTTTTTGAATTAAATTAAAAAATTCTATGCAAGAGATTGTACCTAATACAATTAATGTATAAATTAATATAAAAGAAAATTTGAAAATCAAATATACGAGCAACAGCAATAATATTGATGTATAAATTCTTTTTCTAAGTGAATTATAAATCATATACCTCCAAAATTTCTTTTTATTTTTTTGTAGGAAAATATAATTTTTTTAAGATCTTTTAGATGAAAATCTGGCCACAACTTCTTTGAGAAGAATAGTTCTGTATATGATAACTGCCAAAGCATAAAATTGCTTAATCTTTGATGTCCTCCAGTTCGTATTAAAATATCGGGATCTGGAAGATTTTTTGTATATAAATTTCTACTAAGATTTTGAAGATTTAGATTTTTGCTATTCTTTTTAGCTGCAATTAAAATCTCTTTTTTCGAGCCATAGTTTAAAGCTAAATTTACAATTATCTTTTTATTTTTATTTGTCTTTTTTACTGTGTTATTCAATATAGTTTTCAAGTCATTCGGCATTTTTTGTAACTCACCCAAAATATTTATTTTTATACCTTGATTCATTACATTGTTAATTTCCTTAAGAAAGTAATTTTTTATTAACTTGAACAAAAATGAAATTTCAGATTTTGGTCTTTTCCAGTTTTCTGAGGAAAAAACATAAAATGTTAATACCGGTATCCTGAGTTTAATAGACTCTTTTACAATAGTTTTTACTGTTTCTACTCCTTTTAAATGGCCAAAGTTTCTTCCTTTTCTCTTTTTTTTCCCCCACCTACCATTGCCGTCCATAATAAAGGCAATATGGTTAAGCTTGTTCATATCTGACTAATCTCTTTTTCTTTATTATTCAAAATTTTTTCAATATTTTCAATATTCAGATCTGTTAACTTTTGAATATTTTTTTCAAAATTTTTATTCTGATCTTCCGATATAATTTTATCTTTTAATTTTTTTTTAAGTTCCTCGTTAGCTTCTCTTCTTATATTTCTTATTGCAACTTTACCTTTTTCACCCATATTTTTTAATATTTTTATTAAATCTTTTCTTCTCTCCTCAGTTAAATCTGGTATTCTTAATCTTATTATTTGACCATCTATTTGTGGATTAATTCCAAGTTCTGATTTTTGGATAGCTGACTCAATAATAGCAATATTAGCTTTATCCCAGACTTGTATAGAAATTAATCTTGCTTCAGGGACGCTTACAGTAGCTAGCTGTTCTATTGGCATCATTTGCCCATAAACGTCAACTCTAATGGTATCGAGCATATTTGTGTTAGCCCGTCCTGTCCTTAGTGTTGAAATATCTTTTTTTAAAGATTGGATACTTTTATCCATTTTTGAGGAAAAGTTTTTTTCATTAAATTCATTACTCACTTTAAACTCCCTCGCCTACTTTATATCTTACAAATTCTAATATTTTTAATTGATTTTCTAAAGAGTTTTCTTTTAGAATATCTGAGACTTTTTTTTTGGGGTCCATGATCCAAATTTGATTTAACAAAGAATTTTCATTTAAAAATTTTGTAATTTTACCTTTAGAAATTTTCTTAATCATATCTTCGGGTTTACCTGAGTTCCTTATTTCTTCTCTGATTATTTCTAACTCTTTATCGATTATTTCTTTTTTTATTCCGTCAGTATCTATTGCTAAGGGACTTGATGCAGCAATATGCATAGCAATCTTATTTCCTAATTCTTCATTTTTACCTTTCTCAATTCCGTTTAATTTAACAATGGATATGATTTTCCCAATATTTTTCTCTATAGCTGAATGAACATAGTAAAAATTTGACCCATTAGAATTATCAAAATAATTTGATCTCCTCAAAGTAATTTTTTCACCTATTTTTGCTATTAAGTTTATAAGATTATCTTTAACATATGAGCCATTAAGCATTTTACAATTATTAAGTTTATCTAAATCACCTTTAACAGAGAAATTTATTTCAGATAATTCTTTGCAGAAATCTATAAAATTTTTATTTTTAGCGACAAAATCTGTTTCGCTATTAACTTCAATAATTGATATATTTCCGTTTTCTTGTTTTACTAGAGCTAAGCCTTCAGATGCAGTTCGACTCATTTTTTTTGAGGCTTTTGCTATTCCTTTTTTTCTTAAAAACTCTATTGATTTTTCTATGTCGCCTTTTGTTTCATCTAAAGCTACTTTACAATCTTTAAAACCTACGCCTGTTATTTCTCTAAGTTTTTTTATACTATCTAACAATTCTTTATTTGACATTTCAGGATTTAATAATTAATTAATTTTTTTTTGGATCGGATTTTTTTTTCTTTTCTTGTTTTTCCTCTGTTCCTTTTATAAATTTTTCTGCATCTTTAATTGTGTTTTTAACTAAGTCACAATATAAATTAATAGATCTTCGCGCATCATCATTACCTGGCACTGGAAAATCAATTCCTGTTGGATCAGAGTTTGTGTCTAAAACTGCAATAATTGGTATACCTAGTTTTTTTGCCTCAGCAACTGCAAGAGATTCAATATTTGTGTCTATTATAAAAATTAAATCAGGTGTTTTTTTCATTTCAGAAATTCCACCTAAAGATCTTTTTAATTTTTCTCTTTCTTTACCAAATTTTAAAATTTCTTTTTTTGTAAATCCTAAATTTTCTTTTGATAGCTGCTCATCTAGCTTTTTTAATCTTTTTATAGAATTTTGAATTGTATTCCAATTAGTAAGCATCCCACCCAACCATCTAAAATTAACAAAATATTGGTTTGTTTCTTTGGCTAGTTCACTGACTTGTTCGGATGCTTGTTTTTTTGTTGAAACGATTAAAAGTTTTCCACCACTAGAAATTGTTTTGTGGACTTGAACCAAAGCGTTTTTGAGAAAATCCACTGTTTGTGTTAGATCAATGATGTGAATTGAGTTTTTTTCTCCAAAAATGTATTTTTTCATTTTTGGGTTCCATCTTAGAGTTTTATGACCCAGATGCACACCTGCTTCTAAAAGCTGTTTAATATCTACTTTTGGTACGTTCATAATATTTTCCGGTTAATCCACCACAGTTATTCCATATATTTATGGACCGGTAGGGCATTACCCTTGCAACTGTGTGCGAAATTAATCACTGATATATACAAACAATCCAAAAAATCAATACTCTAAACGCTAATTTTTTCTACGTATTCTTTAGCTTTTAATGACTTGAGTAGCTCTAAATCGAATTTTCTTAAATTTTTTAGTGAATATTGTACCGTGTTATCTTTATATTTAAAAACTAGGTTTATTTTAGTTTCACCATTAATTGAAAGTATATCTTTTATTTCATTTATTTTAAAATTTTCTTTTAGTTTAATAGTAACATTTGTATACGGTTTATTAATTATTTCATCTAAACTTAAAATTTTTCTTACGTTAATTCTTTTTTTTGTATTTTCCTCTGTATTCTTGTCTTTTTGTAAAGTGAGAACAAAAGACTCTGACTCTTTAATTTTGTTTCTATTTGATACTAAAATCTCCGCAAAAAGAAATAATTCAAATTCTCTTTTTTTATCGCTAAATTTGATAATCGCATAAGGAGTCCCTTTTGCGCTTTTTTTTTCTTGAATGGACATTATTGTTCCAGCAACTAAACCCTCGTTAGATCCATTATTAAAAAACTCTTCATAGGATTTAATCTTTAACTCATTAAAAACATCTTCATATTCATTGAGCGGGTGATCTGAAATATAAAATCCTAAAGATTTAAATTCTTCGGCTAAAAGTTCTTTTTTCTTCCAAGGTTTTGATTTTAGATAATCAAAGTTTTCTGAGGTATTTTCTCCATTATCAAATAAACTTGTTTGATTATTATTTTTATCGTCATTTATATTTTTAATTTGTTGAATTATTTTTGGAATTGAAATTAATATTTCATTTCTGTTTTTGTTAAACTCATCGAAAACTCCAGCTTTTGTAAGCCCTTCTAATTGTAATTTATTTATATCCTTAGAATCTACTCTTTTTATAAAATCTCCAATACCTCTAAACTTCCCATGTTTTTCTCTATTATCAACGATATTTGATATTGCATCAAATCCTACGTTTTTAATTGCTCCTAAACCGTAATAAATTTTTCCACCTATTGCTTTAAATTCTGCAAAACTTTTATTTATGGAAGGTCTTATTATTTCTACTTTTAATCTTTTTAACTCTTCTACAAATTCTCTTAGTTTTGATGTATTTGTTAATTCTGTAGACATTGTTGCGGCAATAAAATCTTCTTTATAATAGGTTTTTAAAAAAGCTGTTTGGTAAGCGATTAAAGCATACGCAGCGGCATGACTCTTATTAAAACCATATTGAGCAAATGGTTCAATTTTTGTAAAAACAAAGTTCGCTACATCTCTATTGATACCATTTTTAATTGCTCCATTAACAAATGTCTCTTTTTGTCTATCAAGCTCTGCCTTTTTTTTCTTCCCCATTGCTCGTCTTAAGATATCTGCTTCTCCAGCAGTGAATCCAGCCAAAGTCTGAGCAATTTGCATTACTTGCTCTTGGTAAATTATTATACCGTAAGTAGGTTTTAAAATTTTTTCTAATGTTGGATGAATATAATCAGGCTTTCTAAGACCATTTTTACATTCGTTATAAATAGGTATGTTGCTCATTGGACCAGGCCTATATAAAGCTACTAAAGCAATAATATCATCAAATCTATTTGGTTTCATTTGTCTTATTGCTTCTCTCATACCCGCACTTTCTAACTGGAAGAGACCTGTAGTTTCACCAGTTGATAGAAGTGAAAAAACTTTTTCATCAGAATGATTTATTTTACTTATATCTAAATCTATTTTTTTTAGTTTTAATCTTTTTAATGTTTTATCTATGACAGTAAGAGTTTTCAGACCCAATAAATCAAATTTTACTAAACCAGCATTTTCTGAGGAATACATATCATATTGAGTTGAAGGTAGTGTTAGATTGGAACTATGATCAATATAAAGTGGAAACTGTTCTGATAATTTATCTCCAGCAATTACGACACCAGCTGCATGGGTAGCCATATTTCTGTTTAATCCCTCAATTTGAAGAGAAAGTTCAAGAAGTTTATTAACTTTTGGATTATTTTTTACTTCTTCTTTAAATCTAGGCTCCCTATCAATCGACTCTTGTAAAGACAAAGGTCTTGAAGGATCAAAAGGCACCATTTTACAAATTCTATCAACATGACCGTAGGGTAAACCAAGAACCCTTCCAACATCTCTTAAAGCCATTCTAGCTTTTAACTTACCGAAAGTGATTATGTGAGCTACCCCGTCTTTATATTTCTTTTTAAGATATTCAAAAACTTGGTCTCTTTTTTCCTCACAAAAATCTATATCGAAATCTGGCATAGAAATTCTGTCAGGATTTAAAAATCTCTCAAAAATCAAATCATACTCAATTGGGTCCAAATCTGTAATATCTAAACTGTAGGCTACTAATGAACCTGCGCCAGAACCTCTACCTGGACCTACTGGTATGAAATTTTTTTTTGCCCATCTTATATAATCAGACACTATTAAAAAATAACTTGCGTAATCCATGGAATTTATAATGTTTATTTCATGTTTTAACCTGTCGTTATAAAGTTCTTTAATTTCATCTTTAGTTTTAGATATATTCTTTTTTAAAATAAAATTTTCTAATCTGTTATTTAGTCCTTTTAAAGCTTGATTACAAAGTTCCTCCTCTGGTGAGTTGTTGTTGTCATTTGTAATTGATGGAAGGATTGGTTTAGATTTTTTTGGTTTAAAATTAAACCTTAAGTGAAAATTATAATTATTTTCAAGAGCTTCTGGAATATCAGAATAAAGAGATTGTATTTCATTAGTTTCTTTTAAGTAATGGTGATCACTAAATTTAAGTCTATTTTTTTCATTAATAAAATTTTTTTCTTTGATACAAATTAAAGCATCATGCGCCTCATACATTTCTTTGTTGATATAAAAAACTTCTTGAGTGGCGATTAATGGGATCTTAAATAATCTTGAATTATTTAGAATGTAAGCCTCAAAGTTTTTTTCACCTTCTTCATTATGGCGTTGTATCTCTAAATATATTCTGTCCTCAAAGTTCTTTTTGAGCAGTAAAAGAGTTTCTTGAAAATCTTTTATTTTATTTTTCTCATATAATTTACCAAAAAAATCTCTGTGACCACCAGTAAGTAATATCAAATCTTTATTATTTTCTATTAAGTCTTTGATTTTACACGCTGGATCTTCTGCAGCATGGCTATTAATGTAACTAAGTGAGGAGAGTTTAGTTAAATTTTTGTACCCTTCCTGTGTTTTTGCATATATGCTTACCTTTCCAACTATATTGTGTCCTTTTATGTTGATTTGAGAACCAATAATAGGTTGTGTCCCTACTTTTGATAATTTTTCTGCAAATTCCAGAGCTCCACACAAATTATAATTGTCAGCAAGACCAAGAGATTTAATTTTATTTGATTTACAGTAATGAGCAAGATCATCGATTTTTATTGCACCTTCGCAAATAGAGTATTGTGTATGAATTTTAATATTATTGAAGTTTTTCTCAGTGTCGGGCATTTACCCGTTTTATAACACCATCAGAAATAAACAACTTGTAATCGGCCCTGTTAGCAAGTTCTCTATTATGAGTTGCAAATATTATCGTTTTTTTAAGTTTTTTTAATTTAAGAAAAAGTGAAAATATTTCTTTTGAAGTTTTAAAATCTAAATTTCCAGTTGGCTCATCTGCTAAAATTAAATTTGTTTCAGCAATTAATGCTCTAGCGATAGCTACCCTTTGTTGCTCACCTCCCGAAAGTTGATTAGGAAAATGATTTGATCTGTCAACCATTTTAACATTTTTCAAAATTTCCGTAGCTTTTTCTTTAATAAATTTTTTATTTTCCCCTCTTATTATGAGCGGCATCATAATATTTTCTATAGCGGTGAAGTCCGTTAATAAATTATTATCTTGAAAAATAATTGAAATGGTTTCTCTTCTTAGGTTATCTTTTTTAATATCAGAGAGATCTTTAGTAACTTTTCCATTAATTATAATTTTTCCTTTAGATGGGTCATCCAATAAAGCTAAAATATGTAATAATGTTGATTTTCCCGAACCCGAGGGTCCAACCAAGGCAACTAGTTCACCCTGCTTGATTTTGATATTAAAATTGTCAAATAAAGTTATAGAATTATTCAAGTGTTCAAATTTTTTTTTTAAATTAGTTATTTCTACTAAAATCTTACTCATATCTTAATGCCCTAAAAGTATTCATTTTTGAAATTCTCATTGCTGGTAAATATGCGGCGATTGCAGATATAATCAACGAAATAACAAAAACTAACAATACGGATGATAAGTTTATTTCACTAGGTAATTTCTCTAAAAAATATATATCAGAAGGAAAAATTTCAAAATTAAAAATAGATGATAAAAAAATTCTTATCTTTTCAATATTTATTGAGAATAAGATTCCTAAAGTTATTCCACTCACAGTTGCTAAAAAACCTATGGTTAAGCCAGTAAGAAAAAAAGTTTTTTTAATAGACTGATTGCTTAAACCTAAAGTTTTTAAAATTGCAATTTCTTTTGTTTTATTCTTTATTAAAATAGTTAATCCAGAGATAATGTTAAAAGCGGCTACTACCACAATGAGTGAAAGTATAATAAACATTACATTCCGCTCAACCTTTAAAGCACTAAAAAGTGACCTATTCAAGTCAGACCAAGTATAAATAAAATAATTTTGGTTGAGATTTTGAATTTTAATTTTGTAAGTATTAGCATCTAAAGGATCCTCAAGGTAAATCTCAATATTCTGGTCTTTGTTTTCTTTATCAAAAATTGATAATGCATCTTGTATATTTAAAAAGATGATATTTTTATCAAATTCTAAAAACCCTGTGTTAAATATTCCCGTAACTTTAAAATTTTCTTGTTTTGGTAGGCTACCTAGTGGCGTTGCTACAAATGCTGAAGACATAACGTTTAAACTGTCTCCAATTTTCAAATTCAAATCAAATGCAAGCTCTGAACCAATTAATACTTCATTTGTAGAAAAATTATCGAAGTCACCTTCATACACAAATTTATCGAAAAACTCGATAATTTTTTTTTCATTCTTATTAACTCCCTTTAAAATTACTCCTTTTGCATTATTTTTGCTAATAATAATACCTTCTCCTGAATAAGATCTGCTTAAACTTATATTTTTAAAATTAGACTTTAATTTTAAAATATACGATTCATTAATTTCGAAGCTATTAGGCTGTACCACTATATGAGGATTTAAGCCTAAAATTTTTTGTGTTAAATCTGACTTAAATCCGTTCATTACTGACATTACGATTATCAATATTGCAACTCCGAGCATTATCCCAAGAAAAGAAAAGACAGATATAATTTTTAAAAAACCCTCTTTTTTTTTGGGTCTTAAATTTCTTAAAGAGATGAGTCTTTCAGCTTTTGTAAACAATTTACTAAATCTTTAATTTTATTTTTATTTTATCAAGACTTAACATTTCACTTTTAGAGTTAACTTCCTTGAATTCATACTTCTCATTCTCAGATTTCGAACCTACAATTATTTGATAAGGGACTCCAATTAAGTCATGTTTTTTAAATTTATTTGACATATTTTCCTCAACATCGTCCAACAATACGTCAATATTTTGTTTTTTAAGTTCTTGATAAATTTTCTCAGCTTTTTCTAAGTTTTCTTTATTATTTTTGCTTATACTTGGAATAATTACTACATCAAATGGGGATATTGATTTTGGCCATTTCATTATGTTGTTATTATAGTTTGCCTCTATGGTTGCGCCTACTAGCCTTGAAACACCTATACCATAAGAGCCCATTTTAACTGAAGTTTTTTTTCCGTCTTTATCGTCTATTAAACAATTCATAGGTTTTGAATATTTGTCACTAAAGTAAAAAATGTGTCCAACTTCAATTCCTTTTGTTTTAATTTGCTTTTCTTTTTTGACTCTCTTATTAAATTCCTCTTCTTTAAATTTATCGTCTGTGACAGCATAAATATTTGTGAAATCTTTCCGCATTTTTTCAAGCGATTTATCATCGAAATTGTATTTGTCTATTTCTATTTCAAAAACATCTTTATCGGCATAAATTTGACTTTCACCAGTATCAGCTAATATTATAAATTCATGTGATAGGTCGCCTCCAATTGGGCCAGTGTCTGCTGCCATTGGAATCGCTTTTAAACCAAGTCTTTCAAAAGTTTTTAAATAAGAGTAAAACATTTTATTGTAGGATTTTCTTGCATCTTCGTCTGACAAGTCAAAAGAATAAGCATCTTTCATGTAAAATTCTTTACATCTCATTACACCAAATCTAGGTCGTATCTCGTCTCTAAATTTCCATTGTATATGATATAAAAGTTGAGGAAGTGACTTATACGACTTTACACTCGATCTAAATATATCTGTAATTAATTCTTCGTTTGTTGGACCGTATAACATTTCTCTCCCTTGACGATCTTTAATTCTTAACATTTCTTCACCATAATCATCATATCTACCACTTTCTTTCCAGATTTCAGATGATTGAATTGTTGGCATTAACATTTCTTGGGCTCCAATAAAATTTTGCTCTTCTCGAACAATTTGCTCAATTTTTTTCATCACCTTAAACCCCAATGGTAACCAAGAGTAAATACCAGCTGACGATTGTTTAATCATACCGGTCCTCAACATCAATTGGTGAGATTTGATTTTTGCCTCAGCTGGAAGATTTTTTGTTACTGGTATAAACAATTTTGAAAGATGCATTATTGTAAAAATTCTCTTAAATTTAAAAAATCTTTATAAACAAGATAATATATAAGTGAAAATATTATTGTAGTAATAAGTGTGGTAATAAAAAATTTTTTTCCAATTTTAGGATTTTTTGGGGCCCCGGGATCCATTCCTCCGATTTTTTCCTTAAAAACTTCTTTATTTGACTGGATACCAATCGGTAGTACAGAAAAAAAAATTATCCACCAGATCATAACGTAAACAATTATAGAGCCTGTTATACTCATTATATTCGTGCAATATTAATATTTGTAAAAGGTTTTTTTCCAGTTTTTTCTCTTACTATTTTTCTGCAATTTTGTTTTAATGTTTCAATTAAATTTTGCTGTTGTTTTTTGTTATCCATTGAAAATGTTCTACATATATTCATAATTTCGTCCTCTATATCAAAAATGAATGTGTCTTCTTCATTTTTTTCTGGAATACCTTTGTAAGAAATTACTGGTTTTTTTATACTTCCATTATTTGAAATAATTAAAGTAATTTCTAAATATCCATTCGCAGATAAATTTTTCCTATCTTTTATAGATTTAGAGTCAGTGTCAACATTAATATTTCCATCAAGGTAAACTTTTCCGGATGGCGCTTTATCAATTATTTCTGGTTTATTTCCAGGTAGAATTTTAATTATATCGCCATTTTCAATTAATAAAGTTTTAGGTATTTGCATTTCTTTTGCAAAAGAAACATGTTCAGCCATATGGCGATGTTCTCCGTGAACTGGTATAACACATTGAGGTTTCACCCATTTATACATGTCTTTTAAATCTTCTCTGTTAGGATGCCCTGAAACATGAACGAAAGCATTCTCTTCACTAATCATTTCCATCTTGTTTCTTACTATTAAGTTTTGCAAATGATATAATTTCTTTTCATTCCCTGGTATAATTTTAGAAGAGAAGATCACACAATCTCCGCTTTCCAAAAAAACTTCAGGGTGAATACCGTTTATTATCCTTGTCATTGCGCCCATCGGCTCTCCTTGACTACCTGTAGCTAAATATAAAATTTTATTTTTTGCTACTTTTTTTGCATCCCGAGGTTCTAAGGGTTCTATGAGTCCTTGAAGATAACCGCATTTTTTTGCAGCTTTATAAATTCTTTGCATAGATCTACCCACTAAACAAATATTTCTTCCAGTTTTTTTTGCACAGTTAAAAATTGACTCCATTCTAGCTACGTTTGATGCAAATGATGTAACAAGTATTCTATTAGTTTTAGGTTCCATTATGCGCAAAAGACTATCCCTAACCTCAGACTCAGATCCTGCTCTGCCAGGGCTAAATATATTTGTTGAGTCACAAATCATTGCAGAAACTCCGCTCTCCCCAATAGATTTTAATTTTTGTTGGTCAATTCGATTTCCAATTAACGGGTTTGGGTCAATTTTCCAATCTCCTGTATGTAAAACTGTTCCAAGTGGAGTTTTGATACTCAGTCCATTAGGCTCCAGAATTGAATGTGTTAAGGTAATAAAATCAATTTCAAAGCTTCCAAGTTTAATTTGACTATTCAGAGGAACCACCTCTAGGTATGAGGAAATGTCAATTTTTTTCTCTTTAAATTTTTCATGAATTAGAGCTGCAGTAAAAGGTGTGGCAAACATTTTGCATTTTAAACTAGGCCAAATGTGTGCCACAGCACCTATGTGATCCTCATGTGCATGCGTAAGAACGATTCCTAATAGATCTTCTTTTTTATCAATAATAAAACCTGCGTCTGGCATTATTAGATCAACTCCAGGCACAGAGTCGTCGGCAAAAGAAACTCCCATATCTACTATAATCCATTTTTGATCGTCCTCTTTTCCGTAGGCGTATAAATTCATATTTCCGCCTATCTCTCCTGAACCACCTAGTGGGCAAAAAAGTAATTTTTCTTTACTCATAAAAATTTGCTGTAAACTCTAGAAACTCCTTTAATAGTAATATTTTGATCGACAATAGTTCTCCTTTTAATAATTTTTTTAAATAAGTTTGCATATCCTCCTGTGAGTATTATTTTATAATTCATTTTCCAATTTTGTGTTATTTTATTAATTATATTATTGATCAGACCTTCATAACCCCAAATAAAACCAGCATTCAAAGCATCTTTTGTGTTTTTTCCATAGCTTTTTTGTATATTTTTTAAATCAAACATAGGAAGCAAAGCTGTAGACTTGCTTAAGTTGTTGATAGATAATTTAATTCCAGGGGCAATT
>CACHCL010000006.1 GCA_902578315.1 uncultured Pelagibacteraceae bacterium
CTTTTTAACTTTAAAGTTGGTGTAAGCATTCTGTTTTCAATTGTAAATTCTTCGTGAATTAAGACAAATTTTTTAATTTTTTCAATTAAAGTTAAATTTTTATTTATATTTTCAATTATAAGTTTAATTTTTTCTTTATTAATATCTTTTTCACAAACAATTATGGCAACTAAATAATTTTTTTTATCTCCATAAACAAAAGATTGTTTTATGTTTTCATTTAAACATAGAATATTTTCAACTTTACTAGGTGAAATATTGTCTCCACCAAGATTTACGATAATATCTTTTTTTCTATCTGTAATTTTTAAATAATTATTATTATCAAGTTCTCCTATATCCCCAGTATGAAGCCATCCATCTTTGATTACTGCTTCTGTTTCCTCTTTCAAATTCCAATATCCCAACATCACGTTTTCACCCTTAATAAGAATTTCCCCATCTTCTGCTATTTTGACTTTATTGGTCCTAAACGGAGGTCCCACTGACTCGACCTTGACTAGATCTGGTAGATTACAGCTAACAACAGGAGAGGCTTCGGTTAAGCCATATCCTTGTAGTGTGGGCAAACCAACAGCATTTAAAAATTCTCCAATTTTTTGATCTAAAGCCCCTCCCCCAGATACAAAAGCTTGCAGATTACCACCAAACTGATTTCTGATTTTTTTTCTAACTAATTTTTCACACAAAAAATTAATGATTTTTTCGCTTAATTTTAATTCCTCTTTTTTGAGTATTTTTTTACCTAGGTTTAAAGTTTGATTTATAAGTTTTCTTTTTAATCCAGATTGCTTCTCAAAATTCATATTTATTTTTATAAAAAGATTTTGATAGAATCTTGGAACAGCTATCATGATTGTAGGTCTTGCAATTCCCATATTAGAAATCAGTTTTTCTAAACTTTCGGCATAAAAAACTTTTGCCCCAACTATGATTTGTATGAATTGAACTGTGTGTTCATACGAATGCGATAAAGGTAACCAAGTCAAAAATACTGGATCTTTTTTTTTAGTTAAAGTTTCTAGTAACTCAACTGCCCCTTCACAGTTTGACAAAATACCACCATGACTTAAAACAACTCCTTTAGGATTTCCTGATGTCCCTGAGGTGTAAATTATACAAGCAGGCATATTTCGTTTTAAATCTTTATTAACTATTTTTTCATTGAAATCTTCATTTAGTATTTCTTGAATTAATAAACTATCAGTATCTATTTTTTCAAAAGATATTATTTTCCTAACATCGCTATTTATAAATTTTTTAATTTTATTGAACTGATCTTGATTTGACACAAATATTAATGAGGGCTTACAATCGTTTAAAATATATTCATAATCGTTTGCAGAATAAGTTGTAAAAATAGGAACTGAAATACCGCCTGCATTCATAATAGCAATATCGGTCATTAACCAATATGGTCTATTCTCGGAAAGGATTAAACATCTATCACCTTGTTTTATTAACGATTTTATTTTTGCAGTAAGTTTATAAATTTTTTCAGTTACATCTTCCCAATTATAAGTTCGTTTGTCAGGTTTAAGCCATTTTAAAAATGGTCTTTTACCCTCAACTTCTTCTATCTTTTTAAAGTAAAGTTCAACTAAACTATTTAATTTACTTATATCCATAACTTGGTGGGCGAAGAGAGACTCGAACTCTCAAGGTATTGCTACCACCGGATTTTGAGTCCGGCGCGTCTACCAGTTCCACCATTCGCCCTTTTTTCAGATAATCTAATTGATTTTTCTTACTATGAGAACAAAAATAATTGAGGTACAAAACATTATTAAAGCGTATGCTGCTGTTGGTACCATGAATACAATTTCATCAAATAACTGCGTTGTTACAAACACTGCTAAAGTTCCGTTTTGTAATCCACATTCCAATGAAATGCATTTTCTTTGTGCAATCCCTGAAGTCCAGAATTTTGCAACATAATATCCAACAAAAATCATAGTCATATTTAAAATGAAAGCTATTAAACCTGCTCTAGCAATGTAAGAAACAATTCTGTCCCATTCCTCTACCCAAATTGCAATAAATACTATTAAGAATAAAATTACTGATAATCTTTGGATGATAAGTGTTTTAGAAATAATAAAATTAGTCATTAGACTTCTAACAATCATTCCAAAAATAACAGGAACAGTTACTACAAAAAACATTTTCAATGCTATATTAAGCATTGATATATTTTTTGCTGTTTCAATCCCTAAAAAATCGGCAGAATTAAAAACTATCAAAGGAACGATGAAAATACTTAATAAACTGACAATCGCTGTCAAGCTGACTGATAGAGCAACATCTCCATCGGCAAACTTAGTAAGAATATTTGAGGTTACTCCTCCTGGTGCTGCAGCTATTACCATAACTCCTAAAGCTATTTCTGGTGGCAGTGAAATAATATTAATTAAAATAAAAGCAATTATTGGAAGCAAAATAACCTGACATAAAAAACCTACTAAGAAGTCTCTTGGATTTTTTAAGACCCTTGTAAAATCCCCAATCGTTAAGCCAAGACCTAAACCGAACATTATTATGGCAAGACATACGGGTGCTATTGTAGTTACGATTTCCATAATTTTATAAGCTCCTATTCTACTTTAAAGGAAGAGTTTTTCATGAGGTCGAAAATTGTAGTTACAAAACCAGCTTTATGCTTTTGGTTATGCATGTAGTTTTCTTCAAAAGATTTGATATTTTTGGGAGATGGTAAAAGCATATATTCAAGCTTTTTATTTTTCGTTACTAACTTTTCTTTTGAAAGATACTTTAATTTTCTAATTACTGTAGCTCTTGGTATTGTTGAAATTTCTGAAATAGAAGAGGCGTTTATTCCATTTTTAGGAGTATGTCTTAAAAGGTGCAAATATAGGTCTGCGTAAGTTCTAGGATCTTCAACAATTCTGCCTTTTACTTGTTTTGAATAATCTGTAAATTGTGAGATACCAATAGCACCCCAAACATTCCACGTTTCTAAATCACCAAAAAAAGTTCTGTGTCTTACTAAAAAGGGAATTTGAAGCCTTAGCCAATGTTGCCAACATATTGTAAAGTAAGTATCTATAAATTTCTCGATTTCTTCTTTTGAGAATGGTCTTCCAAACCAATCTTCTTTCCCAAGAATAGAGCTTGTTTTTTCTAGAAAATTTATCAACATTTTTTTTGAATTAGATGGTTTTTGTACACGATTTATTGCGTTATTAAAAATAATAGTTTTCCCTTTTCTAAAAATTATGTTTTGATTTTGCAAAAAATTAACTTTTCTTCTTATTGTTTCTTTAGGAATATTAAGCTCTTTTGAAATCTCAATTAAGTTAATCTTATCAATATTTAATTCGTTTTTTTCATAAAATTCCTGAAATGAAAGATATTGAAAACGATCTGAATATTTTTGAAATACTTGATTTACTAAATAAACTAAAATTAAATAACTATCGTAATCTTTAAAGGTACTATAAGCATTATTGCACCATGATTGCTGTAACTTGAACCACAAAGATACTGTTTCATTAGAATTTTTAGATAAGGCGTCGTAAACTTGGTCAGAATTTAATGTGTTAAAAATTTTGTTTTCAAAAGACGGTTTTTTTTTTAAAGGCTCGAAAATTTTTACAGTTTTTAGATCTACTGGCTTAGACATTTATTTTTTCCACGTTACGCTTTGATTAATTAAAATAGCCATCAAAATCCAAATAATAAACGTCCCTTCCGGCGAGAAACCGTAATCAGCACCAAACATTCCTGCAACTATAACGATTGAATAAATAGCGACTGTAGATAATATTAGACTTGCCAGATACCTGAGGATTGTGCATTTTAAATTCATGATTTTAAAAAAATTATACGATAGATGCGTTGAGCTTGCTAGACATAAATTTTCAAAGCCTTTATTAGGTTTTGTAGCATTTATCGAAAGTTTCTTTTTTCCAGTTCCACCTGACTTAATGATCGTTCCAATGGTAGTGGCAAAGAGAGAAGATTATCTTAAAATATTTCTTATAGCTACAACGGGCTCTGTTTTAGGAGGGTTGTTTGGATACATGCTAGGAGTTTTCTTTTTAGATGCATCGATGGTCATTATTGAATTTTATGGTTACGAAGAAAAAGTTTTTGAGATGCAAGATAAGATGTCTACAAAAGGTGGATTTTTAGCTTGGCTTGGAATTATGTTTTTAGCTGGCTTCACCCCTCTTCCTTTTAAAGTTTTTACTATTACCAGTGGAGTGATCGCCTATAATCTTCCGGTATTTTTCTTTATATGTTTATTTACTAGAGGGCTAAGATTTTTCTTAGTTTCTTATTTAACATTTCTTTTTGGTAAAAAATTTGGTGAATTCATAGAAAAAAGAGGTGCGCTGTGGTTTACTTTAACTGGAATTTTTATTGTAGTTTTAGCCGTCGTCCTTTATATAATTTTCACCTAATGTTGAGTAACAACAAGTTAATTTTAAACAGTATATTAGCCTTTAGTTTTTTATCTTTGGCTATAGCTTATTTCATTCAATACGTATTAGGACATGAACCTTGTAATTTATGCCTAATTGAGAGAATTCCTTATTTAGCTTCTTTAATACTTATTTCGCTAATATTTATACTTAATAAATTTGAAAAAGTAATTGCTGGTATAGTGCTATTATTTTTTATTTTTGGTTCAGTAGTTTCTTTTTACCATGTAGGAATTGAACAAGGATTTTTTAATGAGTCTTTTGTGTGCGATTTGGGTTCATCTAATGTAAACATGTCTAAAGAAGATTTGTTAAAACAACTTCAAAATAAAACTCCAATAAGCTGTAAAGACGTAACTTTTAGGTTTTTCGGACTTTCTCTTGCTACAATAAATACAGTTATATCGATATTGTTAAGTGGTATTATGATTAAGGTTATTAAAAATTATGGAAAAAACTAATAAAAAAACATTAGAAGAAATTATAAGAGTAGATCACGCTGGAGAACGTGGAGCTATTAAAATTTACGAAGGTCAGCTACTTGCTCTAAAAACTTTCAAACAAAATGCTTCTTTAAAAAGAAAGATTGAAGAAATGAAAGAACATGAAAGAGAGCATTACGAATACTTTGATAACGAAATCAAAAAGAGAAATATACAGCCAACTAAACTTTTGCCTCTGTGGGATTTAATGGGAGTTACCTTAGGTTTCGGTACAGCGATGCTCGGTGAGAAAGCTGCCATGCTCTGTACAGCCTCGGTTGAGGAAGTAATAGATGGTCATTATAAAGATCAAACCTACAAACTGGGAAAAGATGAAGAGGAGTTAAAAAAGAAAATTATGAAGTTTAGACAGGACGAACTTGATCATAAAGATATAGCTTATGACAATGGTGCAACAAAAAAAGGTTTATTTGGGGTATTAGATAAAGTTATTAAAACTTCATCAAGAATAGCTATTACAATTTCTGAAAAAATTTAATTACGGTTCTAATTCAATATCCCAATATAGATAATCCATCCAGCTTTCGTGTAAAAAATTAGGTGGGAAATTTCTACCATTTCTGTGTAAGTCCTCAACAGTAGGGGCATAAGGTTTGCTGGCTAATTTAAGGTCACAGTCTTTGTATAGCTTCCCTCCTTTTTTTACATTACAACTTGAACAAGCTGTAACTACGTTATTCCAATCAGTTAGACCTCCTTTTGATTTTGGCAATAGGTGATCAAAAGTTAAATCTTTTTTATCTCCACAATATTGACAAGCAAACTTGTCTCTCAAAAAAACATTAAATCTCGTGAAGTTTGGATTTTTAGATGGTTGAATAAAATTTTTTAAAGCTATTACGCTGGGTAAATTCATTTCAAAAGATGGACTTCTAATTTTGCGTTTGTAATTCGAAACAATACTTACTCTATCTAAAAAAACTGATTTAACTGCATCTTGCCAACACCAAATAGAAAGCGGATAATAACTCAAAGGTCTAAAATCAGCATTAAGAACTAATGCTGGACATTTTTCTAACGGAACTTTATCTGCAGAAGATATAATCATTCTTAAAGCTAACTGATAAGAAAAATTTTATCAAGTTATAATTATGTTACAGGTAAAAAAGTTATAAATTAAAATGTTTTTTAATGAATCGTAGACCCAAACTTGACCCTTCTGTTGGTATACGATGTTCACAATGTTTAAATATTTTTGTTTCTATTTCGTAATTATTTTTTCCAAAAAATTCTTTAGCTTCAAGAAGTGATTCTATCGGAACAACTTGGTCAAGATCACCATGCATTAAGATAATACTAGGTCTAGAAACTATATTTTTTGATAAATGCTCTGTACTTATAATTCTCCCAGAATATCCAACAATAGAATTTACAGTGTCTCTTCTCTTTATTCCAGTTTGTAAAGTAATCATACAACCTTGGCTAAAACCTCCAATAATTATATCATTCGCTTTTAAATCATATTTCTCCTTAACTTCATCGATTAATTTATTAAGTTTACTCTCAGCTACCAAAGATTTTGATAAAATTTGTTCAGGGCTTTGATCCATTAAGTCAAACCATTGAAACCCTGTTGGGCTTGCCGCACATTTTTCAGGAGCGTCTGGGCAAATAATAATAGTGTCTGCCAAATGAGCTCTCCAATAACTAGCTAAAATTGAAATATCTTTACCGTCTCCTCCATAACCATGACAAAGAATTACTGCATTCTTCGGTTTTTCTTTAGAAAGCGGCTCTAAAATAATTGTATTTAATGAAAAGGTCATATAGATAAATTATCAATGTCAGAATTTTTATTTAACTTTATAGGTTTCACTTTATTAGGTGCTGTCGCCATAGTTTTAATAATGGGTATTTATACTTTATTTAAAGGTGGAAGTACTAGTAAAAAATATTCTAATAAACTTATGCAGTTAAGGGTATTATTACAATTTATTGCGATAATAGTTTTAGTTTTACTTGCTTATTTTTTTAAAGACTAAATATATTTTCTTAAAAAGTTAACAAATTCATCGCTAGCAAAATCAATTTCACCAATCACTTTTCCGAATTCTTTTCCTTCTTTATTAATCAAAATGGTTGTTGGTAAACCTCTTAATTTGAAACCTTTAACCAATCTTAATTCAGGATCATAATAAGTTTTTAGATCTTTTACTCCTATATCTTTAAAAAATTTATCTACTTTTATGTTATTTGGTTTTTCCAAATTCACTGCGAAAATGTCAATTTCTGGTAGCTTGACACCTAATTTTTCTAAAGAGGGCATTTCTTTTCGACATGGTGCACACCATGTAGCCCAAAAATTTATTATCATGATCTTGCCTCTTTTGTTGATTAAATCAACGTCTTGAAGATTTGAGTCTTTAAATCTTAGTTCGCTGATAATTTGAGGTTTTTCATGAATAATAACATTTTTTGAAAAATCTTCTGCTCCATTAAGATTTTGGCTAAGAAGAGATAAAACTATTATGTGAATATAGATTTTAAAAGATTTACTAATTTTCATATTAATTTAAATTGTAAATAACATAGTAAAATGAAAAATAAAACTGTTTGGGCGAATAGACTAAAAGGAAAGACATCACTTTCTTTTCAAAAAATAGGCTCATCTATAAGTGCAGATAAAAGACTTTATGAGCAAGATATAGCTGCGTCCATTGTTCATACCAAAATGCTCATTAAACAAAAGATTATTGGCAAAAAAGAGGGATCTAAAATTATCAATGGTCTTAAAAAAATTAAATCACAGATTGATAAGGGAAAGTTCAAATTTCAAGAAAAATTTGAGGATATTCATTTAAATATAGAAAAAAAATTATTTGAATTCATTGGTCCTTCAGCAGGTTATTTGCACACAGCGAGATCAAGAAATGATCAAGTTGTTACAGATTTTAAATTATGGATTAAAAAATCATCAAAAGAAACTATAGCTAACATTAACTCTTTAATGAAAATTTTAATCAAAATAGCAGAGAAAAATGTTGATATTGTTATGCCTGGCTTAACACATCTTAAGAATGCTCAACCTATTTCATTTGCACATTATCTTCTGTCTTACTTTGAAATGCTTAAAAGAGATAAAAAAAGATTCGAAAATAATATAAAACTTTTAGATGAGTGCCCATTAGGTTCAGCCGCACTAGCAGGTACTTCTTATAAAATAGATAGAAATTATACTTCAAGACAACTTGGTTTTAAGAAACCAACTGATAATTCAATAGACTCTGTTGCAGACAGAGACTTTGCAGTAGATTTTTTATATGCTTCTGCTTTATGTGCAATGCATTTATCTAGATTAGCTGAAGATTTTATAATTTTTAATTCAAATGCATTTAATTTAATTTCATTTGATGACAGTATGTTGACTGGTTCATCAATAATGCCACAAAAGAAAAATCCTGACCCTGCTGAATTAATCAGAGGTAGAGTTGGTTTGAACTATGGCAATTTAAATTCGATGCTTACTATAATGAAGGGACTTCCAATGTCTTATTTTAAAGATCTTCAGGATGATAAAAAACTTGTTTTTGATGGATTTGATACTTTAAATGACTCATTGATTTTAAGTATTGAGTTAGTGAATTCAATAAAGCCGAATAAAAAAAATATGCTTAAAATGGCTAATGAAGGTTTTACCACGGCTACTGATTTTGCTGATTATTTGGTAAAGGAAAAGAAGCTCACTTTTAGAGAGTCTTATGCGGTTGCAGCAAAATTAGTGAATTACGCCGAAAAGAAAAATAAATTGTTATCTGAGTTATCTTTACAAGAAATAATGAAAATTTATAAAAATTTAGATAAAAATGTACTAAAAATATTTGATGTGAACAATTCTATGAACTCAAAAACATCCTATGGAGGAACTTCTAGTGCTAATGTTAAAGCAATGATTAAAAAATATAAAAAGGAGGTAAAATGAAAATATTGGTATTAATTTGTATAATAATTTTAACTCTATCTGGATGCGGAAAGAAATCAGAACCAAAGTATCAAGGAAAATTTAATCATATACAAATAATTTTATAATCTTATGCAAAATTTAAGATATGTGGGTAAAAATTTATTTCTGGAGAGAGTATCTATCCAGAATTTTTTAAAGAAAAATAAAACTCCCTTTTATATTTATTCTGAAAATCAAATAGTTTCTAATTATTTAAATTTTGTAAAAACATTTAAAAAAACTAATCCTTTAATATGTTTTGCTGCAAAATCTAATAGCAACACAAATATTTTAAGAGTTTTAGGTAAACTTGGTGCTGGAGCTGATGTTGTGTCTGGCGGAGAACTATTAAAGGCTCTTAAAGCAGGCATTAAACCAAAAAAAATTGTTTTTTCAGGCGTTGGTAAGTCTGAGGATGAATTAAAAATAGCAATTAATAAAAAAATTTTATTGATCAACTGTGAGTCTGAGAGTGAAGCAAAATTAGTAAACAAATTAGCAAAAAATTTAAGAAAAAAAGTTCCCATTGGCTTTAGATTAAATCCTAATGTAGATGCAAAAACACATAAAAATATATCTACTGGTAAAGCAGATAATAAATTTGGTTTATCAATTAAAAATTTTAAGTCTTTTCTAAGAGAGATAAATAAATTTAAAAATATAAAACTTGAAGCATTAAGTGTTCATATAGGAAGCCAAATATTAAATGATGGGCCCTTTAAAAAGACACTTAATGTAATGAATAAATTAATTAAGGAACTAAAATTAAATTTAAAGTATGTCGATTTAGGTGGAGGTTTTGGAATTAATTATAGTGATAATGAAAAACCAATAAATTTAAATAATTACGCAAAATTAGTAAATAATTTTGCAACAAAACTTAACTGTAAAATTATTTTTGAACCTGGTAGATCCATTATTGGAAATACCGGCTTACTTATCAGTAAAGTTCAATTTATAAAGAAGGGTGTAAATAAAAACTTTATAATTTTAGACGCTGGAATGAACGATTTTATGCGACCAGCTTTATACGATGCGTTCCATAAGATTATTCCTATAACTAAAAATTCATCCAAAATGAAAAGCACAATTGAATTTGTAGGGCCAATATGTGAAAGCACTTGTAAATTTGGAGTTTATAAAAAATATCAAAAATTAATTGAGAACGACTTTGTGGCAATTACAAATGTTGGTGCGTATGGCTCTTCGTTATCATCAAATTATAATACAAGACCTTTAATCGCTGAAATTTTAATCAATAAAAATAAATTTAAATACATTAGAAAAAAACAAAATTTACAAAAATTGATTAATTCTTAATGCAATTTATTAAATCCTTAATTTTTAATATCTTTCTTTATTTTGGACTTATTTTTATTTTCATATTAGCAATACCAACATTAATTCTTCCAAATAAAGTTACAATTTTTTTTGGAAGATTATCAGCAAAATATATTATTTTAATTTTAAAACTTGTAATGAATACTAAAGTAATTTTTCATGGTGAAGAAAATTTAAAAAAGGTTGATCAATTTTTTGTTGCCTCCGCCCATCAATCAATGTTTGAAACTTTTGCATTACAAATTCCACTGGATGGTCCAATTTTTATTTTAAAAAAAGAACTTTTAAATATACCTTTGTTTGGTTGGTATTTAAGAAAAATTGGTTCAATAGCAATCATTAGAGAGACTACCACTAAAGAAAATTTAAATTTTTTTGATAAAATAAAAGAAAGATTAGAGGAAAATAAAAGACCACTTTTAATATTTCCTCAGGGAACAAGAGTAAAATTAGACGAACAGCCTCCCTTTAAAAAAGGAGTGGGTCGGATATATAAAGCATTGAATTTACCCTGTATTCCAGTCGCATTGAATACAGGACAGGTTTGGCCAAAAAATAGTTTTATGAAATTTTCAGGTGATATTCATATTTCATTTCTAGACCCTATTATGCCTGGTAAAGACAATGATGAATTTATAAAAGAAATTGAAAACAAAATTTATTCTGAAATAAAAAAATATTATTAATTATTTTCTTCCAAAATCTGGTTTCTCTGTATCCTGCCCGGCTTCAATGATTTCTTTTCTTACTTTTTTAGTTGATGAAAATATTTCTAAAAGCTTTTCACTGTTTTTATTTTTAATAGCACTTTTAATATCATCGAGATTTTTTGAATAATTATCTAGTACTTTCAATATATTTTCACTGTTATCAATAAAAATATCTTTCCACATCAAAGGATCTGACGCAGCAATTCTAGTAAAATCTCTTAATCCTCCAGCACTATATTGAATCACATCATTTTTAAATTTTTCTTCATTGTTTATTGCAGTTCTTACAATACTGTACGCTACCGCGTGTGGTAAATGACTTGTTAAAGACAGGACGTAGTCATGATCTTCAAATGACATGATCTTAACTTTACTTCCTAGTTTAGACCAAAATTTTTCTAGGTTTTCTATTTTATCTTTAGCAACCTGATTGTCAGCTGAGAGAATACACCATCTATTTTTAAATAAGTTTGAAAATCCTGCAGCCGGTCCACTATATTCTGTTCCAGCTATTGGGTGTGAAGCTATCCAACTTATATTTTTAAAACCTAAATTATTTACAATTTTATTAACTTCTTTTTTAGCTGATCCAGTGTCAGTAAGAATAGAACCTTCCTTTAGAGTTGATTTTATTGAAAGCAAAATTTCTTTATAACTGCTTAACGGTGCAGAAATTATTATTAGATCTGCATCTTTTGTAGCCTCTGACACATTAGAACAAATATCAGCTGTAAAATTTTTTTTTAAATATTCCGTGACTTGTTTTGACTTGTCATGAACACTTATTTTTTTAGCTATTTTTTTTTCCTCAGTACCTCTTAAAATTGAGGAACCAATCAATCCACAACCTATAATACATATTTTATCGAACATTTAAAATTTTTCTCATTTTTTTTATTAATGCAATATTCTCTGATGTTGTTCCAATAGTTACACGTAAAGAATTTTTAATTCCATAAACGTCCATTTTACGAACCAGTATTCCAGATTTTGCAAGTAATCTAAAAACTTTAGCAGAGTTTATTTTCACTTTATCAAATTTTAATAATAAAAAATTAGTAAAACTTTTATTTGTTTCGATTCTCATTTTTTTAAACTCAGAAAACATTTTTTTACTCCATTTATTTACGTGGTTAATTTCTTTATTAAGCCATGAATTATCCCTTACTGCAGCAGAAGCTGCAAATAGAGCTGGTCTACTTACATTAAAAGGTGGCTTAACCTTATTTAATGCAGAAATAATTTCTTTTGACCCATATCCCCAGCCAACTCTAAGTCCTGCTAAACCATATATTTTTGAAAAGGTTCTAGTCATAACCACATTTCTAAAGTTTGTGAAAGTTTTTAAACCAGACAAATAATCTTTTCGTTTTACGTACTCAAAGTAAGCGTCATCTACTACTAATAGAATATTGCTTCTCAATTTTTTTCTTAAATAGAGCAACTCTTTTTTTGAAATATATGTTCCAGTCGGATTATTAGGGTTAGCTAGAAAAACTATTTTAGTTCTTCTTGTAACTTTTTTTAGTATATCTTTTACTGAAGCAGTAAAATTATCTTCCTTTGAGTAAATAACCTTTGCTCCATTCATCCTGCTATAAATTCTGTAAATAATAAAACTAAACTTAGGAACTATAACTTCGTCTCCTTTTTTTAAAAACGATTTACATATTAGTTCAAATATTTGATCAGAGCCTGATCCTAAGATTATTCTTTTTTTATCAATCTTAAATTTATTAGCTAAAGTATTTCTTAAAAAAGTTCCATCGGAGTCAGGATATCTTGAAAAGTTTTTTGAAACTTCTAAGTATTGTTTTCTCGCTCTAGGACTAGGGCCAAGAGCAGACTCATTGGCTGATAATTTAATCTTTGCTAATTTACTTTTAAATAAGCTCATTCCAGCTACATATTTCTCTGCAACAATGTTATTTGGTTTCGGAAATCTCATTTTATTAATGTAATATCTAAATTGTTTAAGTTTTTCTATAGCTCTTTATCGTATATAAAATTGACAAGTTTATGATGATTTAGTAAACATTACTCGCGCTGATTTAACCATATTGCAAGCGCATAATAAATGTAGCTAAAAAGGGGATGCCCAGTTTAGCTGGGCTTTTTTTTTGGATGAATATAAAACTGGATAATATTAAGAAATTAGACGTTACTAAACCGCTTAAACTAGACTGCGGAAAAACTATTAAAGATTTTCCTCTCGCTTATGAGACCTATGGAAAATTAAATGCTAATAAAGATAACGCGATACTTGTATTTCATGCGTTAACAGGAGATCAGTTCGTGACTGGAACTAATCCTATAACTAATAAAGAGGGTTGGTGGGTTACTGCAGTAGGTCCTGGTAAAGCAATAGATACAAATAAATATTTTGTTATTTGTGCAAATGTGATTGGAGGATGTATGGGTTCATTAGGTCCTAAAGATATTAATCCAGTGACACAAAAACCTTACGGATTGGATTTTCCAGTTATAACAATAAAAGATATGGTTAAAGCTCAGGAGTCTTTACTTGAACATCTAGGAATTAAAAAACTTTTATGTGCGACTGGGGGTTCAATGGGTGGAATGCAACTTTTACAATTTTGTGCAACATTTCCGGATAAAGCTTTTTCAGCGGTGCCAATAGCCTGTAGCTCGAGCCATAGCGCTCAAAATATTGCTCTTAATGAATTAGCTCGTCAAGCAATTATGGCAGATCCTGTATGGGATAATGGAAAATATGTTTTGAAAAATGTTCAACCAAAAAATGGCTTAGCAGTTGCAAGAATGGTTGGACATATAAGTTATTTATCTGAAAAAGGTATGCAAGAAAAATTTGGTAGAAAATTACAAGAGAAGGCAGATTATGAATTTAGTTTTAATGCTGACTTCCAGGTTGAAAGTTATTTAAGACATCAAGGCTATGCATTCGTTGAAAGATTTGATGCTAATTCAGTACTATATATAACAAGAGCAATGGATTATTTTGATCTTTCAAAACAATTTAAAGGAGGTTTGGTAGAAGCATTTAAAAATCAAAAAACAAAATTCCTAATCATTTCATTTTCCTCTGATTGGCTTTACACAACAAAAGATAACAAAGATATTGTAATAGCATTAAATGCGTCGGGTGCAGATGTCTCTTACTCTGAGATAATTACAGACAAAGGACATGACTCTTTTTTACTTGATGAGCCTGAATTTTTAAAAACACTCAAAGGTTTTATAGACTCTATGTATGAAAAATTTAAAAATGAAAAAAGAATTTAAAGTAATTGCAGATTTATTACCTAATAATACGAGGGTTCTTGATATAGGATGTGGAGACGGATCTTTAATGCATCTTCTTAAAATAGAAAAAAATATAGAGGTACGTGGACTAGAGCTTAATCAAGATAATGTTAAAGAATGTATTTATAAAGGTTTGCCAGTTATTCAAGGTAATGCAGAAACTGAATTGCATCAATTTCCTGATAAATCATTTGACTATGTTGTGCTGAGTCAAACTCTACAAGCATTTTATGAGCCAGAGAAAGTTTTAAAAAATCTTTTAAGAATAGGAAAATCAGTTATTATCTCAATTCCTAATTTTGGATATTGGAAAGTAAGAACAAAACTTTTACTTTTTGGTGAGATGCCAGTTACAAAGACACTTCCAAATACTTGGTATAATACTCCTAATTTACACATGTGCACAATTAAAGATTTATTTAATTTTTGTGATGAAAAAAATATTATTATTAAAAAAGTTGTTGGAGTAAATGAAAATAAAACTTCATTAATAAGAAAAAGTAATTTAGAAATAAAGAATCTTTTTTCAAAAGTTGGTATTTTTTTAATCAGTTAATATGAAAGTAGAAATTATTCCTTGTTTGAGTGATAACTTTAGTTACTTAATTCACGATAAAGAATCTGACAAGATTTCAATAGTTGATCCTGCAGAATACAAGGCATGTGATAATGTTATTAAAAAGTATAAAAAATTGGATTTTATTCTAAATACTCATCATCATGCCGATCATGTCGATGGTAATTTAGAGTTAAAAAAAAAATATAACTCTAAAATTTTGGGTTTTGAATTAGATAAAGATCGAATTCCTGGTATAGACATACTGCTTAAAGAAGGCCAAAAGCATAAAATTGGAGAATTAGAATTTGAAGTAATTTTTGTTCCTGGTCATACAAAGGGCCACGTCGCATTTTTCTTTTTTAAAGAAAAAAAAGTTTTTACAGGTGATACTTTATTTTCATTAGGATGTGGTAGAGTTTTTGAGGGTACCCATGAAGAAATGTTTAATTCTTTAAATAAAATTAAAAATCTTCCACAAGATACAAAAATATATTGTGGACACGAATATACTAAATCAAATTTAAATTTTTGTTTAAAATATGACTCCAAAAATACTTTTTTAAAGAAGAAAGAAATTGAAATTCAAAAAAAATTAAGTTCTAATCAGCCAACTATTCCAACTACTTTAGGTCAGGAAATTAAAACGAATATTTTTTTGAGGTGTAATGATCCTAAGATTAGACATACTTTAGGACTAAAAGACTCATCAGAAGCTAAAGTTTTTTCAAAATTAAGAGATTTAAAGGACTCTTTTTAACTTCAATAATCTTGACTTGCTAGCAGTGAAGGCTATATTGCGTGGAAATTAAAAAAAGAGAATTTATGTCATTTGCTATAATTGAAACAGGTGGGAAACAGTACAAAGTATCTGCAAGTAAAATTTTAGAAATTGAGAAACTTAACGCTAAAGTTGGAGAAACAATTAAATTTAATAATGTTTTACTTTTGAATGATGATAAAAATACTGAAATTGGAAGTCCTAAAATAGACGGAGCAACAGTTGAAGCTAAACTTTTAGATAATGTTAAAGATAGAACTGTATTAATTTTTCATAAGAGAAGACGAAAGCACTCAAGAAAGAAAAACGGGCATAGACAACGTCATTCTAAAATACAAATTACGAAAATTTTAGCTAAAGGTGGAAAAGTTATAGATGAGGCAAGAATTGTCGAAAAAAAGAAGCCTATCAAAGAAGAGAAAAAAGTTATAAGAAAGGTGTCAAAAAAATAGGAAATTAAATGGCAACTAAAAAAGCAGGTGGATCATCGAAGAACGGCCGAGATAGTAAAGGTAGACGTCTTGGTGTTAAAATATATGGTGACCAAGTTGTAATACCTGGGAACATCATAGTTAGACAAAGAGGGACAAAAATTCATCCTGGTGACAATGTTGGTATGGGTAAAGACCACTCAATTTTTTCTTTAATTAAAGGAAAAGTAAAATTCAAAAAATCTAAATTAAACAGAACTTTTGTTTCTGTAATCCCCAATTAAATATATATAAATAACCAAAGTTATTTATATTAAAATAAAATGAAATTTTTAGATCAAGCAAAGATTTATATTAAAGCTGGAAATGGTGGATCAGGATCTGCAAGCTTCCGAAGAGAAAAATTTGTGGAGTACGGCGGACCAGATGGAGGTGACGGCGGTGACGGAGGATCTATAATCATCCAATCAGATAGAAACCTCAATACTTTAATTGATTTCAGGTATGCTCAACATTTTAAAGCACAACATGGAAAACCTGGGAGTAAAAGAAATAAAACCGGAGCCAATGGGGAAGATTTGATTTTAAAAGTTCCATTAGGAACTCAATTATACGAGGAGGATAATAATACCTTAATTTATGATTTTACAAAAAATAAAGAAAAATATCTTGTGGCATCGGGAGGCAAAGGTGGGCTTGGCAACGTAAGATTTAAAAGTTCGACAAATAGAGCACCAAGAAAAAAAACTAATGGAAAATTAGGTGAAGAATTTTGGATATGGCTTCAATTAAAAGTAATTGCTGATATTGGAATTATTGGTAAGCCAAATGCTGGTAAATCTAGTTTGCTTGCAGCATTAACAAGGGCTAAGCCAAAAATAGCAAACTATCCATTCACAACAATAAATCCAAATTTAGGTGTGTCTTACTATGGAGGGAAAGAGATTACTTTAGCTGATATTCCTGGTTTAGTAGAAGGTGCACATAAAGGTGTTGGTCTTGGAGATAAATTCTTAAGACATATAGAAAGATGTAAAATTTTACTTCACTTAATAGACTTATCAGAAGATGATTTGTTAAATTCTTATAAGAAAATTAAATCAGAGTTATCTAATTATGATAAAGATTTAATAAAAAAGAAAGAAATCATTTTTTTTAATAAGTCAGATTTATTAGATCAAAATGATATTAATGAAAAATTAAAAGAATTTAAAAAAAAAATTAAAACTAAATATGAAATTGTATCCATTTATTCTAACAAAGATCTTCAAAAAATTAAAAAATTATTAATAAAATATGCTAATTAAAAATGCAAATAAAATAGTTTTAAAACTTGGATCTGCAACTGTAATTGACGGTAAAGGTATTTTCAAAAAAAAATGGGTAACTTCTCTTATTAAAGATATAAAAAAATATGGAAAAGGAAAAAAATTTGTAATTGTCTCATCAGGCGCAATTGCTCTTGGTCAAAAATATCTAAAGATTAAAAAAGGAAAAATTAAATTAGAAATGAGCCAAGCGATTGCAGCAGTTGGCCAAATTCATCTAGCAGGAGAATTTCAAAAATTATTTGATGAATATAAAATTAAAACCGGTCAAATTTTAATTAGCCCAGATGATACCGAGCAAAGAAGAAGGGCTATTAATGTAAGAAGGACATTTGATAATTTGTTTAAACTTAAAGCTATCCCTGTAGTTAATGAAAATGATTCAACGGCAACTAGTGAAATAAAATATGGGGATAATGATAGACTAGCTGCACGAGTAGCTCAAATTATTGGTGCAGATATGCTTATTTTATTTTCTGATGTTGATGGACTATATGATAAATCGAAAGGGAAAAAAATTGTAAGACAAGTAAGTTCAATTGATGAAAAAATAATGTCTTTGATGGATAATAAGAAAAACAAATTTGGTTCAGGAGGAATTGCTACAAAGTTGGATGCTGCTAAAATTTGTATGAATTCAGGCAGCCATATGTTTATTGCTAATGGTAAAATAAATAATCCAATTGCAAATATGATTAAAAATAAAAAATACACCCATTTCTTGCCAAAAATTTCTACATTAGACGCTAGAAAAAAATGGATTATCGGTTCCCTTAATTACAATGGAACTATTTATATTGATAATGGAGCAGCTAAGGCTTTATCAAATGGTAAAAGCTTGCTCGCAGCTGGCATAACTAAGATTAATGGCAATTTCAAAAAAGGAGAAAATGTAATAATCTTAGATCAAAATGGTAATCAACTAGCTCGGGGGCTATCATCATTTAGCTCTGTTGAAATAGATAAAATTAAAGGCAAACAAAGTAGAGAGATAGAAAAAATTCTTGGTTATCTAAGTAAAACTGAGGTCATTCATAAAGATGATATGGTATTATTATAAATGAGTTATTTAGAAACAATCGGCAAAAATGCAAAAAAAGCCTTTGAGGATTTAAAGGACGTTAAGCATAAAAAAATAAAAAAAGTTTTAGATAATTTCAATCAATCTCTACTTAAAAATTCAAATAAGATAATCAGAGAAAATTTGAAAGATGTAAAAAATGTTAAAAGAAAATATTTAGTTGACAGACTTATTTTAAATAAAAACAGAATAGAAGGTATCAGACACTCAATAAATGAAATAGCAAAGTTTAAAGACCCAGTTGGAAGGGTTCTAGAAACATGGCGCAGACCAAATAATTTAACTATTAAAAGAGTTACAACTCCAATTGGTGTCATAGGCGTTATATATGAAAGCAGACCTAACGTAACCGCCGATGTTGCAGCATTGTGTTTAAAATCGGGAAACTGCTCTATTTTAAGAGGTGGATCTGAAGCTTTTAGTTCAAATAGATTATTAGCTAATTTATTCAGAGATAATTTGAGAAAAAATAATATCAATCAAAACTGTGTTCAGTTTATTGAAAACAAAAATAGAAAAATAGTAGATCAATTATTATCAAAAATGAGTGCATACATTGATGTAATTGTACCAAGAGGAGGGAAAGGACTTGTGGCAAAAGTGCAAAAATTTTCTAACGTTCATGTAATTGGTCATCTTGAAGGATTATGTCATATTTATGTGGATAAGACAGCAAATATAAAAATGGCTAAAGATTTAATTATTAATGCAAAAATGAGAAGGACAAGTATTTGTGGCGCAGTTGAAACTCTTCTGATCGAGGAAAAAGCTTTAAACTCACATGCTAAAGAAATAATAAATGCTCTTTTAAATTCAGGCTGCGAAGTGAGAGCTGATAAAAAAATTAATAAAATTTTTAAAGGTAAATTGAAAAAAACCACTGATAAAGACTGGAAGACAGAATACCTAGATGCAATTATTTCAATTAAAGCAGTAAAAAATGTAAAAGGTGCAGTCGAACATATTTTAAAATATGGTACAATGCATACCGATAGTATTATTACTACCAACAAAAAAAACGCTGAGATTTTTTTAAACGGAGTAAACAGCTCAATAGCTATGCATAATGTTTCGACTCAATTTGCTGACGGTGGTGAATTCGGCTTTGGTGGTGAAATTGGTATCTCTACAAACAAGCTTCCGCCTAGAGGTCCTGTAGGAATAAATCAATTGACTTCATACAAATATCTTGTTTACGGAAAAGGAATTATTAGACCATAATTAATGGCAAGTATTCGTAAAAAATACATCGGATTATTGGGTGGTAGTTTTGATCCAGCACATAAAGGACATTTGGGTATATCAAAAATTGCTATAAAAAAATTAAAACTAAAAAAAATTTATTGGGTTATAACCAAGAAAAACCCCTTCAAGAATGAAACTTTTTATTCTTTAGAGGAAAGAATCAAATATGCAAAAAAAATTTCTAGAACACAAAAAAAAATTCAAACAGTATATTTAGATAATATTATAAAATCTTCCAGAGTGATTGATGTAGTAAATTATTTTATAAAGAAAAAGAATATTAAGAATATCTATTTTATTGTTGGTTCTGATAATTTAATCAGATTTCACAAGTGGAAAAGTTGGAAAAAGATTGTAAAATTAGTGAAATTAATAGTTTTTTCTAGAAGGGGATATGATAGAAAGGGAATGAAATCAATGGTGGTTAAAAATTTTAAAAATAAAATCATATTCATCAAAAACAAACATATTGCAATTTCATCTTCACAATTAAAAAGTCAAACAAAATCAAATAATTAATGGAAGTTTCTGAAATTAAAAAAAATATTGAAAAAATATTAGATGATAATAAAGCTCAAAGCATCACTTCAATAAATCTTAAAAATAAATCTTATATAGCTGATTATATGATAATTGCTTCAGGTACATCTTCGAGACATCTTCAATCACTTTCTGAAATTCTCGTTAATGAACTAAAGAAAAATGGAATTGAAAACTGCCGGATAGAGGGAAAAGATAGTAATGATTGGAAATTGGTAGATACACAGGATATAATTGTTCATATTTTTCATCCTGAAAAGCGGGAATTCTATGATTTAGAAAAAATGTGGTCTGAAGAAATACCAATGGAAAAAGCATCGATATGAAGAAAATAATAGTAATATTTTTTTTTTATTTAATATCACTATCTAATTTATACGGAAAAAATGATCTTTACGAAAAAATAGATCTTTTTGGAGAAGTTTTAGAAAATATTAAAAAGGAATATGTGGACGATATAAACCAAGCTGAAATGATGGACTCAGCAATTAATGGAGTTCTTCAGTCACTTGATCCGTATTCGGCATATATGAGCCCTGAACTCTTTAAGGAAATGCAAACAGATACAAAGGGTGAATTTGGCGGCCTCGGTATAGAAATTGGGATGGAAGCTGGTGTAGTTAAAGTGATTTCGCCGATAGATGATACACCCGCAGCTAGAGCGGGGATTAAGTCAGGAGATTATATTGTAAAAATTGGTAACGTACAGGTACAAGGTAAATCTTTATTAGAAGCAGTAAAATTAATGAGAGGGCCTGTTGGTACTTCTATCAATTTAACAGTAAGAAGAAAAAATATAAAAAAACCACTTGAATTTAATGTTACAAGAAAAATAATTGAAATCAAATCTGTCAGTTCAAAAATAATAGGCATAGATAAAAATTTAGGTTACATCAGACTAAAGTCATTTAACGAAAATAGTGATAAACAATTTTTAAAATCTGTTAAAGATTTTGAAAAAAAATCAAAAATTAAAGGATATGTGCTTGATCTTAGGAATAACCCTGGCGGTTTATTAAACCAGGCTATAAATATTACTGACTACTTCTTAGATGATGGAGAAATAGTATCTACTAAGGGCAGAAAGGTTGCTGAAACAAGAAAATTTTTTGCAAGAAAGGGAGATGAAATAAATGGAAAGCCAATTATTGTCTTGATAAATAATGGATCTGCTTCAGCTTCAGAAATATTTGCTGGGGCATTGAAGGATCACAAGAGAGCAATTATTCTTGGTGAAAATTCATATGGTAAAGGTTCAGTGCAATCGATCATACCTTTAAGAAATGGTGGTGGTATGAGATTGACAATTTCAAAGTATTATCTACCATCAGGCAAATCCATATCGGAAGTTGGTGTCACACCAGATATTTTGGTTGAAGAAGAAGGAGATAATTTTCTCATAAATTCAGTTAATGATAATCAGCTTAATTACGCTATAAAACTTTTCAATTCTTAAAATATGAAAAATCAAAAACTACCGATGCGTGATGGTGTTGGTGCTATAATTTTGAACAATGAGAACAAAGTTTTTGTTGGTAAGAGAAAAGATAATCCATTTAACAATTGGCAAATGCCTCAAGGTGGAGTGGATCATGGAGAAAGCTATCTTGCAGCGATGAAAAGAGAAATTTTTGAGGAAACAGGTATTAAAAATTTAGAAGTTTTAAAAGAAATAGACGGATTTTTTGAGTATGAACTACCAAAAAATTTAGTAGGTATAATCTGGAAAGGTAAATATAGGGGACAAAAGCAAAAATGGTTTATATCAAGATTTATTGGAAGTGAAAACGAAATTAACTTAAAAACCTCAAACCCAGAGTTTATAGAATGGAAATGGATTTTTCCAAACGAACTTCCTGAGGTAATCGTAGATTTTAAAAAAGATATGTATACTGATTTATTAAATAAATTGAGAAAATTTATTGATTAATACTTTTTAAAGTTTCTATCTTATAGGAAAGTAAATATTTTTCTTTATCAGTAATTTCAATATTTTTCATTTTTACTTCCGATTCACTTATTAGTTTATTAACATAATTTTGATTAAGGTCTGATAATTCTTTTGCTGTTGATGTTAAAATTAGTAAATTGTTATTTGCAAATTCAACTGTCCCTTCTTCAACAAATAGTATTTTTTCAGTTTCTTCAACTATCTTGATTAACCCAGGTCTTAAAAAAGTTATTAATGGAATGTGATCTTTTAATATTCCCATCTCTCCCTCAAATGAAGGCAACACTACTTCAGAAACATCCTTTTTAAGAATTAATCTATCTGGAGATATTATTTCTATTGTAAATTTTTCAGACATTATTTTTTATCTTTAGATAATTTTTCGCCCTTTTCTATCACTTCCTCTATACCACCTACCATATAAAATGCTGCTTCAGGCAAGTGATCGTATTCACCTTTGCAAATTGCATCAAATCCTTTAATAGTAGTGTCTAAATCTACTAGTTTACCTGGAGAGCCTGTAAATACTTCTGCAACAAAAAAAGGTTGTGACAAAAACCTTTGTATTTTTCTTGCTCTTGCTACAGTTAATTTGTCCTCTTCTGAAAGTTCGTCCATTCCAAGAATTGCAATAATATCTTGCAAAGATTTATATGCTTGTAATATTCTTTGGACATCTCTTGCTACTCTATAGTGCTCTTCTCCAACTATTCTCGGATCTAATATTCTTGATGTGGAGTCTAAAGGATCAACTGCAGGATAAATACCTATTTCTGCTATTTGTCTTGATAAAACCGTAGTTGCATCGAGATGTGAAAAAGATGTAGCTGGAGCTGGATCTGTTAAATCATCAGCTGGCACATATATCGCTTGCACAGATGTTATAGATCCTTTGTCAGTTGATGTAATTCTCTCTTGTAGATTACCCATATCTGTAGCTAATGTTGGTTGATAACCTACCGCAGACGGTATTCTACCTAATAGGGCTGAAACTTCTGATCCTGCTTGGGTGAATCTAAAAATGTTATCAACGAAGAAAAGTACATCCTGACCCTCTTTATCTCTAAAGTACTCTGCAACTGTTAATCCTGTAAGTGCTACACGTGCTCTTGCCCCTGGTGGTTCATTCATTTGACCATAAACCAAGGCTGCCTTTGATCCTTTTCCTTCAGTCTTAATTACTCCAGACTCAATCATCTCATGATAGAGATCGTTACCTTCTCTCGTCCTTTCTCCAACACCAGCGAAGACGGAAAATCCCCCGTGGGCTTTTGCAATATTATTAATTAACTCCATGATAGTAACTGTCTTTCCTACTCCGGCACCGCCGAATAATCCAATTTTTCCTCCTTTTGCATATGGGGCTAATAGATCAATTACTTTAATACCAGTTACTAGTTGTTCTGTTTCAGTCGCTTGATCTGTGAATTTAGGAGCAGATCTATGAATTGGCCATTTCTCCTTTGTTTTAACAATACCTTTCTCGTCAATAGCTTCACCAACAACATTTATAATTCTCCCTAAAGTTTCCGGTCCAACAGGTACACTTATTGGGGAGCCCGTGTTATTAACTTCATCGCCTCTTTTCAAACCCTCAGTCGCATCCATTGCAATAGTTCTAACATCATTTTCACCTAAATGCTGAGCAACCTCTAACACCAATTTATTACCAGAATTATTTGCCTCCAAAGCAGTATATATTTCGGGTAAATCTCCATCAAAATTTACATCAACTACGGCACCGATAATTTGAGTTATTTTTCCTTTTTTACTCATGATTATAGACTTTCTGCTCCTGAGATAATTTCTATTAATTCTTTTGTAATTGCAGCTTGTCTGCTTCTATTATAATTAATTGTAAGCTTGTCGACTAAATCACCTGCGTTTCTCGTGGCATTATCCATAGCAGTCATCCTTGATCCTTGTTCGCTTGCTGCATTTTCCAAAATTGCTTTAAATACTTGAGTTGAAATATTTTTAGGAAGGAGATCTTCCAAAATTTCATCTTCTTCAGGCTCAAACTCATATGAGAAAGAGTTTCCATCTTTAATCTTTAGATTTTGATTCTCTGAAGGTATTATTTGCTGGGCTTGGGGTATTTGAGTAATTACATTTTTAAAGCTATTGTAAAACAATATACATTTATCAAATTCATTTTGATTGAATAAATCAATAATTTCACTGCCGATTATTTCTGCTTCTCTAAATGTAATCTCTTTTTTATCTTTAAAATTAAATTTTTTTATAACGTGCTTTCCATAATCTCTCCTTATTTGGTCTAAACCTTTAGAGCCTACTGTAATAATTTTTAAATTTTTTCCCTCACTAATTATTCTCTTAAAATTGGCTTTAGCTAGTTTACATATATTAGAATTAAACCCTCCGCATAGTCCTCTGTCAGCTGTAAGCACCACACACAAGTATGTTTTATCTTTACCTGTTCCAACAAGAAGTTTCGGAGCATTTTCAGGATCGTTAATAGATTTAGTTAAATTTAGAATAATACTTTGCATTTTTTTACTATAAGGTCTCCCATTCTCTGCATTTTCTTGGGCTTTTCTAAGTTTTGCAGCCGCGACCATTTTCATGGCTTTAGTAATCTTTTGAGTAGATTTTACACTTTTTATTCTTTTTTTTAGATCATCTAAACTTGGCATTATTTATTACCTTTTTTATATTCTTCGATCATTTGAGCTAAAAGTTTTTCTAAGTTTTCATCAAGCTTTCCAGAGGACTCAATTTGTTCAAGGACTTCAGGTTTATCTGATTTTATTTTATTAATAATATCTTTTTCAAATTCCTTTATTTTACCTAATTCTAAATCATCTAAATAACCTTTAACTCCTGTGAATACTGATATAACTTGCTCAGCAACAGTCATTGGTGAGTATTGGTCTTGTTTTAAAAGTTCTGTTAGCTTTGAACCTCGGTTCAGCAGTTGTTGAGTAGATGCGTCCAAGTCTGAACCAAATTGCGCAAAAGCGGCCATTTCTCTGTATTGTGCTAGTTCTAATTTAATAGATCCGGCAACTTTTTTCATTGCTTTTGTTTGAGCGGCTGAACCCACTCTTGACACAGATAAACCAACATTTACAGCCGGTCTTATTCCTTGATTAAATAACTCAGTTTCTAAGAATATTTGACCGTCGGTTATAGAAATAACATTAGTAGGTATGTAAGCAGAAACGTCTCCTGCTTGGGTTTCAATTATAGGTAACGCTGTTAATGATCCACCACCACTTTTATCACTAAGTTTTGCCGCTCTCTCTAATAATCTACTATGCAAATAAAATACATCCCCTGGATAAGCTTCTCTTCCAGGAGGTCTTCTTAATAATAAAGACATTTGCCTGTAAGCTACTGCTTGTTTCGATAAATCATCATAAACTATTAAAGCATGCATCCCATTGTCTCTAAAATATTCACCTATAGTACATCCCGTGTATGGAGCTAGAAATTGTAAAGGTGCAGAGTCAGACGCAGTAGCAGCAACAATAGTTGTATATTTTAATGCACCTGCTTCTTCTAAAGTCTTAGTTATCTGAGCTACAGTAGAACGTTTTTGGCCAATAGCAACGTAAACACAATATAATTTTTTACTTTCATCAGAGGACTCATTAATTTTTTTTTGATTGATAATCGCATCAATTGCAACAGCAGTTTTGCCTGTTTGTCTATCACCAATAATTAGCTCCCTTTGCCCTCTACCTATAGGAATTAAAGAGTCAATAGATTTCAAACCTGTTTGCATTGGCTCATTAACTGATTGTCTTGGAATAATACCAGGAGCTTTAACTTCTACACGTTTTCTATTTTTAGCTGATAAACTCCCTTTTCCGTCTATAGGATTTCCTAAGCCATCAACTACTCTTCCCAAAAGCTCTTTACCAACTGGAACATCTACAATTGCATTAGTTCTTTTAATGGTGTCCCCTTCTTTGATATTTCTATCGTCACCAAAAATAACTACTCCGACATTATCATTTTCTAAATTCAATGCCATTCCTTTGGAACCATCTTCAAATTCAACCATCTCACCGGCTTGAACATTATCTAGACCATAGACTCGTGCTATACCATCTCCTACTGATAAAACTTTACCTATCTCTGAAACCTCTGTTTTTTCACCAAAGTTTTTAATTTGATCTTTTAATAATTTAGTTATTTCTGATGGATTTATTGTCATTTTAATTTTCTAGCATTACTTGTTCATATTTTTTTAATTTACTTTTAATTGATGTATCGATCATAAAACTACCTAGTTGTAATTTTAGGCCTCCAATTAATTCTTTGTCCAACTTATAATCAATTTTTAAAGTAGAATTCGTTGAATTAGATAAATCTTTACTAATTTTATCGATTTCTACAGCAGACAGTTCTTTTGAAGAAATTAATGAGGCTTTAAGTTCTCCTCTTTTTTTTGAACATAGCTTTAAAAAGTTATGAGAAATTTTTTGTATGAAAAAAATTCTTCTTTTTTCAACAAGCAATAAGAAAAAATTTTTCAAATTTTTAGAAAACTGTAATTTTTCTGATAATAAATTTATTACACTGCTTTGTTGTTTGATGCTTTGAGTGGGGTCTTTGATAAAATTTTTGATTTCTAAACTTGTTTCATACATTTGTTGGAAATTTTTTATATCACTTTCATTTTTATCAAGTTCAGAAGATTCTTTAGAAACTTCAAATAGAGCGCGAGAATATCTTTCTGCAGTTTCGGTTGAGAAAGATTTGTTTGTACTCATTTTAATTGTTTGAATTTAATGTGAAATTATGCGTTGGTCGTACCATATGAGAATATTATGATCAAGTTACCAATTTCGTTTTTAAGCAAAATTGATGGGATCAACATCAACCGTAAGTTTAATTTTTGATGAGATTTTAAGCCTATTTAAGACTTTTGTGATTTTTTTTTGCATTAAATTACCGTTGTTAAATCTAATCAACAACCTTGATCTGAAATTTTTTTTAATTTTGAATAAAGGAGAGTCCACTGGACCAAGAACCTCAAGGTCTTGTATCTCGTTTAATTTAATTTTAATTTCTCTTGCACCCTGCAAACTTAAACTACGATCCTTAGAAGATATGATCAGTGCTATCAATCTTGTAAATGGAGGCAATTTATTTTTTTTTCTTAAAACAAGTTCATTAAGAAGAAGTTGTTCTGATTTATTTTTAATCAATTCATTAAGCGTTGAATTATAAGGGGTTAAAGTTTGATATATTATTAGTGATTTTGAACTGAATCTACCAGCCCTTCCACTTAATTGGTGATATAATTGAATGTTTTTTTCTGTTGTTCTTAAATCATAACCTCTTCCAGAAAAATCAGCATCAATTACTACAATACAATTTAAATTTGGAAAATTAAAACCTTTTGAAATCATCTGAGTTCCTATTAGAATATCTATTTTATTTTCTTTCATTTCATGAAAGAAGTTATTTGTTTTTTCTTTAGTTTTAAGGTAATCACTAGAAAAAATTCTAATTTTTTTACCTGGAAATATTTTTTTAACTTCATCAAATACTTTTTCTACACCTGGTCCGTACATGATAAATTCACATTGTCCTTCAGTTTGACATTTTTTTTTTATTTCTTTTTCAAAAGAGCAGTGATGACAAATTGCTTTGCCGGTTAGTTTGTGAAATGTTAAATATAAAGAACAATTTAAACAAATTTCTTTATGTCCACATTTTTTACAAATTAAATATGGAGCAAAACCTCTTCTGTTTAAAAAAAATAAAACTTGATCACCTTTTTTTAAGAAGGTTTTTACTATTTCTGCTGTATCCTTTGAAACAAATTTATCCTTAATTTTGTTTATATTTAAGTTAATAATTTTTGTATCTGGTAGTGGATAATTATTAAATCTTTTATAAATTTTAAAATGTCTATATTTATTATTGCGTATATTATTATATGTTTCAATTGAGGGCACAGAAGTAACTAAATAAATTGGAATTTTTTCAAAATTTGCTCGAGAAATTGCCATATCTCTAGCGTTGTAAATAACACCTTCATCTTGTTTATAAGAAATATCATGTTCTTCATCTACAATAATTAAACCAAGTTTTTTAAATGGTAATAATAACGAAGATCTAGCGCCTACCAAAACTTTAATTTTGTTTTTAATTACGCCTTTCCATATCATCCTTTTTTTTTTTGGTGTAATCTTTGAATGCCAAATTGCTGGTTCAAAGCCAAAAAAATCCTCAAACCTTGATTTAAATTCATTCGTCAAAAATATTTCAGGTAACAAAACTAAGGCCTGATCATTATTTTGAATTATTTTTTTTATACATTCGAAATAAACCAATGTTTTTCCTGATCCTGTGGTTCCTTGCAAAACAGATACATCAAACTTATTTTTATCTTTTTTAAGAAACTTAATTGCCTCTGACTGCTCTACATTTAATTTATATTTTTTTTTTTGTGTTTTTTTTAATTCAATGAATTCATCTTTAAATTTTAAAAATTTATCTGATCCCCCAATTACCATTTTTAAAACTAAACCAACTGGAACCATATTGTAATTTGAAAACCATTCTATAAAATCTATCAATTTACTATCAATTCTATATCCAGTATTTTCTTTAATATCTTTGATTTTTATATTAATCGGTTCTGAATATTTATTTTTCCAAATGACACCTAGTTCATAATTAGAGCCAAAAGGAACTATTACCAAATCTCCAATTTTGTTCTCTTTTTTTGAATTATAAGTAAATGTGTGATTAAAGATTTTTGGCAACAAAACTTGTGCTTTCATAAAATAATAGTATTTGATTTTTTTTTAATTAAAAATGAATTGGTCTTTTATCAACAGCTAATGCTGCTTCTTTTATTGCCTCTGTATGAGTTGGGTGAGCGTGGCAAGTTCTTGCAATATCTTCTGAGCTAGCTCCGAATTCCATTGCTAAAGCCATTTCTGCAATCATGTCACCACAATGAGGACCAATTATATGTACACCTAAAACTTTATCGGTTTTACTATCTGCTAAAATTTTGACAAAACCATCTGTTTCATTGTTAACTTTTGCTCTGGAGTTTGCCAAAAACGGAAATCTTCCAACTTTATAAGATTTTTTTTCTTCCTTAAGTTGTTCTTCAGTCTTACCAACTGCTGCTACCTCAGGCGAAGTATAAATAACCCCAGGAATTACATCATAATTTACATGGCCTGCTTGGCCAGCTAAAATTTCTGCAACTGCGATACCCTCCTCTTCAGCTTTATGTGCAAGCATGGGGCCTTTTATTACGTCTCCAATAGCGTAAATATTTTTTATTGAAGTTTGCAATTTGTTGTTTACTTCTATTCTTCCTTTTGAGTCTTTTTTAACTCCTACCTTTGTTAAGTTAAGACCTTCAGTGTAAGGTTTTCTACCGACTGATACGAGTACTTTATCAAACTTTAATGTTTCCTCTTTTGAGCTTTTTAAATCAGTATAATTTATTGAAACGCCTTGCGAGGAGTTAATTACTTTATTTACTCTCGACCCCATTTTAAAATTAATGCCCTGTTTAGTTAAGATCTTTTTAAATTCCTTTGAAACTTCCATATCCATACCTGGGGTAATATGATCAAGATACTCTATAACTGTAACCTTGGAACCTAATCTTGACCAAACAGATCCCATTTCTAAACCAATGTAACCTCCTCCAATTACAGCTAATTTGTTTGGAACTTGCTTTAAAGATAAGGCTCCAGTTGAGGAAATTATATTCTTTTCATCTATTTCAACTCCTGGCAATGATGCAACTGATGAACCAGTGGCAATTACTATATTTTTTGCTTTATAATTTGTTTTATTATTATTGTCGTAGACAACTATGTCGTTTTTTGAAAAAAGAACTCCTTTTCCCTTAATATAAGTAACTTTATTTTTTTTAAATAGAAACTCTACTCCTTTAGTTAAAACTTGAACTGATTTATTTTTATTTGACATCATTTTTTCAACATTTAACTTTATGCCTTCAATTTCAATTCCTTGGCTATTAAAATCTTTTTGGGCTTTATGAAAATTTTCTGATAAGTTTAATAAACTTTTAGAGGGTATACAGCCAACATTTAAGCACGTGCCTCCGAGTGTACCTCTATACTCCACGCAAGCCGTTTTTAAACCAAGTTGAGCAGCTCTAATAGCACAGACGTAACCGCCTGGCCCTCCTCCAATTACTACTAAATCAAAATTATTCATACTAAATATTTAAAAACAATCTTTTGGGTTGCTCTAAAGACTCTTTTACAATTTTTAAAAATGAAACCGCCTCTTTACCATCTACAATTCTATGATCATATGACAAAGCTAAGTACATAACAGGTCTCACTTCTACATTTCCATTAACAACAACTGGTCTTTGTACAATATTATGCATACCCAAAACAGCAGATTGTGGTGGATTTAAAATTGGAGTTGACAACATTGACCCGTAAATTCCTCCATTAGTAATTGTAAATGTACCTCCTTGAAGATCTTCGATAGTAATTTTTCCATCTCTAGCTTTTTGACCAAGATCAGAAATATTGCTTTCAATATCTGCGAAAGACATTTCATCAGTTTCTCTCAATACCGGAACAACCAACCCTCTATCAGTTCCAACTGCAATACTGATATTATAATAATTCTTATATACTATCTCCTCTCCTTGAATTTCAGAGTTTATAACCGGAAAATTTTTTAAACCTATTACACAAGCTTTTACAAAGAAAGACATGAAACCGAGTTTAACACCATAATTACTTTGAAATTCTTCTTTATACTCATTTCTCATAGACATTACTTCGCTCATGTCCACTTCGTTAAAAGTTGTAAGCATAGCTGCGTTTTCTTGAGCTTCTTTTAATCTCTTTGCGATTGTTAATCTAAGCCTTGTCATTTTAACTCTTTCTTCTGGACCGTGTTTAATTTTTCTTTCTGATGGAGCAGGTTTCGAACCCATCAGATCCATAATATCCTCTTTTAAAATTATTCCGTTTTTTCCGGAGCCCTCTACATTATCTAAATCAATTTTTGCCTCGCTAGCCATTTTTCTTGCTGCAGGTGAAACTTTTGGCTCCTTTTGAATTTTTAAAGGTTTCTCGAATATTCTCTTTTCTTCATGGACTTCCTCTAAAATTAGAGGTTCGTCTTCGACTTTCTCAATGTCTAATTTAAGAACCTGATCCTCAATTTTTGGCTTAATTTTTTTTGTTTGCTGAATATCAATATTTTTATCATTAAATAATTTAGGTTCTTTTTTTGCCGGTTTTTTTGGAGGATTATATGATTTAACCTCTTTATGATCTGCCCTATCATTTATACTAGTATTATTAATTGTACCTAATAGCGATCCAACATTAACAGTCTCGCCTTCTTTAACTTCGATACTTCCAAGAATGCCGTTTGTCGGAGCTGGCACTTCCACATTTACTTTGTCAGTTTCTAGTTCAACTAACGGCTCATCAGCTACTACTTTTTCTCCTTGAGATTTTAACCATTTTGAAACTGTTGCTTCTGTGACTGACTCGCCTAAAGTAGGAACTGTAATTTTTTCTGACATTAGTATTTAAGTATCTTTTCTAATATTTCTTTTTGTTGTGCAAGATGTTTATTAGCATTTCCAGTCGCAGTAGTAGAAGAAGCTGACCTACCCACAAATTTTACTTTAATGCCTTTAAAATCAATCATTTCCAAAGTTCTTTCAATGTAATTTCTTACGGTATTCCATGCTCCCATATTTTTTGGCTCTTCTTGACACCATACAAATTCAGCTTTTTTATAATTTTTAAGCACTTTGGCTAAAGTTTTAGCAGGGAAGGGATAAAGTTGCTCAAGTCGAATAAAAACTACGTCATCTATCTTAGTTTTTTCTCTTTCCTCTAATAAATCATAATAAATTTTTCCAGAGCACATCACAACTTTTTTTATTTTTTTATATTTTTTTAGAGGGACTAAATTATTACTTTTGATATAAGCATCATCCTCCAAAACTCTGTGAAAAGAACTCTTGGTGATAAATTCAGATAATTGGGATACACACCTCTTATGTCTTAGCAGTGATTTTGGCGTCATTATAATTAGAGGTTTTCTAAACTCTCTATGCATCTGTCTCCTAAGAACATGAAAATAATTTGAAGGTGTTGTGCAATTTACTACTTGTATATTTTCCCCGGCACATAACTGCAAATATCTTTCTAGTCTTGCAGACGAATGTTCGGGTCCTTGACCTTCATAACCATGGGGAAGTAGCATTACAAGTCCACTTGCCCTTCCCCACTTGGCTTCTGAAGAAGTAATAAATTGGTCAATGATCACTTGTGCACCATTTGCAAAATCTCCAAATTGTGCTTCCCATAAAACTAAAGTTTCAGGTTCAGATAAAGAGTACCCATATTCAAATCCAAGCACTGCTAATTCTGATAATAAGCTATCTATTATCTCAAATTTTTTTTGTCCATTTTGAATATTATTAAGTGGTAGATAACGATCGTGGTTATCTTGATTTCTTAAAACTGCATGTCTTTGACTAAAAGTTCCCCTACCAGAGTCTTGTCCGGAAAGCCTGACCGAAAAACCCTCAATAAGTAATGTGCCAATAGCCAATGACTCTGATGCAGACCAGTCAACTTTACCACTTTCAAACATTTCTTTTCGTATTTCGAAAACTCTTTTTAGAGTTTTATGAGCGTTAAAATTGCTTGGAATTTTAAATATTTCTTTTCCAACTTTAGATAATATATTTTTCTCTACACCACTTTTACCTCGTTTATCTTTTCCTAGACCAGGTTTAAATCTAGACCAAACGCCATCGAACCATTTAAGTTCTGATTTATAATTTTTAGATGATGAAAACTCGTTTTCTAAATAATTTTTAAAATTTTGTTTATCTTTTTGAAGTTTAGTACTAGATGTTAAGCCTTCACCTGAAAGTTTTTTTCCATATAAGGTAAGAGTGGTTGGATGATTTTTAATTTTTTTATACATTATTGGTTGAGTAAATGAGGGTTCATCTCCTTCGTTATGTCCAAATCTTCTGTAACAAACCATATCAATCACAACATCTCGATTAAATTTTTGCCTGTATTCAGTAGCAATTTTAGCACAGTGAGTAACTGCTTCAGGGTCATCTCCATTTACATGAAATATTGGAGCTTGAGCAGTCTTTGCAACATCTGAAGGATATGGTGAAGATCTTGCAAATCTTGGAGCCGTTGTGAATCCTATTTGATTATTAACAATTATATGAATAGTACCACCAATATTATGGCCTGGTAAACCTGACATAGCAAAACACTCTGCAACTATTCCTTGCCCGGCAAAAGCAGCATCTCCGTGCATTATTACTGGAATAACTTTTTTTCTTTCTTTATCTTTGTGAAAAAATTGTTTGGCTCTAACCTGGCCCAAAACTACGGGATTAACCGCTTCTAAGTGAGAAGGATTATCTGTAAGACTAATATGTACTACATTTCCATCAAATTCTCTGTTAGAGGATGCTCCAAGATGGTACTTAACGTCACCTTCAAAATCTTTGCTTGCATTAACTGATTTACCGAAAAATTCGCTAAAAATTGCTCTATATGGTTTTCCCATAACATTAGCTAAAACATTCAGTCTTCCTCTATGTGGCATTCCAATTTTAATTTCTTTTGCTCCTAAATTTCCACCTCGTTTAATGATTTGCTCTAGAGCAGGTATTAATGACTCACCACCGTCTAAACCAAATCTTTTAGTTCCTACAAACTTGACATGTAAGTACTTTTCAAAACCTTCCGCTTGTATCATTTTATTTAAAATAGCTTTTTTTCCGTTTTCTGTAAAAGTTATATCTTTTTCTGGTCCTTCAATTCTATTTCTTATCCAAGCTTTTTCCTCTGGATCACTCATATGCATAAACTCGTATCCAATGGTAGAACAATAAGTTTTTTTTAGAATTTTAAGAATTTGGTTTAGGTTTGCATATTGAAGTCCTAAAACTCCGTCTAAAAATATTTTTCTATTATAGTCTTTTTTTGAAAAACCATATGTTTCTGGTTTTAATTCTGCATGCTCTTTTTTTTCCTGTATATCTAAAGGATCTAATTTTGATATTAAATGACCTCTTATTCTAAATGCTCTAATTAACATGATCGCTCTAACAGAGTCTTGTGAAGCTTGTTTTATAGAGCCCGCCTCAATATCATTTGAGTCTACTAAATTTTCTTTCAATAAATTTGTTTGTAAATTAATTTTTTTAATTTTTTTTTCTGGAGACCAGCTGGGTCCCTTAAGATCATTAAGAATTAATCTCTCATCTTCACTTAATCCATCAAAAAACTTTTTCCAACTATCAGGTAAAGATTTTGGATCTGAAAGATAATCTGAATAAAATTGATTTATAAACTCAGAATTTAAACCTGATAGGAATGATGTTTTTTTATAAGTTAAATTATTATCTGACGATGACATTAATTTATTTTAACATAAATAATTAAAAATCAACTATTTAGTTTATCAAAAAGAGTTTTTCCGATATCTGCAGGTGATTTAGATATGGTAATTCCTGCAGATCTCATAGTTTCGATTTTATCCTGAGCCCCTCCTTTGCCTCCAGATACAATAGCTCCAGCATGTCCCATTCTCCTTCCTGGTGGGGCAGTCAAACCTGCAATAAATCCTACCATTGGTTTCTTTACTTTTTCTTTTTTTAAAAATTCAGCAGCCTCTTCTTCAGCCGATCCACCTATTTCTCCGATCATCACGATTGATTTTGTATCTTTGTCTTTTAAAAAAAGTTCTAAACAGTTTATAAAATTAGTTCCATTTACAGGATCTCCCCCGATTCCAATACAAGTTGATTGTCCTAATCCACTTTGAGTAGTTTGCGCTACAGCTTCATAAGTAAGTGTTCCTGACCTAGATACTATTCCGACTGATCCTTTTTTGTGAATGTTACCCGGCATAATCCCTATTTTACATTCGTCAGGAGTAATTATACCAGGACAGTTTGGTCCAATAAGTCTTGAATTACTATTTTTTAAAATTTTTTTTACTCTCAACATATCTAAAACAGGTATTCCTTCAGTAATACAAACTATTAACTCAATTTTTGCATCAATTGCTTCAATAATTGCTGCAGCAGCAAATTTTGGAGGCACATAGATCATAGTTGCGTTGGCTGACGTTTTATCTTTTGCTTCTTGAACAGAATTAAAAACTGGACAACCAAGATGAGTTTGACCACCTTTATTAGGTGTTACTCCTCCAACTAAATTTGTTCCATATTTTAAAGCTTGTTCGGAATGAAAAGTTCCATGTTTACCAGTGAATCCTTGGCAAATTACTTTTGTTGATTTATTAACTAAAACAGACATCTATTTAATAGCCTCTACTATTTTTTCAGCCGCATCATTTAAATCTGATGCAGATAATATTTTTAAATTTGATTTCTCTAATATTTCTTTACCTTCTTTGAAATTTGTACCTGCAAGACGAACAACTAGAGGTACAGACAAATTTACTTGTTTAGCTGCCTCTACTACTCCTTGAGCTAATACATCACATCTCATTATTCCCCCGAAAATATTAATTAAAATTCCTTTAACGTTTTTGTCAGCTAGGATAAGTTTAAATGCAGCAGTCACCTTTTCTTTTGAAGCTCCGCCACCTACATCTAAAAAATTTGCTGGTTCCTGTCCATATAATTTTATTATATCCATGGTTGCCATGGCTAATCCAGCGCCATTAACCATACATCCAATTGAACCGTTAAGCTTTATATAGGCAAGTTCATGTTTGCTTGCCTCTATTTCAGCTGGCTCTTCCTCGTTGAGATCTCTCAATTCTAAAATCTCCGGTCTCCTAAATATTGCATTATCGTCAAAGTTCATTTTTGCATCCAAGCATACAATTTTATTATCTTTAGTGATAATTAGTGGATTGATCTCAACAAGACTTGCGTCTTTAGTGAGTATTATTTTATATAAAGCTTGAATTAACTTATTAGCAACTTGCTTTTGATCCCTGCTAAAGTTAAAGATTGAAATTATCTTATCAATCTCTCTTTCGCTAGGGCCCTCATCTTTTAAATCAATTTTGTTAGTAATAATTTTTTCCGGTGTTTCCTTTGCAACTTTCTCTATATCCATCCCACCTTCTGTACTGCTAATAAAAGCTATTTTAGAAGACTCTCTATCTACTAAACAGGATAAATAAAATTCTTTAAGTATGTCTGATGCTTCTTCAATGTAAAGTCTTTTAACCTCTTTGCCATCTGGTCCTGTTTGATGAGTTTTGAGAACTTTGCCCATCATTCTCTTAGCTTCGGTTTCTAAATCGTTAAGATTTTTTACTAGTTTCACTCCACCAGCTTTACCTCTGCCACCAGCGTGTATTTGTGCTTTTAAAACAAAATTTTTACTTTTAAGTTTTGTAATCTTCTCTCTTATTTCATCAATTGATAAAATAACTACTCCTTTAGATACTGGAGCTCCATATTCTTTTAAAATTTCTTTTGCCTGATGTTCGTGAATATTCATATATTTATTTATTGCAATTTACTATCTCATGAGCAGAAAATCTGTTTTCTACGAGCGTTGTACTTTTAAAACAAACGTCGGTAAAGTAATTTTTTATATTATTAAATGATATTTCATTTTCTTGCCCTAATAAATAAATAACTTCTATATTGTTAGAAACGATATTTTTATTTATTAAAGACTTATAAACATTAAAGTGCTTATGATTTTCCGTTGGGTGAGTGTTGTTATCCCAAAGATACCACCTGTTTAAAATATTAAGATTTTTGTTTAAAACTGTAGAGAAAAACTGGTAGTGAGTGATTAATGTGACTTCTCTTTTTTCGTCCTTGATCTTATCTAAAGCTATTTTTAAAATTCGAACTTCATTACTAGGCTCATCATTTTTTGTAAGCCATTTTAAATTTTTTAAATTAGGATGAATTTCGCTGGCTTCTAAAGCTAAACTTTTATCCAAATTTTCTATATCATGGAACTTTCTATCTACATTATACCTTAAATGAAATTTTGTTGTGGCAAATAAAACAATAAATAGAATTAAAAATAAAATTTTTGGATTAAGGCCTAATTCTTTAATATTAATTTGTATCACAGCAGCAATAATTGGAATGAGACTAAAAATATAAATTTGGTTAGCAGTTATTAGCTGATTAAATAGAAAAGCAAAAACCGAAGCAATTACAGTAATGTTTGTTAAAGTTATAATTTTTCTTTTTGATCCAAAAGATTTTAAAGTTAAATAAATTAGTGTTATTAAAAAAATATGAATGAATTTAAAGTCGCCCAATAATCTTTTAAAATTAATTTGATCAACTAGGCTTACATATGCCATTTCACTATTTGAAATTCTACCTTCACCAATTGTTAATGGAAATAAAATATATTGATAAAGAAAATTTGTAAAAGGTGTATCTGTAAAAAGTAAAAATACTATAAACAATAATAATGAAATAATACATCCAATTAAAAAAAACTTTAAATTTTTAAAGTCTTTACTAGTAAAAAAATAATAGGCAATAACAAAGAAAAGAATTAATAAAATATAAGTTGAAGGTGTTTGCATCGATAAGAAAGAAAAAATTGATACAAATGGAAGTATGAACCAGATTATCTGGCTTTTATTTTTAACAGCTATAATCAAAAGCATTATAGATATTAAAGAAAAAATATATGAATGAATGTAAGCAAAAGGAGTCCCTGAAACAGGATAGCAAAGAGTTGCAAGTGCAATACAATAAAAAGATACATATATTTTTTGAATTTTGAAATCTTTAAGGAAAAAATAAAAAACTAGGACAATTAAAATATTCATGGAAGATGCATGAATTAAATGGCTATTCCAATTATTTCCAAAGATTAATAAAAAAAAAGCCTCCATATAGTCCACTAATAAACCAGTAAAAATCCAAAAATCCCTAATTGGTAATTTACCGTGCAAAATGCTATGACCTGGGTCTAAAAATCCAAATGAATCTATTGGCATAATTCCAATATTCCCGCTCATCCAATTTACAAAAAAAGCGTAAATTGAGATCCCAAATATTATTAGAATTTCTATTATGTAGTTTTTATTTAAAAACATGTTTTGAAAAGATTAACTGTATTATAAACTTATATTCTATTTTTTAAATTTATATAATTATAAAGATGATAAAAATTTTTAATAAGGTCCAATTTTCAAATAGTGAGAATCGAATGAAATCAATCGCTAACACGAAAATTGCCAGGGAACTGTATTTTTCCTCAAATTCCTCAAATCTAAGATTTCTTTTAGATAAGAGATTTTCTTGGATGAATAGTTTTATTCAAGATACAGATATTGGTATTGAAGTTGGATCTGGAGCTGGTTTTTCCAAAGAGTTTATTAAAAATACAAACTTTAAATTAACCGATCTTGGAAATGATGATCATCTTGACTTTAAAAATATCGATGCCCAAAACACAAAATTTGAAAATGAAAGTTTTAACTTCGTGATTGCCTCTAACATGATACATCACATACCTTTTCCCATAAAATTCTTTAAGGAAATGAATCGAATTCTAAAAAAAAATGGAAAGCTTATAATATTTGAGTCTTATTGTTCTCTTATTTTCCAATTAGCCACAATTATTATGAAACATGAAGGTTTTGATTTTACTCTCAACGTATGGGATGAAAAAAAACCTAAAAGTGATGAGAACAATGCTTGGCACGGTAATATAGCAGTTCCACATTTAATATTCGATAATAGGGAAAAATTTAAAGATAATTTAGGGCATCTTTTTAAGATAGATTATGAAAAACTTACAGAATGTTTCATTTTTTTAAATTCAGGAGGAGTGACGTCTAAAACAAAATGTATTCCAATGAACAATTTTTTTCTTAACTTACTTCACTCGCTTGATAAAGTTTTAGTCAAATTGTTTCCAAATATATTTTGTATGGGTAGGAAAATCGTGCTTACCAAAAACTAGTTATAATGATGGGTCAATTTTTTTCGCTGCATTAAATAATTCTTGAACAGAGTTTATTGATTTTTTAAAATTTTCTTTTTCCTCACTAGAAAGATTAAGCTCAACTATTTTTTCAACACCATTTGATCCAATAATTACTGGAACTCCTGCATATAAATCTTTTGTATCATACTCTCCATTTAAAAAAGCTGCACATGGAAGTTGTTTTTTTAAATCTTTTAAATAGCTTTCAGCCATTTCTACGCCAGAGGCAGCAGGTGCATAAAATGCTGATCCTTTTTCTAAGTGCTTAACAATTTCTGCTCCACCTTTTTTAGTTCTCTCTACTATCTCATTTAGTCTTTCTTTTTTAATTTTTCCATCTTTAACAAGATCAGTTATTTTTTTTCCGTCAACTTTTGTTGATCCCAACATAGCAACCATTGAATCTCCATGACCTCCTAAAACAAACGAGTCAATTTTTTGAACTGGAATGTTTAGTTCTTGTGACAAAAAATATATAAATCTTGAAGAATCTAGTATACCGGCCATACCAACAACTTTGTTTTTCGGAAAACCAGAGTATTTCTGTAAAGCCATTACAATTACATCTAATGGATTCGTTATACATATAACAAAAGCATTAGGAGAGGTGTTTTTAATTCCTTCTGCAACTTGTTTTATTATTTTTAGATTTATACCTAATAAATCATCTCTAGTCATTCCTGGTTTTCTTGGAACTCCTGCTGTAATTATAATGACATCTGAATTTTTTGTATCTTCATAATTATCTGTTCCTGATAATTTTATGTTAAATTTATTTACTGGGGAGGATTGAGCTATGTCTAAAGCTTTTCCTTTAGCAATCCCAGAGGCAACATCAAACAAAACAACATCCGCTAGGTCCTTTAAAGCTATTAAATGCGCTAATGTACCTCCTATCTGTCCAGCTCCTATAAGTGTAATTTTTTTTCTCATTGCATGTTTATTTCATAGTAGGCATTATAAACTCTGGGTCGGACCTTAGTCCCGATGGCCATCTAGATGTAATTGTTTTTAATTTTGTATAAAATCTTATTCCTTCAGGTCCATGCATATGTTGATCACCAAATAACGATCTTTTCCATCCGCCAAAGCTATGAAATGCCATTGGGACTGGAATTGGAATATTTATACCAACCATACCAATCTGAGCTTTATTAGAAAACGTTCTTCCAGAGTCTCCGTCTCTAGTAAATATGCTTACTCCATTTCCAAACTCATGATCATTAACTAATTTTAAAGCTTCATCAAAATCTTTAGCCCTTACAACCGATAAAACCGGTCCAAAAATTTCCTCTTTGTATATTCGCATATCTTTAGTTACGCGATCAAACAAACATCCACCAATAAAAAAACCTTTCTCGTATCCCTGTATTTTAAAATTTCTACCATCAACTACTAATTTAGCTCCTTCTTTCTCACCTAAATCTACATATCCTTTAACTTTTTCTAAATGCTCTTTGGTCACAAGTGGTCCCATTTCAGACATTTTATCCATACCTGGGCCAACTTTAAGTGTCTCAACTTTTTTCGCTAAAGACTTAACTAATTTATCTCCAATACCGCCTACAGCAACTGCAACTGATTGCGCCATACATCTTTCACCAGCGGAACCATATGCAGCTCCCATCAAACCATTAACTGCTTGTTCTAAATCACAATCAGGCATTACCACACAATGATTTTTTGCTCCTCCCAATGCTTGAACTCTTTTTTCTTTTTTAGCACAATTTTCATAAATATATTTTGCTACTGGTGTTGAGCCAACAAAGCTCATCGCTACCACATCTTTATTATTTATCAATGCATCAACTGACTCTTTATCTCCGTTCACAACATTAAAAACTCCATCTGGTAATCCAGCTTCTTTCAATAACTCTGCTAATCTGATAGAGCACGAAGGATCTTTCTCTGATGGTTTTAAAACAAAAGTATTTCCACATGCTATAGCCATTGGAAACATCCACATTGGAACCATTGCAGGAAAATTAAATGGTGTGATACCTGCACAAACTCCTAGAGGTTGTCTAACTGACCAGCTGTCAACATTAGAACCAACATTTTCAGTAAACTCACCTTTCAACATTTGTGGTATTCCACATGCATACTCAACAACTTCCAATCCTCTAGTTAAAGATCCTTTGGCATCCTCAAAAACTTTTCCATGTTCTAAAACTATGATTTTAGTCAGTTCTTCTGAATTTTTTTCAATTAATTCTTTAAACTTAAACATTACTCTTGCTCTTTGAAGTGGTGGCTTATTGGACCAAGACTCAAAAGCTTTTTTAGCGTTTGATACAGCTTCGTTCACATCTTTGGTGGTTGCTAATAATACTCGAGAACTTTGCTCACCTGTTGCAGGATTGAAAACTTTACTAAATCTTTTTGACTCGCCTGAGAAACTTCTTCCTCCTACGAAATGATGAATAGTTTTCATGATGTAATTAAATAATTTAGGTTTTATCCTGTTGCAAGCATTTTTTTTATTGAGCCTATAGCTTTTGCTGGATTAAGACCTTTAGGACAAGAATTTGTACAATTCATGATAGTATGGCATCTATATAACTTTAATTCATCAGCTACTTTTCTTAACCTTTCTTTCTTATCTCCGTCTCTACTATCATTAATCCAACGGTAAGCTTGTAATAAAACGGCTGGACCTAAATATTTATCGCCATTCCACCAATAGCTAGGACATGATGTTGAACAACAAGCGCATAATATGCATTCATAATATCCGTCAAGTTTTTCTCTATCTTTTTGGGATTGCCTAAGCTCAGTTTGTTCTGTTCCAGTTTGATCAACTTTTAACCAAGGTTGAATTGATTCATATTGTTTGTATAAAGTAGTTAAGTCACCAATTAAATCTTTAACTACTTTAAGGTGTGGTAATGGATAAATATTCAGATCTCCATTTATATCAGAATGTGATTTAATACATGCTAAACCATTTACTCCATCTATATTCATTGCGCATGAACCGCAAACACCGTGAGCACAAGATCTTCTAAATGTTAGAGATGGATCTATGTCATTTTTTATTTTAATTAAAATATCTAGAACTTTAGGCCCACAGTTATCCATATCTACTTCAAAGGTATCTACTCGTGGATTCTTACCAGTTGACGGGTCCCATCTATAAACATTTACTTTTTTTAAATTTATAGATTTAGTTTTGTCTTTAAAGTACTGACCTACCTCGATTTTTGAATTTTGCGGTAGGCTAAATTGAGCCATTTTTAATATACTCTCTCTTTAGGAGGAAAGTACTGAACATCATTAGTTAACGTTCTAGAGTGCACATCTCTATATTTAATTTCCACATCTTTACCATTTTGCCAAGCCAATGTATGTTTCATGAAATTTTTATCATCTCTTTTTGTAAAATCTTCCCTTGCGTGTGCGCCTCTGCTCTCTTTTCTATTATAAGCAGAGTCCATAGTTGTTAATGCTTGACTTATTAGATTATCAAACTCTAAAGTTTCAACTAAATCTGTATTAAACAATAAAGACTTATCTTTTACTGATAAATCATTCATCCCTTCGTAGGGCTCTCTAATTTCATTAACCCCTTCTTTTAAAGTTTTCTCTGTTCTAAAAACAGCACATTTTGATTGCATTGTTTTTTGCATTTTTAACCTCAATTCTGATGTATTCGTTGAGCCATTTGAATTTCTAATTTTATCAAATCTATCTAAACATTTATCAGTTTCAGATTTGGAAACCTCTTCGTGAGGGCTTCCAGGTTTTACTAATTCTACTGCTCTTTTTGCAGCTGCTTTTCCAAAAACTACTAAATCTATAAGAGAGTTTGACCCTAATCTATTAGCACCATGCACAGAGACACACGCTGCCTCGCCAATAGCCATTAATCCAGGCACAGTTTTTTCAGACCCATTTAAAGTCAATACCTCAGCTTTATAATTTGTTGGAATGCCTCCCATATTATAATGAACAGTTGGAACAACTGGTATGGGCTCTTTATTTACATCTACATTAGCAAAAGTTTTTGCGGCTTCTGCTATACCCGGTAATCTCTCATCAATAACTTTTTTGTCTAAATGATCTAAATGTAAATTTATATGGTCTTTGTTTTTTCCAACACCTCTTCCTTCGTTTATTTCCATTTCCATTGATCTACTTACGACGTCACGTGAAGCAAGATCTTTAGCATTTGGAGCGTATCTTTCCATAAACCTTTCTCCCTGTCCATTGACTAGGAAGCCTCCTTCGCCTCTCACACCTTCAGTAATTAAACAACCAACACCGTAAATCCCTGTCGGATGGAATTGTACAAATTCCATATCTTGAAGTGGCAAACCTGCTCTAAGAACCATAGCGTTCCCATCACCAGTGCATGTATGAGCTGATGTTGCTGAATAGTAAACCTTACCATAACCTCCTGTCGCAATAATAGTAATATGCGACCTAAATCTGTGAATAGTCCCATCGGTAAGATTCCAAGCAATTACTCCTTTGCATTCTCCATTTTTCATAATTAAATCAAGAGCAAAATATTCAATAAAGAACTCAGTATTTTGCTTTAAAGCTTGCCCATAGAGAGTATGTAAAATAGCATGTCCAGTCCTGTCTGCAGCAGCGCACGTCCTTTGTGCTGTTCCGTTACCATAATTTTTTGTCATCCCACCAAAAGGTCTTTGATAAATTTTTCCATCATCTGTTCTACTAAAAGGAACTCCATATCGTTCTAGCTCCACTACTGCTCTTGGTGCTTCTTTACATAAATATTCAATTGCATCTTGATCACCAAGCCAATCTGAACCTTTTACTGTATCGTACATGTGCCATCTCCAATCATCCTCACCCATGTTTCCTAAAGCTGCAGAAATTCCTCCTTGAGCTGCAGATGTGTGGCTTCTAGTTGGAAAGACTTTAGAGATGCAAGCAGTTTTAAGACCCGACTCTGAAAGTCCAACTGCTGCTCTTAATCCAGATCCACCGGCTCCGAGTACAACAACGTCGTATTCATGATCTATAATTTTATATGTGCTCATTATTTAAAGTTATATATACCTAAAATAGTTATTAATGGAATGCTTATAGCAAAAAAATACAAGAATTTGTTTGCGACATTTTTGATTTTATCATTGTGCAAATAATCCTCGAAAATCTCACTTATTGTTAATGCCGAAAAAAAGAAAGATATTATTATAAATATTGAAAATAAAGTTTTTGAGGGTTGCTTAGAAAAAAAAGCTAAAATTTCAGAATAATCTTTATCGTAAATAGAGGCTATACTTAATAAAAACCAGATCATAAAAGGAATAAGAATTAATGAACTTATTTTAGTAAAAAGCCATTTTTTTGTAGATGAATGCATTAAAAAAAATTTCTTCCTATTAGGAAAAATAGAATAGTTAATATTAATGAACCGACTAAAACTGAAACACCAGTTATTTTTGCAGTTTTTAAATCAAATCCAAATCCAGAGTCCCAAAATAAATGTCGTATCTCGTTTAAAATATGAAAACTAAATGTCCAACATATTGAAATTATTAAAAATTTACCAAATTTAGTCGTTAGGGTAGACTGTATTATTTGATAGTTATTTTGACCAAAAAATAAAGATAAACACCAAAGACATATAGAAATTATAATTAGAATATTTACTACTCCGACAATTCTATGAGTAATAGATAAAAGAGAAGTTATATGCCATTTATAAATTTGTAAATGAGGACTTAAAGGATTTTTTTCTTTCATATATATAATTATAAACTAAAGATTCATCTTTTTCATCAAACTCTGGGCAATTTGTACTGTATTTAGTGCGGCACCTTTTAACAAATTATCTGACACAACCCACAAATTTATTGCTTTTATATTAGAATTGTCTTTTCTTATCCTGGAAATAAAAGTTGTATGATCATTTTCTGCCTCCAAAGGAGTTATATATCCTCCGTCCTTTCGATCATCAATAACTTTGCACCCCTGAGCATTTTTCAATATTTTTAATATATTTTCAAAATCGTAGAGATTGTCAAATTCAACGTTAATGGACTCAGCGTGACCTGTTTTTACTGGTACTCTTACACATGTCGCTGTAACATCTATTTCACGATCTAAAATCTTTTTTGTTTCATTTGTCATTTTTAATTCCTCTTTGGTATATCCATCTTTATCAAATTCATCGATATGAGGAATTAAATTAAATGCGATTTGCTTTGTAAAATTTTTTATTGATATTTTTTTTCTATTAATAATATTTTTTGTTTGATCAAGTAATTCATCAACAGAAGCTTTTCCTGCGCCAGAAACTGCTTGATAAGTCGAGACAACAACTCTTTTAATCTTATATTCATCATGTAAAGGTTTAAGAGCTAAAACCATTTGCATTGTGGAACAATTTGGATTTGAAATAATATTTTTATGATTATCTAAAGCATCCGAATTAACCTCTGGTACTACTAGAGGAACATCATCTTTCATTCTAAAGAAACTTGAATTATCTATAACTATTGTTTGCTTTGAGGCTTTTGGCACCCATTCTTTTGATACTTTACTACCAGCTGCAAAAAAAGTTATTTTTGCTTTTGAAAAATCGTAATTATCTAATGAAATTACTTTGATCTCTTTTTTTCTGAAAAGAAATTTTTTTCCTGCACTTTTTGTGGAAGCTACTAAAAAAAGATCATCTATTTTCAAGTTTGATTTGTCTAATATTTCAATAGTTTTTCTGCCTACGTTTCCAGTAGCACCTATTATCGCAAATTTCATAATTTTTAATGTATACTAAATTTATTTTAAAAGATAAATGTTTTAATTCTTATTACACCGAGAGAAAAATATGAAAATTTTTGGAAGAGGTTTTATTGGTTCAAATTTACGAAGATTAGAACTATCAAAAGATTTTCTAGTTTATGCCGCCGGTGTTTCAAATTCTAATCAAAATAAAGTTAGTGCATATAAAAAAGAAATAAATGTATTAAAAAAAGTACTTAAAACAGTTAATGCAAAAAAAAAATTTATCTATATAAGCTCATTAAGTGTAGAAAATAAAAAACTTAGAAATGATAGATACGTTAAAAATAAGTTGTTAATTGAAAATCTAATAAAAAAAAATATTCAACAATATTTAATAGTCAGATTACCCCAGATAGTTGGAAGAAATAAAAACAAATTTACTCTTACTAACTTTTTGTATAAAAATATAAAACTTGGAAAGCCTACAATTTTGTGGAAAAACTCAATTAGAAATCTCATAGATATTGACGACATAGTAAAAATTTTAAAAAAGTATTTAAAAAATAAACCTCAAATTAATACAACAATTAATATTTTTAATCCGAAATCAGTAAAAGTAATTTCCTTAATTAAATTATTTAGTGAAATTTTAAATAAAGAAGTAAAAATCAAAATGATAACTAGAGAAAATAAGAATATAAATTTTAATAAATTAAGAAAAAATACTCGATTGCCAAATAGATATTACAAAACTATTGATAAAAAAAACTATATCGAAAGTGTTTTAAGAAAGTATTATCTATGAAACTATCTATTGTAATACCCGTCTACAACAGTAGTAAAATTTTACATACCTTGTTAAATAATATTCAACAATGCGTTGCAGACGACATAAAGGATTTTGAGGTAATTTTAGTAAACGACTTTAGTAAAGATGATAGCTGGGAAAGAATTAAGGAATTAAAAAAAAGATACAGTTATATTAAAGGAATAAGTCTTAAAAAAAATTACGGCCAACATAGTGCAATATTTTGTGGTTTAAAAAATTGTCGTGGAGAAAATATTCTTTGCATGGATGATGATATGCAGCATGATCCTAAGTACATTTTAAATATGTTGACCGAGTTAAACCAAAATGATGTTTGTTATGTAAAATACAAAAAACGTAAGCACAATTATCTAAAAATTTTTGTGAGCAAATTAAATAATTATGTGTCAAGTTTTTTAATGAAAAAAACATTTAACATTTACACTTCCTCATTTAAATGTTTTAGAAAAGAAATCTCTGACAAGATAATTGCAAATGATGAAAGTTTTATATTTTTAGATTATTGGATATTTAAATTTGCAAAAAAAATTACATTTATTGAGGTTACACATAATGAACGATTACATGGAAAAACTAATTATGGATTTAAAGAATTATTAACTTTATGGTCAAAAATGATTTTTTTGATAGATGTAAAAAAAAATACTATAAGATTTTACTTACTTCAAATAATAAAAGGCTTTTTTAAAGTTTTTCTTAAAAATTATATAAGCTATAAAATAAAAGATAAAATCGAAGTTACAGAAATTATTTAAGATAATTTATAATTGCATCTCCCATACTAGATGTTGATATCTCTTTTGTGTTCTTGGAAACAATATCTTTTGTTCTTAAACCTTCATTTAAAACATTTTGAACTGCATTATCTAGTTGATCTGCCTCCTTGCTTAAATCAAGGGAATATCTCAGCGCCATTGATAAACTCAAAATAGTTGCAATGGGATTAGCAATATTTTTCCCTGCAATGTCAGGTGCAGATCCATGGACTGGTTCATATAATGATCTAATTCTACCATTCTTATCTTTGCTGCCTAATGATGCTGAAGGGAGTAATCCCAATGATCCAGTGAGCATGGCAGCTTCATCTGATAACATGTCTCCAAATAAATTGTCTGCTAAAATTACATCAAACTGTTTAGGATTTCTCAAAAGCTGCATAGCACAGTTATCCGCTAACATATGATTCAACTCAACTTTTTTAAATTCTTTATCTTTAATTACTTGGACTTCCTCCCTCCATAAAACTCCAGCTTCCATCACATTAGACTTCTCACAAGAAGTTACTTTATTTTTTCTTTTTTTTGCTAAGTCGAAGGCTACTCTAGCGATTCTATGAATTTCATTAGTTGTATAAGAGTGAGTATTTACACCTTTTCTTTGATTGTTTTCTATTGGTTCTATTCCTCTGGGTTCACCAAAATAAATACCTCCGGTCAATTCTCTTACAATCATTATATCAAGGCCAGAAACTATTTCTGGTTTTAATGTAGATGAGTCTACTAATTGTTTAAAACAAATAGCTGGTCTCAAATTTGCAAATAGTTTCAATTCTTTTCTTAATTTTAATAAAGCTCGTTCAGGTTTCTTTGAAAATTCCAAATTATCCCACTTTGGTCCTCCGCAAGCACCAAGAATTACTGCATCTGACTCTAGTGATTTGTAAAAAACTTCATCAGTAATTGGCACTTTATTTACATCTATCGATGCGCCCCCAATTAATTCTTGACTGAGAACAAAATCTAAAGATTTTGTTTTGTTCATCCATTCTAGTATTTTTCTTACTTCAGCAATTACCTCTGGGCCTATTCCATCACCAGGTAAAAGTAAAATTTTCCTAGTTTTAGCCATTATTCAAAACCCAGGGTTTCGTGTTTTGTAATTTTTTTTCAAAATCATCTATTTTGGAAGTTTTTTCCATTGATAGAGCTATATCGTCTAGACCCTCCATTAAACATTTCTTTTTAAAAGCATCAAGTTCAAATTTAGCAACTTTATTTCCATATTTTATTTCTTGTTTATCTAAACTTATTTCAATTTCCTCTTTTCTTTTTGAATATTCGGATATCTCAATCACTATTTTATCATTAATCTTGATTGGAAGAATTCCATTTTTAAAACAGTTATTGTAAAAAATATCTGCAAAGCTAGCACTTATTACACATTTTATGCCAAAATCTGATAAAGCCCATGGAGCGTGTTCTCTAGATGAACCACATCCAAAATTTTTTCCTGCTAAAAGAATTTTTGATTTATTGTAAGGTTCTTTATTTAAAATAAAATCGACATTCTTTTTCCCATTTTCGTCATAACGCATTTCATAAAATAAACTTTTCCCTAAACCTGTTCTTTTAATGGTTTTTAAAAATTGCTTTGGGATAATCATATCTGTATCAATATTTTGAAGTGATAGATATGATGGTATTGATCTTAAATTATTAAACTTTTCCATATTATATTTCTCTCACATCAGTTAGGTGCCCTTTAATTGCTGCTGCGATAGCCATCCCTGGACTTACTAAATGCGTTCTTCCTCCACGACCTTGTCTACCTTCAAAGTTTCTATTTGATGTTGAAGCACATCTCTCTTTAGGTTTTAATTGATCTGGATTCATACCTAAGCACATTGAACAACCAGGCTCTCGCCATTCAAAGCCTGCTTCTTTGAATATTTTGTCAATTCCTTCTTTTTCAGCTTGCTCTTTGACCAATCCAGATCCAGGAACGACCATAGCGCTGACATTTTCGGCAATTTTTTTGCCTTTAAGAAGATCTGCAGCCAATCTTAAATCTTCTATTCTTCCATTAGTACAGCTTCCTATAAAAATCTTGTCAATTTTTATGTCTGAAATTTTTGTGTTTGCTTTTAATCCCATATAATCAAGAGATCTTTTCATGGCCACTTTTCTATCTTCGTTCTTTTCCATTTCTGGATCCGGCACAACACCAGTAACTGGTGATACATCTTGAGGTGAAGTGCCCCAAGTAACAAGTGGTTCTATATTTTTGCCATCAATATTTACCTCTTTATCAAATTTGCAGTCTTTGTCTGAGTACAAAGTTTTCCAAAATTCTACAGCTTTATTCCAATTTTCACCTTTAGGTGACATAGTTTTACCTTTTAAATAACTAAATGTTTTTTCATCTGGTGCGATTAATCCAGCTCTTGCACCTGCTTCAATGGTCATATTACAAACAGTCATTCTCTCTTCCATGCTTAAAGTTTTAATTACATCGCCGGCAAATTCAACTACGTATCCAGTTCCGCCTGCAGTTCCAATCGTGCCAATAATTTTTAAAATTACATCTTTCGCGGTAACTCCTTTGGGTAAATTGCCATTAACATTTATTCTCAAATTTTTTGATTTCTTTTGCATTAAAGTTTGTGTAGCAAGAACATGTTCAACTTCAGATGTTCCTATTCCAAAAGCTAACGCACCGAATGCTCCGTGTGTAGCAGTATGGCTATCTCCGCATACTATTACTGTTCCTGGCTGTGTAAACCCTTGTTCTGGTCCTATAATATGGACTATGCCCTGACGCTTATCATTAACATCAAAAAGCTCTACTCCAAAGTCTTTACAATTTTTTCTTAATGTTTCGACTTGTATTCTTGAGTCTTCATCATTAATACCTTTAGACCTATCAGTTGTAGGGACATTGTGGTCAGGTACTGCAAGAGTTAATTCTGGTCTTCTAACTTTTCTTTTTTGTAATCTGAGCCCTTCAAAAGCTTGGGGGCTAGTAACTTCATGGACTAGATGTCTATCAACATAAATTAATGACGTTCCATCGCTCTGTTCGTGAACAAGATGGTTTTCCCATATCTTATCGTATAGAGTTTTAGACATTAAATTTTATTTTTTTTCGCTAGTTGGCTTTTCAGCTTTAGCTTCGACTTTTGGAGCCTCTTTTTTAATTTCTTCAACTTTAGTCTCTTGCGTAGTCGGCTCGATCGGTTTTACTTTTTGCTCCTCTGGCTTTACTGAAACATCAACACCAATTTTCTTTTTAATTTTTTCAGCAATTCTTGCAGATTTTCCTTTTCTATCTCTTAAATAATAAAGTTTTGCTCTTCTTACTTTTCCTGTTCTGATTACTTTAATTGAGTCTACGTTTGGACTGTAAAGAGCAAAAGTTCTCTCTACTCCTTCTCCAAATGAAATTTTTCTTACTGTAAAAGAGGAGTTTATATCTCTATTTTTTTTTGCAATACAAACACCTTCGAAGTATTGAATTCTCTCTCTTTTACCCTCTACAATTTTCACACCAACTTTAATTGTGTCTCCAGGAGAAAAGTCTGTAATTTTTTTATTAGCAACTATCTTTTTAATTGCTGCTTTATTTATGTCTTCAATGTTTTTCATTTTTTTTCTCTAAATATTTTTTCCAAAGATCGGGTCTCTGGCGACGTGTTATAGCCTCAGATTGAGATAAACGCCACCCTTTTATTTTGGCATGATCACCTGAAAATAAGACTTCTGGTGGGCTTTTACCTTCCCATTTTCGTGGTTTAGTATATTGAGGATATTCTAAAAGATGATTTTCAAAACTTTCTTCTTTAACAGAGTCTTTATTTCCAAGAACTCCTGGTAATAATCGAACTATAGCATCAATGATCACAAAAGAAGCTGGCTCTCCCCCTGATAGGACAAAATCACCCAAACTATATTCTTCAATATTTCTTGTCTCTAAGAGTCTTTGATCAACACCTTCGAAATGACCACAGATAAAGTTTACATTTTTTTCTTTACTTAAAGATCTTGCAACGTTTTGATCAAATTTTTTACCTCTAGGAGATAAGTAGATAATTTTTTCACCTTTTTTTATATTATTATCAAGCGCTGATGCTAATATATCAGGACGTAAAAGCATTCCAGATCCTCCGCCAAAAGGAGTATCGTCTACAGTACCGTGATTATCTTTTGAATAATCTCTAATATTAATTACTTTTAAATTCCAAATCTTGTTCTCCTTTGCCTTTTTAAATATCCCTATATCTAAAGGTCCGGGAAATAGATCTGGATATAAAGTAAAAATTTTTACCTCTAACATCTCTAATTGCCTTTTGGTTAAGCTTTTTTCTCTTCCTTCTTCGGTTCTTCTTTTTTAGCTTCTGCTTTAGGTTGTTCCTTTTTAGGTTCTTCTTTTTTAGCTTCAGCTTTTTGATCAGGCTTTTTACCGTCAGCTACTGGAGCGTCTTGTTTAGTTTCTTCTTTTTTATCTCCTTCAGCTTTTTTTCTATCTTTTTTTGGTATTGCCTTTTGAGGATTATTCCCAGGTTTTGGCATTGGCATTAACTGCACCTCACCTAGTAATCTAGAAACTCTCATCGTTGGCTGAGCTCCTTTACTCATCCAATATTTTACTCTTTCTGCTTCTACTTTTATTCTTTCCTTTTTATCTTTAGGAAGTAAAGGATTGTAAGAGCCAATTTTTTCAATAAATTTTCCATCTCTTGGGTATCTACTGTCGGCAATTACAATTTTATAAATGGGTCTTTTTCTTACGCCACCCATTGATAGTCTTATTCTTAACATTTTATACCTTTCATTTTAGTTGATTGAGCATTTCATCTGGGATCATCCCAGATGGAATTTTTTTTCCTTGAGACATTTTTTTCATCATGTCTGACATCATTTTAAATTGTTTTAACAGTTTATTAATTTTTGAAACATCTATACCTGATCCTTTAGAAATTCTTTTACGTCTTGATCCGCTAATAATTTTTGGATTTTCTCTTTCATTTTTAGTCATTGATAAAATAATTGCTTCATTCTCTACTAACATTTTTTCATCTATATTTGCTTGATCCATTTTTGCTTTCATTTTATTCACTCCTGGTAACATAGACATAACCCCTTCCATTCCGCCCATTTTTTTCATTTGCCTTAACTGGGAAAGATATGAGTCCATAGTGAATATTCCTTTTTTTAATTCATCTTCTGTTTCTTTAATTTTTTCTTCACTTAAATCTTGTTGAGCTTTTTCTACTAAAGTTACAACATCACCCATTCCCAAGATTCTGTTAGCTAATCGGTCAGGATGAAAAAGTTCAAGATCGGTGATTTTTTCTCCAACGCCAATATACTTAATTGGTTTACCAGTTACATGTTTCATGCTTAGTGCTGCACCACCTCGAGCATCACCATCAACTCGAGTAAGAATAATTCCAGAAAGGTTAACAGCAGTGTCAAATTCTTTTGCAACATTTACAGCAATTTGTCCTGTTAATGAGTCGGCTACTAAAATTGTTTCAGCTGGTTTTGTAATATCTTTTATTTGCTTTATCTCAGACATCATTGGTAAATCAATCTGGGTTCTTCCTGCAGTATCAAATATAATAACATCTGAGCCATTAAGGTTAGCTGCATTTAGTGCTCTTTTAGTAATGTCTATCGGTTGTTGCTTTTCAACAATAGGCAAACATTGAATTCCATTTGTTTCGGCAAGTAATTGAAGTTGTTCTTGAGCAGCTGGTCTATAAACGTCTAAACTAACTACCATTACTTTTTTTTTATAATTCTTCTCTATATTTTTTGCTAACTTTGCTGCAGAAGTTGTTTTTCCTGAACCTTGAAGTCCAACTAATAAAAGAGAAACTGGTGGAACAGCTTTAAAGTTAAGTTCTTCGTTTTTAGAGCCTAAAATATTTACTAGTTCATCGTAAACGATTTTAACTATCATTTGGCCAGCAGATGTTGATTTTATAATTTCTTTACCAATCGCTTTTGGTTTTACATTGGCTATAAATTCTTTAGTAACTGGAAGAGCCACATCAGCCTCTAATAAAGCTAATCTTATCTCTTTTAAGCCAGAGTCAACCTGCTCCTCAGTCAAAGAGGGAGCACTTTTGAGTTTAGAAAAAATACTTTCTAATTTATTTGTTAAATTTTCAAACATTTTTATAACGTCCAACACCTATCGCACTAGTGGGCGAACCTTCGCTGACTAGTGTCGACACTCTTGTTTTCAAGAGCACCGCAAAAACATGTGTATTTGCGGAAAGTTTGTGGAAACTACAATTTGGGGTTTTAAAAGTCAATGAATAATTATACTAATCAATTATGGCAACGATTAACGCATATAAAATGGATGGATTGGGTAATGATTTCATTATTATCGATAGAAGATTAAGTTCTATCAACTTGACCAAAGATCAAATTATTGAGTTGGGAAAAAGAAGTAATATTGGTTTTGATCAAATAATTTTTATCGAAAAAGAAAAAGAGAATTCTTTTCCGATAACGATTTTTAATTCCGACGGTGGTGAAGTAAGTGCCTGTGGTAATGGTTCAAGATGTGTTGCCTATCTCTTGAGTAAAAATTTAAATGCTAACCAAATTAAATTAAAAACAAGTAATCGGGTTCTTAATGCTAAAATTGTCAATAATTTAATGGTAGAACTTGATATGGGAAAACCTTTATTTAATTGTGAAGATATTCCATTATCAAAAATAGAAAATCCTGCTGACGTCTCGCTAGATATTAAAGGCAAAAAGTTAACTGGTGGATTTTGTCTAAATGTAGGAAACCCCCATATAGTTTTTTTTGTAGATGATTGTTTTAAATATGATTTGAAAGTAATAGGACCTTTAATTGAAAATCATGAATTATTTCCTGAAAAAACTAATGTAACATTTGCTCAAATTTTAGATAAAAGAAATATTTTAGTAAATGTTTGGGAAAGAGGCGCTGGCCTTACTAAAGCATGTGGGACAGCAGCTTGCGCAACTGCTGTTGCTGGAAACAAAAATAAATTAGTTGAAAACAAAGTTGCTATTAAATTTAAAGAGGGAGTCTTAAACATATTTTTAGATGAAAAAAATAATATATTTATGACTGGGCCAGTGTCAGAAATAAAGAATATAAAAGTAGAAATATAAAATGAGAATTTTTGATAAGTTTAAATCAGGGCTTGGAAAAAGTTCATCAAGTCTTACAGACGGCTTTAAAAATATTTTTTCTAAAAAAAAGATAGATTCAACTATTCTTGAAGAATTTGAAGAATTACTCATTTCATCTGATGCTGGTGTTGATGTGGCTAAAGAGCTAAGAAAAGATTTTGAGAGCTTAAAAGTTGATAAAAAATTAGACGATCACAAAGAAATTTTGAAACTCTTAGCTGATAAGCTAGCAATAAATCTTCAAAAGTACGAAAAAGATTTAAGCCTAATGGGAAATGCTAAATCTGCTGTAATTGTTGTTTCTGGTGTGAACGGAGTTGGAAAAACAACTAGTATTGGCAAACTTGGAAAATATTTTAAAGACAATAATAGATCTGTTGTATTTGGAGCTGCAGATACTTTTAGAGCAGCAGCCATAGATCAACTACAAGTTTGGGCTGCAAAAGTAAAAGTAGATATAATTAAATCAGAGATAAATAGTGATCCGGCCTCAGTTGCCTTCAAAACTGCAGAATTTGCAAAAAAAAATGAAATTGATGTTGCTTTGATTGATACAGCAGGAAGGCTGCAAAATAAAAAAAATTTAATGGAAGAATACAAAAAGATTATTAATGTCTTGAAAAAAATTGATGAGTCTTTTCCAAATGAAGTAATTCTAGTTCTTGATGCAACTACCGGCCAAAATGCATTAAATCAAGTTGAAGAATTTAGTAAAATACATAATCTAACGGGGCTTATAATTACAAAACTTGATAGCACTGCCAAAGGCGGGGTAGTCCTTGCTATTTGTAAAAAATATAATTTACCTATTGTTGCAATAGGAATGGGAGAAAAAGAAGATGACTTGCAACCTTTCAATGCTGAATATTTTTCAAAAGCTCTTTTAGGTATTGAAACCTAAAAACTTTCTCAAAGCATTCATAAGTTGATCATTAAATTCCATCATATGTTCGTCGTTATCGGAAAAGTAATTGAATTTTGGATTATTGGCCTTCTCAAATAATTCTACACCCATTTTAAAAGGAACAATATCATCTTTCTTACCGTGCATAATTAAAATAGGAATATTTATATTCTTAATCTTTTTTAAAGAGTCGTACCTGTCTTTAATCAATAAATCGATAGGTAAATAGGGATAATAAATTTTTGCTGCATCTGCAATTGAGGTAAAAGGTGACTCTAAAACAATACCTGAAAAAGAATTGTCCTGGCCCAACTCTGTAGCAACACCTGTGCCTAATGACTCACCATATAAGATTATATTTTTATTTATTACTCCAGTATTATTAAGCCATTCAACAGATTTTCTAGCATCATTGTACAAATTTTTCTCTGTTGGTTCGCCTGGATTACCACTGAACCCTCTCCATGAAATAATAAGAATATTTAAATTTAATTTATTTAATTCATTAAGTTTATGAACCCTATTGGTTAGATCGCCTGCATTACCATGGAAGTATAAAATTGTTTTATATTTTTTTAAATCTTTTTCCAAAAACCATGATTTAAGTTTTATATCTTTATCAACTCCAATAAAAACTTCTTTATATTCAAATTGAATTTCATCTCCCGTGTAGTTATTTTCACTTGGGTAATAAAGTAATTTTCTTTGGTACAAATATGTGAAAAGTACAATTATAATGTAAGCTAATGTAATTGACGATAAAGCTAAATAAAGATACTTCATACTTTTTTTCTAGCGAAATAAACTCCAGTAAAAACTAATAAACCACCTATATAATGAAAACTTAAAAGAGTTTCTTCAAAAATTATAATTCCAAAGATAGATCCATAAACTGCGAATAAATATAAAGTAAACCCAGCAAAGGATGCGCCCACATATTTTTGTAACCGTGTATATAAGGAGAAAGCAATAATACTAGGTGAAATAGCAGCAAAAACAATCCAGAACAAAAATGTCTGATTATAATTTGTCTTAGCAAAATAAATATTTTCTAAAATAAAAAATGGGAAAAGCGACATAAATCCAAACATTGCGATTAAAGTAAATCGAGCCATTAAACTAAATTTTGATTTCCAATTTAATAAATAAATTGAATAAAGAGCCCAACCTAAAGCTGCTCCCAAAACCCATAAGTCACCTATTGTAAAATTTAGGTTTATTAAAAAATCTAAATTACCTTTAGATATAATTGTAAAAACACCTGCGATACAAATAAATAAGCCTAATATTCTAAAAAAATTAATTTTTTCTTTAAAGAATAAAATTGATAAAAAAATTATAATTACTGGCGAAGATGTATAGATTATACCAATATTTGCCATTGTTGTTGTCATGCCTGCAAGATTTGGAAAAGCCCCACATATACCACAGCCCATTGAGCCTAAGAAAAAAAGCTTAAAAAACTCTTTATTAAAGTTTTTTTTATTTTTTAAGATTTCGTTAAAAAAAAATGGAAATAATATAATGAATACAGTAAACCATCGCCAAAATGCCAGAGAAATAGGAGGTACTGACTCAACGCCACCTCTTGCTACTATAGTGTTTGTAGCCATAAAAATTGGCTGGATTAACAAAAGTAAATAAGGAGCGTAAGGATTATTTTTTGTCAATGAAGGCTTCATAGAACATCATTACAATTACCATACCCATTAAAATATAAACAGGAAGCACATCAAAAAATCCTATCATCATTGATCTAGTTAATGTTGTGGCTAAACCAATTAAAAAAAGGGTACAGAGCCCAACGCCTATTATTATTGTAATTTTATCCTTCATCTTTACAATTTTTCTCAAGCCATTTAGCTGTACCTAAAAATCTTAAATCATCAAGTTTATCGCCAACTAACTGAACTCCTAATGGTAAGTCATTTTCTCCTGTAAGTAAAGGTAATGAAATCGTGGGCAAACCAAGATAAGTCCAAATTTTTTGGAAGTCTGCACTTCCAGTAGATTTTAATCCTTTATCAGCAACTCCGCTTGAAGATGGAGTAATAATTCCGTGGTAATCTTCAAAAACTTCTTTATAGGACTCATAACTTTGTTTCATAAAATCTGAAGCGTCACCATATTCTTTTGCTGAATATTTTAATCCTCTAGAGATAGCTTCTCTCATTTCTTTTGAAAGTTTAGTTTTATCTTTTTTATAATAAACTTGAAAATTATTTGCCATATCAACTTCATGAATAATTTGATGATACTTTGGTATGTCGTCAAAGTATGACGGTGTATCAAAAACCTCTATGTTTTTTTTGAAATTTTTAATTAAAAATTCAAAAGCTTGCTGTGATTTTTTATTTACATTTTTCCAATTTTTCGTTTTATAAAAAATAAACTTTGGATCAAAAACTGGTCCTTTCTCACATTCCTGAATCATGTTGTCAGCAGCGAAATAAATTGTTGATGGGTCATGTAAATCTTTTCTAATTAGTGATTTAGCTAATAATGCAACATCTTTTACACTTTTTCCAAATACACCCATTGTATCGAGTTTATCTGAAACTTTTAAAACACCGTTTCTAGAGATTAATCCATACGAGGGTTTATATCCAACTACTCCACAATATGATGCTGGCCTAATTACTGATCCACCTGTTTGAGAACCCACAGATAATGGTGCCATATGTGAAGCAACTACAGCTGCGGAGCCGCTTGATGATCCTCCTGGTGTTCTTGAATAATCATGAGGATTTTTTGTTTTAGAAGGATGTATATATGCTAGTTCACAAGTAACAGTTTTACCCATTATGATTGCCCCTGAATTTTTTAATAAGTTTACAATTTCAGAATCTTGTGAGTTGGACATTTTTTTTCTAAAAACTGTCCCACATTCAGTAGGCATATCATACGTACCTATAATATCTTTAATGGCAACTGGAACCCCGTGTAGTGGTCCTAAAGGTTTCCCAGATTTTCTATAAGTGTCAGCTTCTTCAGCTTTTTCTAATAAAAGTTTTTTGTCTAAAAATTGCCATGCCTGTACATCTTTTTCAAATTTTTTGATTCTATCTAAATAAGCTTTGCAAAGATCTAAAGAAGAAATTTCACCAGAATTAAGTTTTTGTGATAAATCGTATGCACTTAAAGATGTAACGTCTATCATTTAAATTGTTAATTAGCGAATAATGTGTCTGGCAACCAAAGAGCTATTTCTGGAAATAGATACATTAAAAACATGGCAAATATAACAATACCTAGGAAGGGCATAATGCCTCTAAATATTTCCATTAACTCTACATTTTTAGATTGGACACCTTTTAAATAGTATGCGGACATTGCCATCGGCGGTGTTAAAAATGAAGTTTGTAAATTCAAAGCGATAAGCATTGCGAAAAAATAAGGATTTACCTCGAAGAAAGCTACTAAAGGTAAAAATATTGGAACAAATATAATTAAAATTTCAGTCCACTCCAATGGCCAACCTAATAAGAAAATAATTATTTGTGTGATTACTAAGAATTGCCATGGTTGTAAATTCATTGATTTAAAGAAATGCTCAAAAACTTCATGGCCACCTAAGTAAGAAAAAACAGATGCGAAAGTCCAAGAGCCAATGAATAACCACATTATCATTGCAGTTGTCTTTGCTGTTAGAAATACAGACTCTTTAAAATTTTTCCATTTTAAAGTCTTGTAAAAATAAGAAAGCACTAATGCACCAAAGGCTCCTACTGCTGCAGCCTCTGCAGGTGTAGCAAGTCCTCCTAAAATAGTTCCTAATACTAATATTATTAATGAGAAAAGTGGCAAGAACGAAACCATAACCTCTTTTAAAATTTCAGATCTTGGCGGAATATCCTCTTTTGGAGGTTTAGGCGCTATTGATGGATTAAAATAAGCAAGTGTAACTGCGTACATTATATAAAGACCAGCTAATAATAATCCTGGGAAAATTGCTGCTGCAAACAATCTTAAAGGTGAAAGCTGAGCAATAACTGAGTAAACAATTAACATGATACTTGGAGGAATCAAAATTCCTAAACATCCACCAGAACAAATTACTCCTGAAGCAAATTTTTTATCATATCCTGCCCTTATCATTGCAGGCCATGCAAGTAATCCCATTAGTGTAACAACAGCACCAATAATTCCTGTCGCTGTTGAAAATAAAGCGCAAGTTACAAGCGCCGCAACAGCCATAGAAGCAGGGAGTCTGTGAGAAGCTAATCTTATTGCAAAAAATAATCTAGAAACAATTCCGGCTCTCTCAACTAAGTAACCCATAAATAAAAAGAGTGGGACAGCGGTTAAAACAGTGTTGTCCATAACTGTATACGTGTTCTGAACAAATAATTGAAAAATCCTATTATCAAAAAGATGTTCCATTCTTGTAGGATCGAAGTAAGCGTAATAGCCGAATCCAACTCCCATCGCCATTAATGTAAATGCAATTGGAAAACCTAGCAGTACAGCAAATAAGAAAATTGACATCATTAAAATTGCTATTTCTGGATTCGTTAAACTAAATAACATCTTTTTGATCCTCGTCTTGTGAAGTTCGCATTAACATTTTTTCTGTCTCCTCAGCAACTACCATTCGAGCAGGCCAGTGACCGGTTTGAATACAAATAATTGCTCTACAAACTTCACTGATACCCTGTATAACTAATAAAATTCCTGCAGCAGGTATCAAAGATTTAGCCATATAAATTTGGATTTGTGCTGGACTGTTCCAGCTTGTTTCTTTTATCTTCCATGCAAGCGAAGCATATTCATAACCATAAAATGCCAAAGCCAACACACCTGGAAAGAAAAATATAAAGTATAAAATTAAATCTATGTAACCTTGCGTTCTCGGTTTGAAAAGTCTGTAAATTACATCACCTCTTACATGAGCTTCTGTAGATAAAGTGTATGCACCTGCCATCATAAAAATTGCACCATACATTTGTAAACTGAAATCAAAGTTCCATAATGTAGGAGCATTGAAAGCATATGCCATAACAACTTCATAACAAGTACCGCCCATTAAAATTACGATGCACCAAGAAAATGCCTTCCCTACGGAGGTACTTAAAGTATCTGCAAAATGAATAAATCCCCTCATGACATTTTAAACTATTCTAATTTTTTTATAATTTCCATAAAAAAAGGGGGCGCAAATACGCCCCCTTTTATGTTTAAAATATAATTAAATTTTAACTTTTGCTATTGAGCCGAACTCATTCTCGTAAGCCAACTTGTAATTTGGTTGGTTCATGAGTAAGTACTTCATAACTCTCTTAGCATAAGCTTTTTGTGAGTCTACAATCTTTTTAAAGAACGGATCTTTCTTATTGAAATCACCGATTACTTTGTCCCAACCTTTTAGTTGTTGAGCTAAGATCGCATCTGACGTTTGATACACATTTACTTTATGCTGGTTCATCAATTTAGATAAGTCAGCTGAGTATCTTACTAATGCTTTAAAGTAGTTATCGCTGTTCGCAGCATAAGCAGCATTTTTTAGGATAGCCTGATGTTTAGGTGATAATCCGTTAAATGTCTTCTTATTTACTGGGATTTCAAACATCTCTTGAGATTGGTGGAAGCTTCCTAAGTGATAATGCTTAGAAACATCTTGCATACCAAACTGAGAGTCTGAAGTTGGGTTGTTAAACTCGGCAGCTTCAATCAAACCTGTCTTCATCGCAGGCTGAATTTCACCACCTGGTAATTGTCTTACAACCATTCCCATTGCTGTTAATACGTTAGTAGCTAATCCTACTGTTCTGTACTTCATACCTTTTACATCAGATACTTTTGTTACGTTCTTTTTGAACCATCCAAAAGGCTGTGCAGGCATTGGCATATGGAAGAAACCAATATAGTCGAAACCAACTTTTGCAAGTGTTTCATCATAAAGTTTTCTACCTCCACCATACTCTATCCATCCCATAATTTCTTGAGATGACATTCCGTATGACGGACCAGTACCGAATAGAGAAGCTGCTGGATTTTTTCCATACCAGTAAGCTGTTACCCAGTGTCCCATATCAAGTACACCTGAACTTACTGCTTGTCCAATCTCCGAAGTCTTAACTACAGCTCCAACTGGCTGAAGATCAATTTTTAATTCACCTCCAGACATGTCGCCTACCATTTTTGCGTAGTCGCCAGCCATTTCAAAGAAAATGTTAGCGCCTGACGGCCAAGCCGCTTGCATCTTTAAAGTTTGCGGAGCACCAAATGCAATGTTAGGCATTGCAACTGTTGCTGCTGCTGCAGCACTCGTTGCTGCTGCTGCTTTAAAGAACTTACGTCTTGATGGAGTTTTTACTCCTTTTTTTATTTTTGACATATGTCCTCCGTTAGTTAATTAACTGAAATATTTAAGCACAATCTCAATTCAGAGTCTCGCTCTTTTTAGAATTATTTTAAATTGCAGATTCAATCTCTAGGTGTACTAATTCACCTGATCTTGTGGTTTATTGCCAGAAAAAAAATCCTCTAAATTTTTTGTAGCTCTAAATGCCATATCCCACCTCGTTCTTTTTGTTGCGCTTCCTAGATGAGGAAGTAAAAAAATATTTTTTAACTTCAAATATTCTGGATGAATTTTTGGCTCACCATTGTAAACATCTAAACCGTAAGCAAAAACTTTTCCGCTTTTTAATGCTTCGATCATAGCATCATCGTCAACTATATCTCCTCTTGCTGCGTTACCTATAACAGTATTTTCTTCTAGATAGCTTAGCGTTTCTTTATTCACAAGTTTTGTTGTTTCTGGAGTTGCTGGACAATTGATTGATAAAAATTCACTTTGCTTAAAAAGACTTTTTAAATCTTTATGATAAATTGCACCATCCTCAAGTTCTGGTGAAAGTTTAGATCTGTTATGGTAATGAATTTCCATATTAAAAGCCTTGGCTCTTTTAGCGACTGCTCTGCCTATTCTACCCATTCCTAATATTCCTAATTTTTTATTGGACATTTGTTTTCCTAACAAAAAATCCCATGACCACTTCCAACTTTGGGTTTCGGCCGCTAAACGTCCCTCATAAGCTTTTCTTGAAGCACCTAATAAAAGTAAAATCTGAATATCTGCTGTAGCATCTGTAAGTACATCAGGTGTATTCGTCACGGTAATTCCTTTTTCTTTTGCAGCTTTTATATCTATATTTCCAAAGCCAACTGCGCCGTTAGCAATAATTTTTATAGAACTCGAAAGTTTAGAGATAGTATCAGCATTAATAGGATCGGAAACAGAACTTAATATCCCGTCAAAATTTTTTGAGCCATCTATTATTTCTTGAGGTTTAAAAATCTTATCGTCTTTATTTAAAGTAACTTCAAATAATTCTTTAAGTTTCTCCTCGTTTTCTTTGAGAAGTCTTCTTGTAACAAAAATCTTTTTTTTCATTTTAAAAATTATTTAACTTATATGGCTTGGGTCCTCCGGTAAACCAATCAAGCAACTCTACAGTATGAATAATTGGTATTCTAGTGCCAGCTGATATTTGTGTCATGCAGCCTATATTACCTGTTGAAATAAAATCAGGTGAAATTTTTTCTATATTATTTACTTTATTCTTTAAAAGTGATTTTGCCATTTTTTGGTGTAAAATATTGTAAGTCCCCGCGGAGCCACAACACAAATGTCCTTCCGGAATATCTATTACTTCGTTACCAGTTTTTGAAATTAAGTCTTTTGGTTGATCGTGAACTTTTTGTCCATGTTGCATCGAACATGCTGAATGATAGGCTATTCTATATTTTTTTTCTAAGTTTAAATTTATGTTTAATTTTAAATTTTCGTCGAGGTACTCAGTAATATCTTTAGTTAATTCTGAAATTTTTTTTGCTTTCTTTTTTAAGTCTTTATCGTTTTTAAAAATATGACCATAATCTTTTAGTGTTGTCCCACATCCAGATGTATTACTTATTATCGCATCAAATCCATTTTTAAGATACTCTTCGTGCCAGCTCTCAATATTATTTTTAAATGACTCGTGTGCTAGTTTTTGTTTCCCCAAATGATGATTTAAAGACCCACAACAATTAATATCCGGCATCACAACAACTTCAACATTATGCCTATTTAAAAGTCTTATTGTAGCCTCGTTTATTTCAGGAGAAATAACTCTTTGGACACATCCAGTTAATAAAGCCACTCTTGAAACCTTCTTACCTATATTAACCTCGTAAACTTTTTGATCTTTTAATTTTTTTCCTGGGATTTTATCTGGCATTAAATTTAATGCGTTTCTTATAAATTTTGGAAATAAAAAACTAAATGGTTTTATTATTTTAGATGATAAAGCCATTAACAAAAATACTTTTGGTCTTGGTAATACAAAAGAAAGTATATTTCTAAATACTCTATCTAAAAAAGGCCTTTTGTAAGTTTCTTCAACATAATTTCTACCATGGTCAATTAAATGCATATAGTTCACCCCTGAAGGACAAGTAGTCATACAAGAGTAACAAGATAAACAACTATCAATGTGTTTTGCTATTTCTTTTGTGGCCGGTTTTTTATTCTCTAACATATCTTTTATAAGATATATTCTTCCTCTTGGTCCTTCTAACTCCTCTCCATTTACTTGATAAGTAGGGCAAGTAGCATTACACATTCCACAGTGAACGCATTTCCTTATAATTGTTTCACTCGTTTTATTGTCTTTGTCTTGAAGTTGTTTATCTGTAAAAGATGTTTGCATTTAAATTCCTGTGTACATTTTCCCTGGATTAAAAATCCTTTTTGGATCAAAACTCCTTTTAATTTTTTCACTTATTTTATACTTAATTGGATCTATTGTAAAAATATCCGCAGAAGCTTTTAGATCCTCCTCGACTTTGATCAATGTAATATAACCTTGATGTTTTTTAGCTATTTCTTTAATTTCACTAAGAATTTTTGTGTTTAATTGATCAAATGAGGCCCAGATAAGACTTCCTCCCCAATCAATAAAATATTTTATCTCAAAATTTTTAATTTTTTGTATAACTTGTAAGGTTTCACTCATTGGAATAACTATCCTTAATAAATTACTTTTTAAACTTTTAAAAACTTCTAAATTTTTTGTCCTATTCCAAAAAATATTACTTTGCTCACTCTCTAAAATAGAAATCTCTTGATCTAACAGACTTAATTCCTTGGACAATCTGTTTAATCTTTGGTCTACAGAATTTATCGGACCCTCAATCCTTAAAGCTGTTAAACCTCCATCGTGTGTTAGATCGTTTAATACAAAATTTTTCCCAAAATAGTCTGGATAAAATACACCTCCTGATGGATCTGTAGAGGATGACAATGCTTTCCCAAGAAAGTCTAATGCTTTTTTAAGATGAGGATTCTTTATCACTAAAGTTTTACTTGTTTCTGGTTTTGGTAATACTTTTATTGAAAGCTCAGTTAAAATTGTGAGCGTACCAAAAGATCCTGATATTAATTTGCTTAAATCATAACCTGTAACATTTTTAACTACCGTACCTCCTGATTTAATAGTTTCACCTTTTCCGTTAATACCTTGAAAACCAAGTATGTGATCTCTAACACTGCCAACTTTAAATCTTCGTGACCCTGCGAAATTGCATGATACGACACCGCCTATGGAACCACTATCACTTTTTCCAGAAAATAAGTAACCAAAATCATTTGGTTCAAAAGCTAATTGCTGATTATTTTTATCTAACTCTTCTATTATTTCTTTTACCGGTGTCCCAGATTTAACTTTAATATAAAGCTCTTCAGGTTTGTAATCAATTATACCTTTATAACCAGAGAGATCTAAAGTTTTTTCACATTGAAAATTTCTTCCAATTTTATTTTTTGATTTTAATCCATTGATTTCTAGAGGTATATTTTTTTTATAACAGTTTTTAACTATCTCAATTATTTCTTCTCTAGAAGTTGGTTTAAAAATATTTTGATTAAAATCTAGGGATGTCTGGGAATTTTGTTTTTCCTCCATGGACATGAACTCTTCCTTCCTCAGCACATTTTCTAAGTATTGGATAAACTTTTCCAGGATTTAATAAAGAATTTGGATCTAAAGCAACCTTAATAGTTAATTGTTGTTGTATATCTTTATCATTGAAAGCTTCACACATTAACTCTCTTTTCTCTATACCGACTCCATGTTCACCAGTTAGAGCTCCACCAACTTTAACGCAATACTTTAAAATATCAGCTCCAAATTCTTCGCATTTTCTTAGAGACTCTTTATCATTAGCATCAAACATAATTAGAGGATGAAGGTTTCCATCCCCTGCATGAAATGCATTAGCAACTGGCAAATTATATTTTTTAGATAGTCTTGAGATTTCGTTTAAAACTTCAGCAAGTTTTCCTCTAGGAATTGAACCATCCATACACATGTAATCAGGCGCTAAAACTCCACAAGCCGGAAAAGCTGCTTTCCTACCGGCCCAAAATTTTAATCTCTCTTCATTTGATTTACTGATTTTTAAACTTGATGAATTATTTTTTTCAGCTATTTCTTTTGTCTTTTGAATGTAAGCTTCAACTTCATGTTCTGTTCCATCAAATTCTACAATCATCATCGCCTCCGCATCAGTTGGGTAACCTGCTTTAGAATAATCATTAGTTGCTTTCGTCAGAGCTTTATCCATTATTTCCATCCCAGCCGGTATACATCCCTCTGCAATTATTTCAGCAACACATTTTCCTGCATCTTCAATTGATGGAAACCCAACTAAAGCTGCTTTTACAACTTCAGGTGATTTTAAAATTTTTACAGTAACCTCTGTGATAACACCAAGTAAACCCTCTGAACCTGTCATCAAGCCTAAGAAATCATATCCCTCCGCGTCCATAGCTTTACCACCAAACTTAGTAACAGTTCCATCCATTAAAACTACTTCGATACCTAAAAGATTATTTGTAGTTGCACCGTATTTAAGAGAATGAACTCCGCCAGAATTTTCAGCTACGTTTCCGCCTATGGAACATGCGATTTGACTTGATGGATCCGGAGCATAATAAAAACCTTTGTCTTGAACAGCATGAGTGATTGCTAAATTTGTTACACAAGGTTGCGTAACCACACATCTATTTTCATAATCAATCTCAATTATTTTGTTAAATTTTCCCATTGCCATTAGAACACAATCTTCTAAAGGCATCGAACCACCAGATAAACCTGTACCTGCTCCTCTTGGGACTACTTTAACTTTGTTCTCATTACAATATTTTAAAATTTGACTAACTTCCTCAACTGTCTCAGGCATAACTACTAAAAGAGGCATTTGTCTATAAGCCGTCAAGCCGTCAGTTTCGAAAGGTCTTAGTTCGTCAGGATTCGAAAGAACATTTTTAGAATTGATAATTCCACGAAGATCCGATGCAATTTTATCTTTTTTAGACATAATTGCGTTATCAACTTTTGGCATTTTTAAAGTGCTCATAATCAATCCTACTTAAGCATTTTTGATATTTTATCTAGTGCTTTTTGAATGTTATCCCTTGATGCGGCGAAGCTAAAACGTACATAATCTACTGATGTTTTGCCAAATGCTGTTCCTGGAACAATTGCCACACCTGCTTCGTGCATACATTTCTTTGAAAATTCACTTCCACTCATACCTGTTCCCTTTACATTTGGAAAAGCGTAAAACGCTCCACCAGGCATACTGCATTCAACACCGGGTAAATCATTTAAACCTTTGTGAATTAATTTTCTTCTTTGATCAAACTTTTCCATCATATGATGTATAGAGTCGTCAGGTCCATCTAATGCTGCTATTCCAGCAAATTGTGAAGGCGCATTTACACAAGAAAAACTATTTATAGCTAATTTAGTTACATGAGGAATTAAATTTTCTGGCCACACGCTCCAGCCCATTCTCCAGCCAGTCATGGAGTAAGCTTTGCTCCATCCATCTAAAACTATCAACCTGTCTTGTAAATCTGGGTAATTGAAAAAAGTCGGCATCTCTTTTCCGTCGAAAATTTGTCTGCTATAAATTTCATCACTAAGAATAGTAACGTGTGGATGTTTCTTTAAACCTTCAGCAAGAAAATCAATTGCAGGTTTTTCAACAAAACTTCCTGTTGGATTATTGGGATTAATCAGTATCACAAGACGAGTTTTGTCTGTTATCAAAGATAAAATTTTTTCAGGATCAAATTTTAAATCTTTTTCTTTTGTTAAATCATATGGAACTGCTTTAGCACCAGTATAATTGATCATAGACTCATAAATTGGAAAACCAGGTGTTGGATGAACTATTTCTGCACCAGGCTCGCCGATCATTTGAATAGCAAAGTACATTGTAGGTTTTCCACCAGGCATAATCATAATCCGCTCGGGACTAACTTCTTTTTTATATAAACTTTTTATTTTTCTTGAAACTGCTTGCCGGCATTCGGCAATCCCGTTAGCTAAAACATATCCATGATGTCCGTCATCAATAGCTTTTTTTGCTGCGTCCATAATATGTTTAGGAGTCATAAAATCTGGCTGACCTAAACCTAAGTGAATCATTTCTTTACCCTGAGCTTCAAGCTTCTTAGCTTCAGCCAAGACACTAAAAGCAGTTTCAGTTCCAAGTCTTTCTAAATTTTTTGCTAATTTCATATTTTGAACCTAATATTTATTCGCACTTTTGAAAACTAGTTTTTTTGCATCACCTATAGGCAATTCTCGTTTTATTTAGCTCTTTTATGCTTTTACATCCCAATAAAATCATATCTCTTCTTATTTCATCTCTCATTCTTTGAAGAATTTGCTCAACTCCTTTTTGGCCTCCAGCACCAAGCGCAAATAAAAATCCTTTTCCAAAACTACATGCGGTTGCTCCTAAAGATAATGCTTTAAGAATGTGTGTTCCCCTTCTTATACCACCATCTAAAATAATTTCTAGCTTACCTCCTACTGCGTCAGCAATAGCAGGTAGTTGGTCAAAAGGTGATCGTGAACCATCAAGTTGTCTACCGCCGTGGTTAGATAACATTATTGCAGAAGCTCCAATTTCAACCGCTCTCTTTGCGTCTTCAACTGACATAACTCCTTTTAATGCAAATGGTCCTCCCCATTTTTTTACAACGTACTCAGCATCTTTCCAACTCATCGCGGGATCATATTGCTCGTTGATATATTCCATTACTCCTTTTGCAATACTTGATCCTTTTTTCGTCCAATGAGAAACATTGGCTAATTGAAATTTATCATGAGTTAAGTAGTTGAAAGCCCATTTAGGATGAGTAGCAAAACTTAGAAGACTTTTTAATGTTAATTTTGGTGGCGTTGTAAAACCCCATCTATGGTCTCTCTCACGGTTACCAGCAACAACAGTATCAACTGTAAGACACATTGCCTTGAATCCTGAACTTTTACATCTATCAATTAAATTATCTGTTAAACCTTGATCTTTATGAATATAAAGCTGAAATAGTTTTGGACCTCCCGAAATATTTGCAACTTCCTCGATGGAAGAAGTTGCCATTGTAGACATACTGTAAAAAGTTCCAAACTTTTCAGCAGCCCTAGCAGAAGCTTTATCTCCATCATGATGATAAAGTCTCTGCATAGCGGTAGGTGAAAGGAAGAGCGGCATGTCTATTTTTTGTCCAAATACAGAAGTAGATAAATCTGGTTCTCCAACACTTGCTAAAATATTGGGAACCAAATCACATTTTAAGAAAGACTCTGTATTTCTTTTTAAAGTTGTTTCGTCATCTGCACCACCATCAATATAATGGAATATTGGTGCGGGTAAATTTTTTTTTGCTAATTTTCTAAAATCATCAAAATTATAACAATCGTTTAAATTCATTGTTATTAAAAGTTTTTAGAAAATGTTATTTGTTGGTTGTCTGTTCCTGGATTAGTATCACCCCAATTATTATTTGAGATGTGACTGTAACTATAACTTAATTTAGAATTTTCAAAGATATCAAATCCTACTTTTATCTCACTTTTAAATTCCAAAACACTACCTAAGTCTTTTCCATCACCTTCTTCATAATAACCTGGAGAGAAACTTGGTAGAATTTTGAGTGGTCCCAAACCATATTGGCCCTCTACTCCTGTATACATATAAACTGAATTATTTCCAGTTATAAACGCTCCTGTAATAGGTTTGAATTTTCCTAAAATTGTATCTCTGAATAAATCCGGATTTTTATGTTCTATTCCAAATAATGAGGTTTGATCGTCTCCCTCTTTATCGATCACATCAAAGGTTCCAGTATAGAATGAGATATCCTTACTGGTCTCATCAGCATTAGTTGATGGTATACTAATCATCAGAGTTAGAACAAGAAATATAAAAAAGTGATTTTTCATTTTTACAAAAATACAACTAAATAGTTTATATGTACAGTTGGCAATTTATGTTTTTTTGGCATTTTTTCTGATTAAATAAAGGATAATTAATCCACCTAAAAATAAAACAAAATAGGGCAAAAACCAGAGCAAAAAATTTGCTAAATTTAATTTTGGTTTATATAAAATCCAATCTCCATATTTATCAGACAAAAAATTGTAAATTTCCTGCTCGGATTTTCCCTGATCTATAAGATCTTTAACGACCATTTTTAGTGTCAATGCAAAATCAGAATTGGAATCCGATATTGATTGGCCTTGACAAACTAAACATCTAAGATTTTTATGGATCTTATTTTCGTCAATAGCTTCATTAGAAAAAGCGAAAGAGTAAAAATTTACTAAAAGAATAGTTAAGATTATTTTAAATTTCATAAAGAGTTAGTAATCTTTTTAATTTCATTAAAATCTTCTAAATTCAGAGGACCTACAAATTTTTTAATAACAATAAATTCTTTATTTACCAAAATACTTTCTGGTATTCCATAAATGCCGAAATTTACTGATTGTTTACCTTGATCGTCTTTAGCTAGATAATGATATGGATTTCCTAGATTATTTAAAAAATTCAGAGCATTATTTTTTTTATCTTTAAAATTTACTCCTAAAATTTTTATATTTCTTAGTTGAGACAGTTGCATTAAAAGAGGATGTTCGGTACGGCACGGAGCACACCAAGATGCCCAAAAATTAATTAAAATGTAATTATTTTTTTTTAGTTTTTCATTTGTTAAATAACCAGTATTTTCAAAATTTTCTAATTTAATTTGGTTTAATTTATTACCAACTAAGTTCTCCGTATCATAATTAGAATTTTTATTTAACGATAAATAAAAAATCGTTATTAAAAAAAAAATAAAAATTAATATAATTGTTTTAATTGTTTTTTGCATTTCTTAATAAACTTAATAAACCTCCAAACGACAACATAACTACAGAAATCCAAATCCAAATCATTAGTGGCTTTTCTTGAAATTTAATATTGTAATACTCTGAGCGATCAATATTGCTCATTGTCAAATAATGATCTTTAAAAAAATTTGTTAATATAGAGGCTTCGTAAGTTAAGGTTTTAGGATTTTCATAAATTCTGATTTCTGGTTTTAAAGTTTTTTCTTCATTTGTAATAGTATTCTTTACCTGAAGCTTCCCAATTATAGCCTTGTAATTGGTTTGATCATTAAGTTCTAAATTCTTGAGAACAAATTTGTAATTATCGATTTTTTTTGTCTCACCCAATTTTAAGTTAAAATCTTTTTCAATTGAAAAATTATGGTTTAGTCCGATAAAAAAGATCAAAAAACCAAAAGATAAATGAGATACTATTCTTGAGAGATTTATTTTAGATTTTTGAAAAAAATCTAAAAAAGAGGATAGAATTAAAAATAATGAGGAAATAATTATTAAATTTGAAATAACACTATAACTTTTAAAAAAGTAAAAAATTCCAAAATTTATACCTAACGCGCCTGTTAATATAATAGAAAGCTGTTTGAAATTTGTAAATTTATTCTTAATCCATTTTGATTGAGGTCCGATAGCCATAAAGAATAAAAAAATAACTACTACAGGTATTATTACAGAATTGTAAAAGGGTGGCCCTACTGAAATTTTACTTTCCAAGAGTGCGTCAGTAAATATTGGATATAACGTCCCTAGTAAAACAGTTAATAAATAAAACATCATAAACCAGTTATTTATCAGAACAAAAGTTTCTTTACTATTGGCAGCAATATAACTTGTCTCAGATTTAAATTTTGTAAATAGAAAATAAACTGATGCTAAAATCATTGTGCTTAAAAATGCTAATATGTAGATACCTCTTGAAGGATCATTTGCGAAGGTATGAACTGAGTTGAGTATTCCAGACCTAACTAAGAAAGTTCCTGTTACACTTAATGTAAATGTTAGCAAGCAAAGTATAATTGTCCAAAAATAAAAAGCTTTTCTTTTTTCTAAAACTAGTAGTGAGTGTAAAAGAGCTGTCATTGCAAACCAAGGTAATAAAGAAGCATTTTCGACAGGATCCCAAAACCAAAATCCTCCCCAACCTAATTCATAATAGGCCCAAATGGATCCAACTAAAATTCCTAATGTTTGAAAAACCCAAGATACTAAAACCCAGCTTTTAATTGATTGGGCAAAAGATCTATCTTTATAGTTTGTAATCATAGAAGCCATTGCTGCTGAAAAATAAATTGAGGATCCTACGAAACCAACATAAAGTAATGGTGGGTGAATTGCTAAAGCAGGATCTTGTAAAATCGGATTTAAACCCAATCCTTCCTTTGGAATTGGTTCGATAATACTAAAAGGGTTTGAATTGAATAAAAGAAAAAATAAAAAGCCTAAAATTATTAAATTCTGGATTATCAAAGTATGAAGACGATAATTTTTTTTATGTTTTTTATTAAAAAGTAAAAATAAAAATGAGAAAATTGAGAGAATAATTACCCATAATAAAAGACTACCCTCGTGATTTCCCCATGTTCCAGAGATTTTATAAAAGATTGGCTTTAGTGAGTGAGAATTTTGATAAACGTTTATTAAAGAAAAATCTGAAACTAAAAAGGCAGCAATCAAAGTAAAAAAACAAACTAATATAGATGTGCTTTGAAGAATACTAATTTGATAAATGCTTTTAAAAATAAAGTTATTTGGCGTATTTAAACATTTATAAGAGTTATAAATAATCAAAAT
>CACHCL010000007.1 GCA_902578315.1 uncultured Pelagibacteraceae bacterium
TATCATAATATTGATATACTTTGTTTAAGTCTATATAGGTTATTAAAAGTGAGCGTAAATTTAAATCAATTAGCAAATGCAGTAAGATTTTTATCGATCGATGCTGTGCAAAAAGCAAATTCTGGTCATCCTGGTATGCCAATGGGCATGGCTGATGTCGCGACAGTTTTATTTAAATACCACCTGAGGTTTAATCCAAAAAATCCGGAGTGGATTAACAGAGATAGATTTATTTTATCCGCAGGTCATGGTTCTATGTTGTTATATGCATTGCTTCACTTAACAGGATACGAGAGTGTATCTATTGAGGATATAAAAAATTTTCGACAATTAAATTCAATTTGTGCAGGACATCCAGAATATAAAAAAGGAACCGGAATTGAAACCACAACTGGTCCTCTTGGTCAAGGTTTAGGAAATGCTGTTGGAATGGCGATAGCTGAGGAAATATACAGAAAAAAATTTGGTCCAACAATTATTAATAACAAAACTTATGTAATCGCTAGTGATGGAGACCTTATGGAAGGTATCAGTCATGAAGCGATGAGTTTAGCAGGGCATCTTAAGTTAAAAAACTTAATCGTTTTTTTTGACAATAACAAAATATCGATTGATGGTTCTACCTCCTTAAGTGTTTCCGATAATTATAAAAAAAGATTTGAGTCATATAATTGGAATTTTTTAGAGATAAATGGTCATAATGAAAAACAAATAACAAAAGCAATTTTAAAAGCATCTAAATCTAATAAACCCACAATTATTTCTTGCAAAACATTAATAGGCTTTGGGTCCCCAAATAAATCTGGAAAAGCATCTTCACATGGTTCTCCACTAGGAGAAGAAGAAATTGCATTGGTAAGAAAAAAACTTAAATGGAATAGCAAACCATTCGAAATTCCACAGAATATATTAGACGAATGGAGAAAAATAGGAAATAATGGAGAATTATTAGAAAAAAAATGGCATGAGATTGTAAATAAAAAAAACTCCAAGATTAAAGATATCTTAGATAAAAATTTTGAAGACACTTATTTAGAAAAATTAGACAATTTAATTAAAAAAGAGAAAACAAAATATTTTGACACAAAACCAAGTTTAGCCACTCGACAGTGTTCAATGGCAACAATTGAAAGTATTTCTTCTTTACTTCCTCAGCTTATAGGTGGTTCGGCTGACCTAAGTGGATCTAATAATACTAAAACTAAAAATTCCAAAATTATAAACTCTAAAAATTTTAACGGAAATTACATACATTATGGAGTAAGAGAGCATGGTATGTCCGCAATAATGAATGGTTTAGCTCTTTACGGGGATTTAATACCTTACGGGGGAACATTTTTAATTTTTTCTGATTATAGTAAACCGTCTATAAGATTATCTGCTTTAATGGGTCTTAAGGTTATATATATTTTTTCACACGACTCCATTGGTTTAGGAGAGGATGGTCCAACTCATCAACCTATCGAACACCTTACGGGACTTAGATCAATTCCTAATTTAAATGTTTTTAGGCCTGCGGATATCAATGAAACTTTAGAGTGTTGGGAAATAGCTTTAAAAAATAATAGAACTCCAAGTGCTATTGCCTTATCGAGACAAAAAGTTCCTTACATCAACCCAAAAAATACAAAAGAGAACAAATGTGAAAAAGGGGCCTACGTGGTTAATGTTACTTCGCATGAAAGTAATATAACAATAATTGCATCTGGGACAGAGGTTGAACTAGCATTAAAAGTCCAAAACAAACTAAAAGAAATGAATATTCATTCAAAAGTAGTTTCTATGCCTTGCATGGAGCTTTTTGATAAACAACCAGAAGATTTTAAGAATGACATTATAGAAAAAAATTCATTAGTTGTAACATTAGAGGCTGGTAGCGTTGTATCGTGGCAAAAATATATTAAAAATAAAGGTTTGAATCTAGGTATAAATAAGTTTGGAGAAAGTGCGCCCTATAAAGATGTATATAGTCATTTTGGATTAACAGAAGATAAGATAATTGATTTAATTCAAAAAAAATTGAGAGAATAATTCAATTAATGGATAAAATAAATTTTTTTCCAGATAGTTTAAATGTTCAAAATCAAAAGATAATTCTAAGATTAGATTTAAATGTCCCTCTAAAGAATAAGATAATTACTGATGATACTAGAATAACGTTGTGCTTACCTTTTCTAAAAAAATTAATTAGTAAAAAAGCTAAAATAATAATTATAAGCCATCTTGGTCGTCCAAGAGGAATAAGAGAGCCCTCTATGTCACTAGTCCCTATATATAAATATTTAAAAGAAAAACTTCAGACTAATGTTTATTTCTTTATGGGAAATTTAGATAATGATGCAAAAGATAAATTCTCTCACTTAAGAGAGGGAGAAGTCATATTAATTGAAAATATAAGATTTTTTAAAGGGGAAATAGATAATGATGAAAATTTCTCTAAAAAATTGGCTTCTCTCGGTGATATTTATATTAATGACGCTTTTTCATGTGCTCATAGAAAACATTCATCTATTCATAAAATAACAAAATTCGTAAAAAAAAGCTTTGCAGGTCCTCTCTTAAAGAAAGAGATTGATGCAATAAATCTTGTTATCAAAAATAAGAAAGAACCAGTTACATGCATTATTGGTGGTTCAAAAATTTCAACGAAAATTAATGTGATAACAAATCTAATTGAAAGAATTAATAATCTGATAATTGTAGGTGCAATGGCTAATAATTTTTTTGTTTATAAAAATTTTAATGTTGGAAATTCTTTAGTTGAAAATGACACAAAACAAATTATCAAAAATATTTATGATAAAGCTGATAGAAATAATTGTAAAATAATAATACCAGAAGATTGCGTGGTTGGGACTAGCTTTGAAGGAAAGGGCTCAAATAAAAGTTTAGATAAAATAAAAAAGAATGACATTATTTTGGATATAGGTCCTAATACAATAAATAAAGTTAAACAAATAATTGATATTTCTAATACAGTATTATGGAATGGTCCTGCAGGTTATTTTGAAAATAAAAATTTTATCAACGGAACCATGTCTATAGCGCAAGCTATTTCAAAAAATACTATTGAAAAGACTTTAATCTCAGTTCTTGGTGGAGGAGATACTTTGGCAGCGTTAAATAAATGTAAAAATGAACTTTCTTTTTCTCACTTATCAACAGCAGGAGGAGCATTTTTAGAGTACTTAGAAGGAAAAGACTTGCCTGGTATAAGTGTTTTAAAATAAATAATCGCTATGACATTAAATGAAATTGCAAAAAAAATGTGTGCTAAAGGCAAAGGTATTCTTGCTGCAGATGAAAGCACTGGAACAATAGCCAAAAGATTTAAAAGTATAAACGTAGAAAACATTGAAAAAAATAGGCTGAATTTTAGACAAACTCTTTTTAATTCAAGCGCAATGAAAGATTATATTGGAGGAGTAATTTTATTCGATGAGACAATAAGACAAAAAACTACCTTAGGTCCATCAATTCCAGAATTGATTTCCAAACATGGAGCTGTACCAGGAATAAAAGTTGATAAAGGTGCAAAACCTCTTGCTGGATCTATCGATGAAACTGTAACAGAGGGTTTAGATGGTTTACGCGAAAGATTAAAAGAGTATTATGATTTAGGTGCAAGATTTACGAAATGGAGAGCTGTTTATAAAATTTCAGATAAATTTCCATCTTCCCAATCTATTAAGTCTAATGCCCACGCATTAGCAAGATACGCTACTTTAGTACAAGAAGCTAAAATGGTACCGATAGTTGAACCAGAAGTTTTGATGGATGGTTCTCACAACATTGATAAATGCTATCAAGTTACAACAGATGTGCTTAATGAGTGTTATAACGAACTTGAATTACATAAAGTTGATTTAAAAGGCACTGTTCTTAAACCTAATATGGTAATACCTGGCTCAGAATGCAAAGATAAATCTAGCGCTGAAGAAATTGCTAAAAAAACTTTAGATTGTTTGAAAAAAAATGTACCAACCGAAGTACCTGGTATAGCTTTTTTGTCAGGTGGGCAGTCAGAGATTGAGTCTAGTAAAAACTTAAATGAAATAAACAAAATAAATAATAGTAATTTTTTAATCACTTTCTCTTATGGAAGAGGATTGCAAGCAAGCGCGTTAAAAGAGTTTGGAAAAAATCAAGAGAATATAGAAAATATCCAAAAAGCTTTTAACCATAGAGCTAAAATGAATGGTCTTTCATCTAAAGGGGAGTGGTCCGAAGAATTAGAGAAAGAGTTTGCGGCCTAGTTCCTTTGAAACGATTAGTATACTTAATTTCACCAAATAAAATTAATGAGAGTTTTTACGCTAGTTTAGATAAAGTATTGTCGCTTAAAAATGTAAAGTTTTTTCAACTAAGAGTAAAAAAAGCAAATCAAAAAAAAATTTTATTTATCTCAAAAAAGGTAAAAAAAATTACAACTAAACATAAAGTGAAATTTATCATTAATGATTATTTTAGTTTAGCCTCTAAAATTAAAGCTGATGGATGTCATATGGGCCAAGCTGATGGATCTTTTAAAATTGCAAGAAAAAAACTCAAAAAGAAAATTTTAGGAATTACATGTCATAATTCTAAAATCCTGGCAAATAATGCCATTGAGAATAAGGCGGATTATATTGCCTTTGGATCCTTTTTTAAATCAAGACTAAAACCTAGTGCTAAAAAATCAAATTTACATATTTTAAAATGGGCAAAAAAAAATATCAAAAAACCAATTGTTGTTATTGGTGGTATAAATAACCTCAATTATAAAAAATTGATGCACGCTGGTGCAAAATATATTGCATTATCAAGTTTTATTTGGGATAACCCAAAATTAAAACCAGAACAGGCGATTAGTAAATTTAAATGAAAATAACTGCTAATGAAATAAAACCCGGAATGATAATCGAGCATAAAAACGATTATTGGAATGTTTTAAAAACTCAACATGTAAAACCTGGCAAAGGTGGAGCTTTTAATCAAGTGGAATTAAAAAGTGTTGTTAAGGGGACAAAATTAAATGCAAGATTTAGATCGAGTGAAACAGTTGAGAAAGCAGAAGTAGAAGAAAAAAAATTTAATTTTTTATACATAGACGGTGAAAATTGTCATTTTATGGATAACACAAACTTTGAACAAGTGGAAATTGCTAAGTCTATTGCAGGAGAACAATATAAACTTTTAAAAGAAAATTTAGAAGTTACAATTTCTTTTATGGAAGAAAAACCAATTTCAATTGAATTGCCAAACAATATTGAATGCACCATTGAAACAACTGATGCTGCTATTAAAAATCAAACTGCATCCTCATCATATAAACCTGCATTACTTGACTGCGGAATAAAAATAAATGTTCCACCATTTATTGAAAGTGGCGAAAAAATTGTTATTGATACCCGTACCCTTGAATATGTAAAAAGAGTTAATTAATGAGATTAAATTCTCCTCAAATTAATTTAATTACCAAAGCGTGTATGAAAGCTTCAAGATCTTTAATAAGAGATTTTGGTGAAATCGAAAATCTACAAGTTTCAGCCAAAGGTCCTGGAGATTTTGTTACCTCTGCTGATAAAAGAACTGAAAAAATTCTGATTGAAGAATTACAAAAAGCACATCCGGACTACGGAATTATAACGGAGGAAACAGGTATAATTAATAAATCTAATACTAAAAACAAATGGATAATTGATCCAATAGATGGGACCATGAATTTTTTAAATGGGATACCTCAGTTTGCAATTTCGATTGCTTATGAAGAAGATTCTGAAATTAAATGTGGAGTAATATTCAATCCAATAATGAATGAAATGTTTTGTGCCGAAAAAGGAAATGGAGCTTATCTTAATAATTCTAGAATAAGAGTTTCTAATAGAAAAAAGATTAAAGATGCGTTGCTTGTAACAGGTGGTCCGAAGGGTGCGAGTAAAATAAAAGAAAAAATATTTTCTGAATATATAAATATCTCAAAAAATGTTTCAAATGTAAGAAAATTCGGAAGCGCGGCTTTAGACATGGCCTATGTAGCTTGTGGCAGGTTTGATGGATATTGGCAAAGAGAATTAAATTATTGGGATATAGCTGCAGGAATAATATTGGTAAAAGAAGCTGGGGGCTTTATTGATTTTTTTGAGGAAGATGTGAGCTCACCGCTTAAAAAGAATATTTTAGCCAGTAATTCTAATATTCACGATGAAATAAGAGAGTTAATTGCTAAAAAAGATATTGAGTAAAAACTATTATTAATATAAAACTCGGCCCATGAAAAAAAACATACACCCAAATTACCACAAAATAAAAGTTGTAATGACTGATGGTTCAGAATTTGAAACTCGCTCAACTTGGGGTAAGGAAAATGATGTTTTGAAATTAGATATTGATCCTAAATCTCACTATGCTTGGACAGGCGGTACTCAAAAGATTTTGGACAAAGGTAGAGTAAGTAAATATAACAAAAAGTTTAGCAACCTAAGATCAAAAAAATAATTTATGACTGAAACACCATTTATGCCAAAAGCTACAGCTGTTTGGTTAGTTGAAAATACCACTTTAACATTTAAGCAAATTGCTGAATTTTGTAATTTACATGAATTAGAAATTAAAGGAATTGCTGATGGTGATGTTGCTCGAGGAATAAAAGCTTACAACCCTATTTTAGCTGGCCAACTATCCAGAGATGAGATTGAATTATGCTCAAAGGACCCTGAAAAAAAACTAAGATTAACAAAAAAAATAGATGATATAGATGTTAAAGAAAGAAAAAAACCAAAGTACACTCCTTTATCTAAAAGACAAGATCGCCCAGATGCGATTCTATGGTTGTGTAAAAATGCACCTGAATTAACTGACGGTCAAATTTCTAAACTTGTAGGAAGCACTAAAGGCACTGTATCTCTGATAAGAAAAAGAAGTTATTGGAATTTTTCAAACTTGAAACCTCGAGACCCAGTAATTTTGGCTCTATGCTCTCAAGATGCATTTCAAAAAAGTTTAGAAAAAGCAAAAAGGAGAGTTGAGCGAGAGAAAAAAGCTAAAATTAGAGCTGAAAAAAAAGCCTCTGCAAGTAGCTTGGGTATAGACAAATAAACTAGCAAATGATAACAACCATGAAAATTAACTGGAGGTTTTTATTAAAATAGACGTAAAAGATAATAATGTAGAGCAAGCAATAAGAGTTTTAAAAAGAAAGCTTCAAAAAGAAGGTTTTTTTAAAGTAATGAAGATGAAGAGCACTTATGAAAAACCTTCTGAGCGAAAAAAAAGAGTTCAAACTGAAAATTTGAAAAGAATAAAGAAACTCCAAAAATTAAGAAACAGGTACTAAATAAAAAAATGAGAGGATTTATTATGCCATCTGGTAAAGTTAAATGGTTTAACGCCAAAAAAGGCTACGGCTTTATAACTGATGATGAAACAAAAAAAGACATTTTCCTTCATGTTTCAGCGTTAGAAAATTCTAAACTAAGAGTATTAAAGGAAGAACAAAGAATAGTTTACGATATAAAAGAGGAAAAAGACAAGCTTCAAGCTATTAATATTAAGAAAAAATAATTTATCGCGGGGTGGAGCAGTCTGGTAGCTCGTCAGGCTCATAACCTGAAGGTCGTAGGTTCAAATCCTACCCCCGCAACCAAAATGATAAAAGCGATCAGAAATATAACAATCATAGCACACGTAGATCACGGGAAAACAACTTTGATCGATAGTCTAATGAAACAAAGTGGAACGTTTAGGGAAAATGAAAATATTGAGGAGAGAGTAATGGACTCTGGTGAGCTAGAAAAAGAGAGGGGAATTACAATACTTGCAAAACCCACCTCAATAAATTGGAAAGATTCAAGAATAAATATTATTGATACACCCGGTCATAGAGATTTTGCAGCTGAAGTTGAAAGAGTCTTACACATGGCAGACGGAGCTTTATTGCTTATAGACTCAGCAGAGGGAGTAATGCCTCAAACCAAATTTGTTTTATCTAAAGCCCTAAAACAAGGCTTAAAGCCAATAGTAGTCATTAATAAACTGGATAAAACAGATCAAAGAGCAGACGAGGTATTAGATGAAACTTTTGACTTATTTGTAAGTCTTGATGCAAATGAGGAGCAATTAGACTTTCCGGTATTATACGCAAGTGGAAGATCTGGCTGGGCATCTAAGGAGATAGATGGTCCAAGAGAAAATTTGCAACCCTTATTAAATTTAATTATTGATCATGTAAAACCATTGACTTTTGATAAAACAAAACCATTCGCTATGCTTTCTACACTCCTTTATGCCGACAGTTTTTTAGGAAGAAGCTTAGTAGGAAGAATTGCTCAAGGAACTGCAAAAGCAAATCAGCAAATTAAAGCGATAGATCTAAGTGGAAAAAAAGTTGATGAAGGAAGACTTACAAAAATATTTAGATATGAAGGAACAAAAAAAGTTCCTATCGAACAAGGTGACGCTGGAGATATAGTAATTATTGCAGGGTTAGAAAAAGCTAACGTTGCTGATACAATTTGTGATTTAGAAGTTAATGAACCTATTAATGCTACACCAATTGACCCCCCTACCATGTCAATAACAATTACCGTAAATAGTTCTCCTTTAGCAGGGACGGAGGGGAAAAAATTAACAAGTACTCAAATAAGGAATAGGTTAATTTTGGAAGCTGAAAACAATGTTGGGATAAACTTTGAAGAAAATGAAAATAAAGATGCTTTCGTCATAAGCGGAAGAGGTGAGTTGATGTTGGAGATCCTTTTAACACAGATGCGGAGAGAGGGTTTCGAAATGACCGTAAGCCCGCCAAAAGTTTTAATTAAAAAAGATGATCGAGGTCATAAAATGGAGCCAATCGAAGAAATAACAATGGATTTAGATGAAGAGTTTTCATCAAGAATTATAGACTCTATGAATAGAAGAAAAGGTAAATTAATTGATCTTAAGGATACTGGAAAAAATAAAAAAAGATTAATTTTTCATGCGCCAACTAGAGGATTGATGGGTTACACAAGTAGATTTTTAACATTAACAAAAGGTACTGGCGTAATAAATAGAATTTTTCACTCTTATGGAGACTACACCGGAGATATGGAGGGAAGAAGAAACGGTGCTTTAATTTCCATGGAAAATGGTAAAGCAGTTGCCTTTGCTATTTTCAATTTACAAGCTCGAGGTGAAATGTTTGTAACACATAATGATCCAGTATACGAAGGGATGATAGTTGGCCTTTCTTCAAAAAGTGGTGACTTGGAAATAAATGTTTTAAAAGCGAAAAAACTTACAAATATGAGGACTCAAGGAACTGATGAAAATGTAGTTTTAACACCAGTAAGAAAGATAGCTATAGCCGAACAGCTAAGTATGCTTAATACAGATGAAGCTTTAGAGATAACACCCAAATCTTGCAGACTTAGAAAGTTAATATTAGATCCTCATGAAAGAAAAAGACAATCAAGAGCCAAGGCTTCTTAAAGACTGAATCTTGATTTTTTACTATCAGTTAGAAAACCTTTAACAGTATCTATTGTCATAGATTTGAAACTCTTACCAAATCCAGCAATTTGATTTATTACTTTTGGTGGCATTGTAATTATATTACAATTTAATTGTTTTGCTTGAATAAAGTTGTAAGCTTCTCTCGTACTAGCCCAAAGAATTTCGATATTTTTATTTTTCTTAGTCAAAGAGATGCTTTTTTTAAATATCGGAAGAGGGTCTTTACCTTTATCAGCCATTCTGCCTGCAAATATTGAAATTATTGATTTTGTTTTTTTATTTAATTTTTTAAAAATCTTCTCAGTTTGTTCGAATGTGTAAACTGCAGTTATGTTGAGTTTAATTCCTTTGTCACTTAATTCTTTGATGACCGTTCCTGTAAATACACCTTTTGAATTTACAACTGGAATTTTTACGTAAACATTTTTACCCCAAGAATTAATTTCATAAGCTTGTTTCAGCATGTCTTTAAAATTATCTGCAAATACTTCAAAAGAAATTGGTTTATTTTTACAAATCTTTAAAATTTTAAGAGAATAATTTTTGTAATTTTTAGCTCCAGCTAATCGCATTAAACTTGGATTAGTTGTAAAGCCATCAACTAAAGACTTATTATTAAAGAATTTAATTGTTTTGTAGTCAGCAATGTCACAAAAAATTTTTGTTTTCATTAGTCTAAATTTTTAACTATGTCTTCAGTCATTTTTTTTGCATCTGCAAACAACATTAAAGTATTGTCTTTATAAAAAAGTTCATTATCTATACCGGCATAACCTGGTGATAAACTTCTTTTAACAAATAAAACAGATTTACATTTTTCAACATCAAGCACTGGCATTCCAAATATTGGGCTTTTTGGATCTGTTTTTGCCACGGGATTTGTTACATCATTTGCTCCAATTACAAATGCAACATCAGAATTAGCAAAATCGTTATTTATATCTTCTAATTCAAAAACCTCATCATAAGGAACATTTGCTTCAGCTAATAAAACATTCATATGGCCGGGCATTCTTCCAGCTACAGGGTGTATAGCGTAAGTAACTTTGATATCATTTTTTTTTAATTTATCTACCATCTCTCGAAGAGCGTGCTGAGCTTGGGCTACGGCCATACCGTATCCTGGAACTATAATTACAGATGAGGCATTTTTCATTAAAAAAGCTGCATCCTCCGCGTTACCGCTTTTAACTGGCTTTTGATCTTTCTTTTCTTTTTTATCATCAGTAGAATTTTCTGCTCCAAAACCGCCTAGAATTACACTTACAAAAGATCTGTTCATGGCTTTACACATTATATATGAAAGTATTGCTCCTGAAGATCCAACAAGTGCACCTGTTATAATCAAAGCAGTATTTTCTAATGTAAAACCTATACCAGCTGCAGCCCACCCAGAATAGGAATTAAGCATTGAAATTACCACAGGCATATCTGCTCCTCCTATAGGGATAATTAATAAAACTCCGACAAGAAATGAGATTATAATTACAGTCCAAAAAATATTTGTAGATTGAGTTTTACATAAATAAAAAATCAAAACAAATATACCTATTCCAAGTATTAAATTCAAAATATGCTGACCGCTAAATGTAATAGGAGCGCCAGACATTATTCCTCTTAACTTTAAAAAAGCTATAATAGAACCTGAAAAAGTTATCGCTCCTACTGCCGCTCCAATAGACATCTCAATAAGACTAGCTAATTTTATATCACCAACATTTCCTAAATTAAAAGCTGCTGGATTTAAAAAAGCTGCGATCGCTACAAAAACCGCTGCTAAACCTACTAAACTGTGAAAACCAGCTACTAATTCTGGCATTGCAGTCATCGGAATTTTAAAAGCTATAAAAGCGCCGATTGCTCCACCGATTACTAAGAATATAACTACATAAACTAGAGATGTTGAAAAGTTTCCAATTGATAAGAATGTAACTACAATTGCAATTACCATTCCAGCAATTCCGAAGTAGTTTCCTTGTCTAGATGTATCCGGTGATGATAAGCCTCTAAGCGCAAGAATAAATAATATTCCAGATACTAAATAAAAAATTGCTGATAGATTAGCTGAGATCATTTCTTTTTGTCTTTCTTTTTTTTGTACATTTGAAGCATTCTTTGAGTAACCAAGAAGCCCCCAAAAATATTTATTGCTGCTAAAATGATAGCTATAAATCCAAAGATACTCGATGTATTAAAAATACTTTCGGAAGTTCCTGCTAAAGCTGCAATGATAGCACCTACAATAATAACTGATGAAATAGCGTTAGTGACTGACATCAATGGAGTATGAAGCGATGGGGTAACACTCCATACAACATAATAACCAATAAAGATCGATAAAATAAAAATGCTTAATCTAAATATAAACGGATCTATTTCCATAATTAAACTCTTTTGATTAGTGATTTTTCTATTATTTCGTCCTCTAAATTAATGTTAAAATCTTTCTTCTCTTTACTATACAAGTTACGAATAAAACTAAATAAGTTTTTAGCATATAAGTTTGAAGCAGTAAGTGGTAAGCTGTTCATTAAACTTTTAACTCCTATTATCTTTATCCCATCTACTGAATTAATTTTGCCTGCTTCTGAAAATGCTGAGTTTCCTCCTTGTTCTGCTGCTAAATCATAAACAATTGAACCAGGCTTCATAAGTTTAACTAAATCCTCTGTTAGTATTCTTGGAGCGGGTTTTCCAGGTATTAATGCTGTACATATAACTATATCATTTTTTTTAAGAGCTTCTTTCATCATTTCTGCTTGTTTTTTTTTATACTCGTCTGATGCTTCTTTTGCGTATCCACCAGCAGTTTCCATATCTTCGTTTTGTTCGACTGTTAAAAATTTACCGCCTAAGCTTTCTACTTGCTCTTTAGATGCTGCTCTTACGTCTGTTGCTGAAACAATCGCGCCTAATCTTTTAGCAGTGGCAATAGCTTGTAAACCCGCTACACCTGCTCCAATAACCAAAACTTTAGCTGCTGGAACGGTTCCTGCCGCTGTCATCATCATAGGTACAGCTTTTTCAAATTCTGCAACACAATCAACAACTGCTCTATATCCAGCTAAATTAGATTGGGAAGATAAAACGTCCATTGATTGAGCTCTTGTAATTCTAGGTAGTAATTCTAAAGAAAAAGGCTTAATCTTTTTACTAATAATTTTATCAATTTGGTTTTTATTTTTTGATGGATTAAGCATTCCAATTAAAATTGTATTTTCTTTTAAAATCCCAATTTCATCTTCCAAGGGACAATTTACTTTCGTAATCAAGTCACTTGAATTTAATACTTCTTTTGATGAATCTTTTATCTCAACTCCAATATCGTTATATTCCTTGTCCTCAATTCCGAGGTGAAGTGCATAATCTTTTTCAACACACACCTTTAATCCAAGTCCAATGATATTTTTCGCAGACTCAGGAGTTAAAGAAACTCTTTTTTCTAGTTCTGTATTTTCTTTAATTGAACCGACTATCATCGTATTAATTTTAAAATTTTAGAGCAGTGTAATTGCTAATATTACCAATATTGCAATTACCGCAATCGTTCCCCAAAGTACAAACCTTGTAAAACCGTTGTAAGTTTTTTTGAAATCGTTATCACTCATCTTTAACCCTGACGAGCTTTAAACTTAGGGTTTTTTTTATTTATTACGTAAAGCTTTCCTTTCCTCTTAACAATTTTAGAGTTTAAATCTCTTTTTTTGAGTGATTTTAAGGAACTAGCAACTTTCATAATTTAAAGCCTGGCAATGTCCTACTCTTCCATATCTTAAGACAAAGTACCATCGGCGCTGAAGGACTTAACTTCCGAGTTCGGAATGGGATCGGGTGTTGCCCCTTCGCAATAATCACCAGGCAAAGCTTTATATTATTTTTATATAAATATGTAAATAGTCAAAAACTTCTTAATAAAAGCGCTTGGTGGGCGTGATAAGAATTGAACTTATGACCTCTTCGATGTCAACGAAGCGTTCTACCACTGAACTACACGCCCTTATATTTATAAAATTAGCTTTAAAGTATACTTTAAAACTCTTTTTAAAATTAAAAAATGAAAAAAAATCTTTTCTTTAAGAGACAAATCGAAATTTTTATAGGAAAAAAAATTATTTTTAATCATTTCTTTTTCTCTAGTAAGTTTTAAAATATTTGAGTTAGTCATATTATTTTTTGAAACCCTTGATTTTGTTAAAATGTTTGGCAAAACATAAATTTTACTTTTCAACAAAAATCTTAATATTAATGCATAATCTTGGCTATATATAAAATCTTTTGGATAAGAACCACCAGTTTTATTTAAAAATTGTTTGTTAAACATTACTGAAGAATGAGGAAGATAATTATTGAAGATCATTTTTCTATTAAACTCATCAAAGTTTGAAGGAATGTAAAAATTTTTTATTTTTTTTCCTTTTTCGTTTATTAGAAGAGTGTTAGATCCAACCATTTTAATTTGAGAATTTTTTTCTAGAAACTCAACTTGTTTTAAAAGTCTATTGTAAACAGAAATATCATCTGAGTCTAATATTGCAATAAATTTACCCTTACATTTTTTTAATCCGAAATTTAAAGCATTAGTTCTGCCAATATGTTTTCTGAGTAAAAACTTTTTTATTCGTGAATTTTTATAACTTTTTATTATTTTCCTTGATTTATCTTTTGAAAAGTCATCTACAATAATAAATTCAAAATTTTTATAATTTTGATTAAGAATTGAATTTATAGATTTTCTTAAGAATCTATCAGTATTGTAGACCGTCATAAGAACAGATACTTTTTTCATCTTAACTTTAAATAAATTTAGTAAAGTTTTCTTATTTTATTTTTTGGCATCTCATTTATTGCCCTTAATAAATCTTGTTTTATATTTACACCAAAACTAGAACTTTTAGCTTCAAAAGTTCCTATAACTAAATTATTTTCAAGAGCTCTTAATAATTCTATTCCTTCGGTTTTTTCAAGGACTCCTGCTTTCATTTTAGAAAATTTATTTAATGCTTGAGGTTTAAATGAAATTACAGACAAATCTTTAAAGTAATTAATATTTTTTTCTTTGTAGTTAAATGGAATTTTAGCTCTACTAAAATATAAAACCTTATTTTTTTCTGAAGAAACAACTTTAATAAGAGACTTGTCGTCAGCGTTACGTGTTTTTTTCATGGGCAAAACAATATCAAAATTTTTGTTTTGTTTATGAAATTTAATTACATCGTCTATATCTTTTGGGTCAACTAGTGGTTCGTCTCCTTGCACATCTATAATAAGTTTTGCTTTTTTATATTTTCTTGAAATTTCCGCGATTCTTTCCGTCCCATTTCTATGTTTTGAGGATGTTATGACTGCTTCACCTCCATGCACTTCAACAATTTTTTTAATTTCGTCGCTATCCGTGCATACAATTACTTTATCTACTTTTTTTGAAAGTTGAACTCTTTTTAAAGTGTGAATGATTATTGGTAGTCCATCAATTATTAAAAGAGGTTTTCTTTCTAATCGTTTAGAGTTAAGCCGAGATGGAATAAGAGCCAAAATCATTAGTTGTAAAAATTTTTATTTAAATTTCTTGTGAATTTTAAAAAATAATAATTTAGTAAATTTTTATTTAAAGAATCTTTTCTTAATTTCATTTTTGATAAATTTATGATGTTTTTAAGCAAAGTTTTAGTGTCATAACAAATTTTTACACTTTTTTTATCATGTATCATCAAAGGATTTAACATTATTTCTGAATTATTTCCTACCAGTATAATTTTTTTATTTAAAATTTGTGCTTCAATAGTCGCCGTTGTTCCACCTCCAATGACGATTTCTGAGTTTAAAATCTCCTCATAAATTGACTTGTTTGAAATTTCAATATTTTTACATTTTTTTATAAAGTAATTTAATTTCGTATTTGGATGAGTTTTAATTCTTATCTCATTTTTACTTAAATCAAACTTATGATGTACATTTTCAATAAGTTTAAATATAAAATTCGATTCTTGTTGATTTGCGCTTAAAATAAATAATAAAATTCTTTTATTATTTTTTTTCTTAGTTTTTATTTTATTAATACTAAATATTTCTTGATTCCTTGATGAGGGAACTATCTTATATTTAATATAACGATTATTCTTAAAAAATTGTCGGTAAATATTTTTATTGATCAAAAGAACTTCCTCGGGAACGCACCTAAGTTTATGTTCTAACTTTGTTGGATAGTAATAATGAATATTCCTGAAGTCATTTAAGAAACCCATATGCCCTTTTATTTTGGAGTCTTTAAAAAATTTATTTTTACCCATTGAAATACCTTTGTCTATAATCTGATTCTCGTACCAATCAAGAATAAGATCAATCTTAATATTATTTTCTTTTAATCGTTTTAGAAAATTAAAGTTCAAATTGGCTAAAAAAGTTGAATAATTAAAAAAAGAGAAAAAATTGTAAAGTTTTACTAATTTACTAATTTCAAATTTTTTGAAAAATAAAGGCTCATTTTTAATACTTTTAAGTGAAGGTATTAAAAATATGGACTCAATGTAATCCTCAGTTTTTAAAAAATCTAAAGGATGAATAAATTTAATTTTATCTTTCTTAGTTATCTTTAAGAATTTCTTTATGTGTAAAATAGATAAATTTATTGGAAAGAAAAAACTTCGTTTTCTGAGAGCTTTTGGAAATCTTAAATATGCCTCTTTATTATATCTCTCTTTAAATTTATTATTTTGGATTAAATTTTTTGAAAAGAAGGTTTCAATTAAAGTTATTTTTTTTCCTTTAAAAAAGTTTTTTCTTTTTTTGTTTTTTGAAGTAATCATAAATAAAGTACACAATAATAATTTGATGAAATTTGAAAAAATTTCGTAATATTTAAAAAAAATATGTGTTACCGCTGTTGTAATATTTATTGTTACATTTAAATCAGGATATTTTTGTAGAATAATTTTTTTTAAATAGGTGTTTTTAACTTTGACTTTTTTAATTTTTTTATTTTTTTTTAAATGATCTACTAATCCTAAGAAGTTGAGATCTGAAAAAAAGTTTGTTTGTACAAAGTCTCTACTAAATAACGGAGATAGAATCCATTTTTTATTACGATTAGTATTTAAATAAATTTTATCTAACAAACTTATATATTCTTTTTTATTTTTTTTATTTATCTTATTAAGTAAGTTGATTTGATAAGGATTTAGGCACCCTTGCTCTAGTAAAAAATAATTTGTACTCACTTTAATAATTTTTAGATAAATTTAAAAATTTGACTTAATTTTTTAATTGTTTTGATATTTTTGTTCTTAATTTTACCATATCCATAATTACAAAAAATAAAATTTATTTTTGAATTTTTTGAAAATCTTAAATCAATTGATGTATCCCCTAAATAGCAACAATTAGACTTTTTTACTTTAGATTTCCTTAGTAGATTATTTAAAAGATAAGGGTCTGGTTTTCCTTTTTTTCCTTTAATGGGACATTGAACGTGATGAAACTTAAGATTAAACCTTTTCAATATTTTTATGGTTCTAGTTTTCTCTTTGGATGTTAAAACAGCTAATTTATAAGCAGGATTTTTTTTCAGTTTGCTTATTATTTCGTGGGTTTCAGGATATATTTTTATTAGATTAAAGTTTTTGATCGAATTTTCTCTAAATATTTTTTTTGCTTTTTTAAAAAACATTCTATTTATTCTGAGTTTTTTAAGAATATCCTCAAAAGGCATACCTATCTTGTCAAAGTACTTTTTAAAGCTAATTTTAAGATTTAAAGACTTATTTACAGCGTTCCATGATACCCTCATGTTTTCTTTAGAGTCAATTATGACTCCGTCTAAGTCAAAGATAATTAATTTTTTCATTAAATAATTTAAATATGAAAAAAATTGAGACTTTCGTTAAAATCTTTATTAAACTTATTAGGATATCTTTGCCAGGACAATATACAAGCGCCACCGCAGTTATTTATATGAAGCTTTCTTTGTAATATACATCTAAATAAATTTTCTGAAGTATTTAGTATTAATAAATTTTTCTTTTTTATCTTTTCGCCGTTGATTTTTTGAAGAATATTTTTTGTTGGATCTATAAGATACTTTTGCTTATCTGATAAAACCACAAATAATTTCCAATTATCAAAATATTTTGTGTTAAAGTTGTACTTCTTGAGTCGGTATATATAATTCTTAAAACTTTTAATCATTAAATCAGATAATTTTGTTCCAAGGTCTGGCTTAGGGATAATTACTTTTACGTTTTTTCTTACTCTAGTTCTGCTTTTTTTTGAAGAATTGATGATTTCTTTAAATTTTTTTCCGTTGTAATAAAGAATATCGTCTTCATAAAGTGGAATGCATTTTATCTTAGAAATTTTTTGTATTCTTTTAGAATATAAATCTTTCTCCATAAATTCTCCAGAGTGAAGAGCGTTGAATTCTTTCTTACGAACATTTAAAGAAAAATCTGACGAATGTGGAATAATCACTTCGGGTTTTATTTTTTTAAAAAAACTTAAAAGCGCTTTTTCCCTATTTAAAGATCTTTTTTTTGTAATCTTTTTTTTTTGACCTAATGTTAAATTATCATAACAAAGTGGATAATCATCAATGCCATTATAAGGAAAAAAACAGGAAGTAATTTTTAAATTTCCGAAGTGTCTTTTATAAATTTTGTAATTGTATGGCGTATTATCTGTCAGAACTAAATGATTTTTTTTATCATTTTGTGTTTGAACTACCAAACTTGCATCAATCCCTGGGGGATTGTCTTTTTTATAGTGTCTAATTTTTTCTTGACCATCTTGGTTTAGTGCTGGAACTACTCCAAATTTATATTCCTTTGAAATTAGGTGAAGTTTACCAAAACTTAAATAAGTAAAATTCTTAAATCCTTCCTCACGAAGTTTTTTTTCAATTATTCTATTATAAATAAGATCGGGAATAAAAAATTTTACATTTTTTTTAAATAATCTTATTGTTTTCAAATCCCAGTGATCTGGGTGAATATGGGAAATAAAACAATATTTGATTTTTTTTAATTTATTTTTTGAATATTTTGGATCAGGATAAGGACTCCAAGCTGAATAATAAACATCTCCATATATCCATGGATCTATAATTAAATTATCATTAATTATTGTCGTTGCATTTGTAATTACTCTGAAATTATTCATATTTTATTTAAAGTTCGAAGATTTTTTTGTAATAGTTTTTTTTCTCTTTTTCAAAAAAATCTTTAAATTTTTTTGAAAACTTTTCAACTTTTAATAATTTTTTATATCTTTTCAACATTTTCTCATTACTATCCCACAGCTTCTTTCTTTTTTTTTTTAAATACATATAGTCTTTAAAATTACATGCAATGGATACAGAGTCGCTCTCTTCGCCTGCTTTAAAGAACTTATCCTTGTGTATTCCTTCAATTTTATAACCAGCTAACTCCATTTGATTTTGCCATTTTTCTAATTCAATGTGCTGGCCAGCAGAAATTATCCTTATTTTCATTTTTTCAAAGGCATGCTCTGTGAGTAAAGAAATTGCTTCAAGTGAAGATAATGGTGTTGACAGATTATTTTTTTTTAGATCTCTTACTATCGCTAACTCGCAAGTTCTCTTTTCACTATTTATGTTCGATAATGAAACAACACCAACATATTTTTTAGTTTTTTTGTCTTGTATTATTAATAAAAGTCTATTTTTAATCGATAAAAAAAATTTTAATTGATCCTCCCTAGTATTTTTTTTTATACCTTGCTCTAAAAACTTAGTATTTTTTGGGTCATTAAACCAATTATACCAATCGGAATTTAAAGCAAAATCTTTGTCTGGTTTACACAAATTAATATTCTCACCATTAATAAAAACTTCTAGACTAATCATATTTTCTTTCACCTATAAATTCATAAACAGGAGGATGAACATTTTTTTTGAAAAAAACTGGTAAACCTAATAGATAAGATCTATGTGTATAATCCCACTTATAAAGTTCTGATATATCGAAATGGATTTTCTTAAAATTATTTAACTTTAGATCTAAAATATCAATCGGTTTTTCATTTTCTTCAATAGCAGGTCTACTAAAACGATTCATCAAAAATATAAACTTTGAAGATTGATAAACTTCACTATTGGTATATTTGGAAAACCAAAATCTATTCATTTCATTGAATGAAGCAATATTTATTGTTAAATCCACAGTATTCTTTTCTAGTTTTTCAATCCAAAAACACGGTAATAAAATAAAGTCATTTTTCTTTATTATGCTTTCGTCAATTTTCTCTAGATCTTTTAAATCGTCGAATGATGCAATATTTGCTTTAGAAAATTCTTTTTTAATAAAATAATGTGCTGTTGATAATGCTTCGGGGAAATCAACTAAGATAAATTTTAACTTAGGGTTATTTTTTTTTAATAAATAGGCTAAAGCACCAAAGTTGCTCCCTATATCCATAATAACTTGGACGTTTTTGTTATTTAAAAATTTATTATATAGATTTAATAACCAGATATGTCTTATCCAACGATGAGTAAATATCATATTTTCTTTAATGTATAACTCTGGATTTCCTATTTTTGATGAGGGATTTCTAGCCAATAAACTTAAAAGGTTTTTTGATTTTAAAAAATCAAAAAAATCTTCTAGCATACAAATTTTAGGATGGTATTTTTTCAATTTAGACGGCATAATAGAAAAAAAATTATAAAATATTTTTTTAAGACCACGCATATCACCTGGGACATCTGTGATAAAATAATTATTCTTTCTAAAACTTTTTAGTACATCAATATTATTATTCATATCTTGAAGAATATTATGAGACCATTCACTCCAAATTTCAGTTTTATTAATTGTTCTTATTGAACTAAATTTTGTGTTTTTAATATCATCTTGGTACTTATTTGATTTAATAAAGTAATTTACTTGTCTGTTAAGTTCACTAATAATATTATTTTCTATTTGATTATCGGACACTATATTTTATGAAGTTACTTGATTGCCAGGAATCCCTCAAAACACAAATGTTTCATGACAGTAATGACATCTTTAAAACCTGCTCTTTTTAGTAAATCTAAATTTCCCTGGGTTGAAAAAGGTTCTAAAACTCCTTTTAAACTTCTAGACTTGCTAATTATATCGTTAGGTGAATAGAGGTTTTTAAGTTTAAATTCGTTGTACATTAAAGATATAATATCTTGAAATCTTGCATCTGGCGCTCTAACTTTTTCAAACAACAATAGTGCACCTCCCCAATTGAGTGATTTATAAATTTTATTTATAAGCTTTTGTCTAGATCTTGGGTTAACAAATTGAACTGTATAATAAGCTATAATTAAATCCGAATTTTTAATTTTCTGTTTTAACAAGTCGTTATTAAAAATTTTACAATTTTTTATTTTTTTTGCTTTAGCTTTTTTAACCATTGGAGCCTCAACATCGATACCAAAAAATTTTATATTTTTTTTTAAAGAATTTCTTTCCGATAATTTTTTAAGCAATGTTCCAGTTGAGCATCCCAGGTCATAACAATTGCTATTTTTTTTTAAAAAGAAATCACTCAATTCACAAATTATTTGATGGCCTTCATTATAAAAAGGGACTGATTTTGAAACATGTTTTTCAAAATTTTTTGCTACTTTTTTATCAAACACCCATCCAGCATTTGATACTTTAATACCGTCACCAGCTGATTTTTTTTTTATTTTCATAATTTATGATTTAAGAAAAAATTTAACCATGTTTTAAACGTATTTTTATCACTTAATGCAAATTCGTTACAGAATAATTTTCGTGCTTTCTGAGTTTTTTTTGAATACCACCACTCCAACAAATTTTCTTCAACTCTTTTAGCTGCTTTCTTTGGATTATAATTAACAATTCCAGCATTGTGCAATACACCAAATAATTTCTTTGCTTTAGATGTTGAGTCCCAACAATTTTTTTCGCAAATTAAAATTGTAGGTATATTCATTGAAAGAGACTTAAAAAAAAAAGTTGAATAATTATTCATTACAATTAGTTTTACGTTATTAATAAATTGTTCTGGCTTTTTATTAATAAAAATGACTTTTTTAAATTGTTTTTCGAAAATGTTTTTTTCAGAAAAATGGCCATAGGGAGAGTCTTTATAAAAAATTTTACTATGATCTTTAGCTTTTATACTCTTCAAAAAAATATAAGAATTTCTTATTCTTTTACAGCTCTCATTAAATGATCTCATTTTTAAATATTTAGGTTGAACAAACATATTTGAGGTAGATACAAACAATATATTTTTTTTTGACTTTATTTTGTGATAATTTGTTTTATTTCTCAATTGAGGCGATGGAAGAGGAACAAACTTAGTCCTATAATTTTGATGTGAAGTTTGTCCCCAACTAATGAATTTATCAAATAAATACTCGTGGCCATGATGTATCGATACACTTGCATCACCGTAAGCACTTCCATGTTGAACTGATATAATCTTACCGCCTAATTCTCTAAATAATAAAAGTTTGAATTTTTCTTTATCATTAAGCAAAGATGAACCTGAACCTAAAATTACTTTATCTTTACAACTTATAAAAAAGTTATGTTTCAATCTCGAAATTTCTAAAAAAGACCGAGGAACATATTTTTTTATATATTCAAATAATTCAGCATCAGATATTGGTGAAATTAATTTACTAGGTTTTAAAAGAGTATTAAATTTATAAAATTTGTTATATTTAATATTTGGCTTAATAAATAGTAAAATTGTTGAAAGTATGAACTTTTCTAATATATTAAAACCATAAACTAAACATACTCTAGAAAAAATTATTTTAGAAAAAAAATTTTTTATTTTAGATAAAAAATTCAATTTTCCTCTCTTGAATATTTCATTTTCATCTTTATGTAACTTTTTTGTTAACCAATTTTTCGGTTTATCTTTATTAAGAAACAAAAACACAAAATGTGAAAAATAATCGGTATTTTTATAAGTTTTTGCTAAGTAGTCTGCCGTGTCAGAAAATATAAAGTCTTTATTATTATTTTTTAAAAATAGTTCTATTTTTTTTTTTTCAAACTTTCTTTTGTATGTTGAACTCAATCTCTTTGAATAGTGGATCAAATGAATAAAGTCTAAGAGCCAATAACCAATGTAATTTTCAAAAAAATTAATAGAAAAATTGGAGTTATTTTTTTCTTTTAGATAAATAGCTGTTTTTCTAATTAAACGTTGATATTGTTCTTCACAGCATTTAAACGCTCTAATTTGATCTATTTTATCTTCAAAATAATATTTTTTAAATTTATTTTTAAGTATATCTTTTAAAGAAATATTTTTTTTGAAGCACCACGGTCCAAGTACAATATCACTTTTAAAATTAAATTCGCCCGGTATTTGGTCGATTACTAATTTCTTCACTTTTCTTGATTATATCTCTTGAGAGAACTTTTTAATAATTTTTTTTAAATTTTGGACTGATAAATACTTATTATTTTCTAAACTATTATAATTAAAATTATCTGGGCAGTATTTACCTTTTTTAAACTTTTGAAAATATTTTTTTTTGTTCCAATGTAAATATTCTGAATTAGGTGTTACCACAAAATGATTTTTAAAGCTTATAGTGTTCATTGACTCTGATTTAGAAATCATTTCCTCATGAAGCTTCTCGCCAGGTCTTATTCCAATAATTTTAAATTTTGGTTTATTTGAAATTGCCTTAGCTAAATCTATAATTTTAAACGATGGAATTTTTGGAACAAAAAGCTCCCCTCCCCACATATTTTTTAGACAAAATAAAACAAAACTAACGCTTTCATCCAATGTAATATTAAATCTTGTCATTCTTTTATCGGTAATAGGAAAAATATTATTTTGTTTACATTTTATGAAAAAAGGCAATATTGAGCCTTCGCTACCCAAAACATTTCCATACCTTACAACTGAAAACTTTATATCTTTTTTTCCTTTATAATTATTTGCTGCTAAAAACAATTTATCAGATGTTAACTTTGTTGCTCCATAAAGATTTACAGGAGATGATGCTTTATCTGTGCTTAGAGCTATAACTTTTTTTACTTTTTTAGATAATGCGGCTTCTATAATATTTTGAGCACCCAAGACATTTGTTTTAACGACTTCAAATGGATTATATTCAGCTTGCGGGACGTGTTTCATTGCTGCAGCATGAACAACAATATCAACTTCATTCATCGCATAACTCAAACGATTTAAATCTCTAACATCTCCGATCAAAAACCTTAAATTCTTGTGATCTTTCCATTCTTTTTGCAACTTAAAATGTTTTTGTTCATCTCTGCTATAAATAATTATTTTTTTTGGATTATCAATCTTAATTATTTTTTGAATAAAATTTTTTCCAAATGATCCTGTACCGCCTGTTATTAATATGTTTTGACCTTTGAGCATTAAAATTTAGTTTTTAGATTAAGTTTTTTAAAATTATTTTTTAATATTTTATTGTTATAATCATATAACATTATATTTTCTATAACATTTGAAACTGTTTCTGACCATTCTTTATCACTAACATTTTGTAAATAGTTCATTATTTTAAAAAAATAAGACTCATCATTTATATTGGTCCAAAACGGCCCGTAATCATCAAAGTTATATGGCCAACCGAATTTCAAGATATCCATGTTTAAAAACTTTCCTCTACAAGATATTATCGCAGTCTTTTTTCCCCTGGAAAGAGCCTCATAACCAAGAGTAGAGTCTGTTGTGACTACAAATTTTGATTCGTTTATTCTTTTGTAACTAGTGTTTCTAGATTTTTCATCTCTTTTTAAGAAGATAAAATTATTGTTTATTTTTTTAAAAAATTTCTCTTCCTCTTCGTTAAATGATCTGCCTAAAACTTTAAGTTTTAAATTATTTTCAGAGGAAAACTTACTTACTAACTTAAATAGATACTCCTCTGAATAATGGAAATCTACAAAATGCTTATACCCTTGAGGGTATGTTTCTGGAATATATTTTGTCCACTGAGAAATATAAATGATACTTCCATCATCAGTATTAGATATCGGTATTTTATTGTTATTAATTGAACCAATCGGAATAATATCACCATTTATATACTTGGAATATACTTTACCAATAGGTCGGTTGAAAACAAACATTTTATCTATCTTAAACTTTTTATAATGTCTCTCATCTAATTTATCAAAAATATCAAAGATCCTGTCTCTAATCCCATTTTGTATAAATATAATTTTAATATCTTTAAAATAATTTTTAAGCATCCAATAATTTAAGTTATTATCGATTGCTGATATAATTATCTTTGGATTAATTTCTTTAATATATTCATGAATATAAGATTGAGAATTCCATTTAAAGTTTTTCTTTATGATCGATTTTAAAAAAATGAAAAGATTCAACTTTTCAATTCTTGTATCCAAAACATAAAAATATTTTGGATCTAAATATTCTTTGAAAGATTCCGATCCAACTTCATCATAAATTAATAATTCAAATTCTTTAGGCATATACCAGTAATGTTTCGCCCTAAAGAATTTTTTTATTTTTGAAATTGATTTTTTTAACACTTTAAAATGAAAGTAAGATAGTTTTATAAAATTTTTTTAATAAACTATATGCTTCAATTTCCACTTTTTTCCTGTTTTCGACCATAATTTTTTAGATCTAAACTTATCTACAATTTTGAAAAATTCTTTTTTTCCAATATTCATATAATCTAAAACCTCATTAAGATCTTGATCTGGGAATTCGCCATCGTATAATTTTACTAAGTTAACTGCCTCTTTTCTTGAAATAAAACCATCTCTAACATCAATTGAGGCTTCACTAGTAGCTCTACCAAATCCAAATTTTATGTATTGCATGAAATAATATAACTCATCAAGCTTATCATCCAATGAAGTGTATGATGTAAACGTTCCTTGTGATCTGGATAAACCAGTTTTAAAATTTAAATGTTTTTGTGCATAATAATAATTGTGCTGAGGTATCCATTTTGTAAAATATGAAAAAAAATAAGTTTTAATTTTTGAGTTTTTAACTTCACTTATTTTTGGAAGTCTATAATCATCGAGATATTTATTTTTTTTGAGATTTTTATTCAATATTTTTTTTCTTATTCCAATTTCAAGTAAGGTATCAACCCCTTTTTTTACCCTGTATCTTTGATTTTCATACCTCTCAGCCAGCGTTTCCTCTGCTTTAAGTTGTTTTTTTTTACCGCCTCCATATTCTGCATCTTGATTTTCTCCATACATAATAAATTTAATGTTATGTTTCATTGCAATTTGAAGAGGATAACTTTGTTGGCCATAATGCCAAGGTTGAAATGGATCTCCAAACTCTTCAAAAGCTATTCTGGTTAATTTAGAATGAACTTCGCGATTAGGAATATAAATTATTGTATCGAAAAAATTTGAAAATTTTTTAAGATTTTGCCATCCAATTTCTGTATAAATTGCTGGAGCCCAACTTACACATAAAGGATTCATTTTGAAATCGTATTTTAATCGGTGTGCAACAAAACAACTGTCTTTACCACCGCTAGTTGGCACAAGCACATCATGACTACCATCTTTTGATCTATATTTATCGCACAACTCTTTAAGGAGCTTTTCTCTTTCCTTCCAATTAATAGAGTTGTGTTTTTTAAACGCATATTGACATGCATCACACACCCCTTTGTTATCAAAAGTTAATCTTGGTCTAAGGTTAGAATTCACACATTTTGTGCAATATTTCACTCTTGTAGTAATTTTATTTATAGCCCTTACCATTTTATATTTTTATAAATCTTTTAATCATTTCTAATCCGTTTTTTCCACTTTTTTCTGGATGGAACTGAGTACCTATTACATTCTCTCTTCCAATTATGGCAGTAACTTTATTTTTTCCATGATAATAATAAGCAAGCAAGTCATTTTTATAATAAGTTTCAGCTTTATATGAATGCACAAAATAAAATTTTTTTTTATTAAAATTTTTAATGATTTCTAAATATTGACTGCTGCTTTTTTGATTAATTGATAGTTCGCTCCAGCCTATAGCCGGAACTTTTATGTTATCATTCTTTTCGACTATTTTTGAAATTTTTCCTTTGATGATGTCTAAACCGTGGGTTTTTCCAAATTCGTTACTTTCGGTCATTAATAGTTGCATTCCTAAACATATTCCAAATAGCGGTTTCTGTTTATTTACATGATTGATAAGTAAATTAAATATTCTCTTTTTTTTTAAGTTTTTTACAGCAAAGGCGAAAGCGCCGTCACCGGGCAATATTAAATAGGATGATTTTTCTATTTTTTTAGGGTCTGAGGTAACATCAACATTTACAGATAAATATTCTAAAGCTCTTTGAAGGCTTAATATATTGCCAGCTCCATAGTCAATTACCGTGACTTTTTTTTTCATAGATTATTAAATGTATTTTTTTATATTCGAAATCGATAACTCATTATAATGAAGAGCTCTTGCAGAGGCGATAGCATCTATTTTTCCTAAAGTCATTATTTTTTTTAAATGGTGAATTTGGCCTAATCCTCCTGAAACTACTAGAGGAACTTTACATATTTTTTTTACATCTGAGATTAAATTATAATCAAATCCTGAACCTGTCCCGTCACAATCAACTGATGTCAAAACTACTTCTCCCACTCCACAGTCTATAGCTTTTTTGATCCAGCTTTTTACTTTTAAACCAGTTTTCTCTCTACCGTTATGAGTATAAGCCTCCCATTGGTTGTCTGATATTTTTTTTGCTTCAACAGATAAAACTATACATTGTGAACCAAATCTTTTTGCTAATTTTGTTATCATTTTAGGATCTTTAATTGCAGCAGTGTTGATACAAATTTTATCAGCACCGCTATGTAATAATTTTTCTGCATCTTCTTGTGATCTTACTCCCCCGCCGACTGCGATTGGTATAAAAATATTTTTGGCAGCTTTTTTAATTACATCATATAAATTGTTCCTTCCATAGAGGCTAGCTACACAATCCATAAACAATATTTCGTCAGCTCCAGCTTTATAATATTTTTGAGCAAATTTGTTAGGGTTTCCAATTTTTCTTAATCCTTCAAGATGAATCCCTTTTATTAAATACTCGCTTTTAATATCCAGTCTTGCTATTAACCTTGTGCTAATCATCTTTTCTTAAAATCGCATAATTATTTAAAACTAGTATATCCAGATCAGATTTCAAAAATGTATTAATAGCTTGATCGATATTTTCGACTATCGCATCACCATGTAGATTAAATGAAGTATTTAGTAAAACTGGAAGACCAGTGATTTTTTCAAATTGTTTAAGCAAGTCATAATATTCTGGATTATCTTTTTTCTTTAACATCTGTGGTCTTGTAGATTTATCGGATGGATGAATTACACCAGGTAATTTTGATAAATATTTTTCTTTTATATCGAAAGCTACTGTCATAAATGGTGAGTAAATATTTTTTGGATTTTTTAATATTTTTTTACAACCTTCAAAAGTAATGCTTGGTGTAAAAGGCATCCAAAAATCTCTATACTTAATTTTTGAATTTATTTTTTCTACAGATGAGATTGATCTTGGATCAGCCAAAATTGATCTATTGCCAAGAGCTCTTTGTCCAAATTCCATCCTACCTTTACATCTGGCTACTATTAATCCTTTAGAAATCCACCTAGCAATTTGTTTATTGGAGACATTCTTTATACATTTGAATTTATTAAATTTTTTTTTAATGATTTTATCAATATTTTTATTTGGAATATCGCTTCCTAAATAAATGTTATTTATTCCCATAATTTTACTTTTAAAGTCATATGTTTTTGATGCTAGCCAAGCAGCACCTATACTTAGGGACCCGTCTCCACTTATAGGGCCAGACCAAACACTCTTTATCCTACTATCATCCTGTAAAAATTTTATAGCTTTAATATTTTGTGCGACTCCACCTGACAAGATTATATTTTTGAGTTTAAATTTATTTATACAATTTATTGACCATTTTTTTAAAAAATTTTCAGTAAAAGTTTGAAGTCCCCATGCTATACCATCAAATCGTTCGCCATGTAGTTCATTTCTTGTTGAATAATAAACATCTTTAAAATATTTTTTTTTAAAAATTTTCGTCCCTTTTATTATATTAAATTTTTCAAAATGTTTTAAAGATTTCATGCCATGATAAGCCTGTCCATAGGGGGCTAATCCCATTACTTTATACTCATGTTGTCCTGGTTTCATACCAAGTAAAAGAGTTACGTACCTATACAATCTTCCAAGCATTGCATCATTAGTTCTGTAAATCTCATTAATCTTTTTAGAATTAGCCACACTTATAGTTGCAGAGCTATCATCACCAGCGCCTTCTAACGTCAAAATTAAAGATTTTTTTTTAAATTGTTGTTGAGAATAATAGCCATAATACTGATGGCAAGTTTCATGTCGGAAAACTTTTAT
>CACHCL010000008.1 GCA_902578315.1 uncultured Pelagibacteraceae bacterium
AGCTAGTATCGAGAAAAAAATCGCTGAAAAAAGAGCTAACAAAAATAAAGAACCTATCACAGCATCTTTAAATAATTAGTTTATAAAGAAATTAAATGCCCCTGATTTAAAAATATCAGGGGTTTACTTTAATTTACCAAAAAGGTTTAAAAGTATTACTCCTGAAACAATTAAAATTAATCCAACAGTAGCATAAAGATCAGGAGTTTGATTGTATTTAAATATTCCAAATAATGTAACTGCAGTTATCGTTAATGCTCCGTAAGTCGCATAAGTAAATCCTACAGGTATTATAGTCATTGCTCTAGATAAACAAAAAATACAAACAACAATACTTGTGATGCAAAAAATTGTTGGTGTGAGCTTGGTAAAACTTTCTGTAGTTTTTAAAAAACCATTTGAAGCAATTCCTGTGATGATTCCTAAAAATAGATAAATATATCCTGAAATTAAACTAAGATTTTTCATTAGGTTTCTCTAAAGAAAACTGACCACGGTCACGAAAACGGACAAGCCATTTGACCATTGCTTTTTCTACATCTGCAGGCTCAATGTCTAGATCCTTTAGTGTTAAGTGATTATTCGATACAATATTATCTTGCTCCGACAGTATCTCAACTTGATCTCGAGTGAGCAACGGCGGAAAAGGTAATAAATCAAATATCGTGCTTTGAATTTTTGCAAGAGGCATAGGCATCTGAATTATTAATCTTTTTTTTCCAATTGTCTGCATAATAGATTGAATTATTTCTTTGAAAGTAAAAATCTTTGGACCACCTATCTCATAAATTTTTCCAAAATTGTCTTTCAATTCAATTGCTTTCATTATTGCTTTTGCTACATCAGCAACATAGACGGGTTGCATTCGGTATGTCAATTTTGGGATCGGTATTACCGGAAAAAAACTCAACTTTGCAAATAAATTTGTGAAGTTCTCAGGAGGAGGACCAACCACAACGCTGGGTCTAATTATAACAGTATTCTTAAAATTTTTTAAAGTATTTAGCTCACCTTGAAATTTTGATTGTTGATACAAAGACCGACTTTCGTTTGAACTCCCCACCGCAGAAATATGTATTAGTTTTTCAACACTTGACCTGGCGCAAATTTTTGCAATCGCCTCAGGAAGCTTTGCATGTAGTTTGTGAAATTTTTGTTTTCTTGTTTCATAAAGAATGCCAACAAGATTAATTACAAAATCAGAATTTTTAATTGCATTTTCTACTTCACTTAAATTTTCAGTATTCCATTCTAATAATTCAATAGCTCCAGGTGTGGCTTGCGTCTTCAAATGTCCATTTTGGAAAGCTGACCTTGTTACACAAATAACTCTATAGTTTTTTTTGATAAGAGGCCCGATTAAATTTGATCCGATTTGACCAGACCCTCCAAACATGGTGACAATTTTATTTTTCATGATATTAATTAAGAATTATATGAAAATTCATAAAATACAAGGCGACTTAACTACAGAAATAACATCCAAAATTAAAGATTACTGCAGTATTGATTGTGAGATGCAAGGCTTGAAACCAGACAGAGATAAATTATCGATTGTGTCTTTAACTGCTGACGATGAAAACGTTTATATTATCCAACCTAATAAAGATTATAAAGCTCCTAATTTAGTTTCAATTTTAGAAAATGAAAAAATTTTAAAAATTTTTCACTTTGCAAGAATGGACGTTCATTTTTTAGATGTATATTTAAAAACAAATGTTAAAAATTATTACTGCACTAAGCTAATGTCTCGACTTGCCAGAACGTGGACACAAAACCATGGCCTTAAAGACCTCACTTCGGAGATTTGTAAAGTCAAATTGGATAAAAAATATGGTAGTTCGACGGATTGGTCCAAAGGATTGGAGTCAATTTCAGATAACGAACTTAATTATGCCGCAAAAGATTGCTTTTATCTTAAAAAAATTAAAGACTCTTTAGAAAAAATTTTGAAAAGAGAAAACAGGTTTGATTTATTCGTAAGTACCATGAATGGTTTAGAAAGTAGAATTAAATTAGATAAGGCAGGGTTTAAAGATCCAGATATTTTTGAACATTAATGAGAAAAAACAATTATATTGCACTTGCAAAGAAGGCTTCGAGTATTCAAATAAATGAATTAAAAAAAATAAAAAAAGTTTTCAACCATTCCTTTGTAAAAGCAGTTGACCTTATCTTAAATTGTAAAGGAAAAATCATATTTGCAGGTGTTGGAAAATCAGGTTTAATTGCTAAAAAAATTTCAGCAACTTTTTCCAGTGTCGGAATACCAAGTTTTTTTTGCGACCCAGCTCAAGCATTACACGGTGATATGGGGCAAATAGAAAAAAGAGATGTATTAATTATTTTTTCGTATTCAGGGAATACTTCTGAATTAAACAATATGCTTAAATATGCAAATAGGTACAGAATTAAAATTATAGGTGTCGCCTCAAAACCAGATAGCTTACTATTGAAAGCAAGTGATATAAAAATAATTCTACCTAAAGTAAAAGAGTCAGATTTAACTGGAATGGTCCCTACTACAAGCACTTCAATCACACTTCTTTTTGGTGACTGTTTGGCAACAACCGTAATGCACAAAAAAAATTTTTCAAAAGAGAAATTTAAAGTTTTTCATCCGGGGGGAAATATTGGAAATTCGCTTCTGCTTGCAAATGACATTATGATTAGCGGAAAAAAGATGCCAGTGATAAATTATAAAAAAAGTTTTAATGAAGCTTTAAAAGTTATGAATAAAAAACAATTAGGTATAGTAATTATAACGAAAAATAGTTTTATTAATGGAATTGTAACAGATGGTGACTTAAGACGAGAAATCAAAGGATATAAAAATAATAAGAGCTTAATCAAGATAATGACTAAAAAACCACTTGTTGTAAGTGAGTTCATGACTGCATCTAAGGCTCTAGCAATTATGAATGAAAAAAAAATAACAAGTCTTCTAGTTGTTTCAGATAAAGATATTAAAAAACAAAATAAAAGACTTAAAGGAATTATTCATATTCATAATTTACTTAAAAGCGGTATTAAATGATTGAAAGAAAAAAAAAATTAAGAATCACGCAATTTATTTTACTGATTTCTGGTCTCCTAATTATTTTTTTTACTTATATTAACAAAGAGAAATTTCCTAGTGAACAATTTATTAATATTGAAACTCAAGAAAAAATAGAAAAACAACTTTCAAATCAAGAAGGAGATGTTTTCTTTGATATAGAGTATACTGGGTTAGATCTCGCAGGGAACAGATATGTTCTTAAATCAAAAGAAGCCATAACAGATAAATTAAATCAGGAAAGAATTAAAATGAAAAATGTTGAAGCTATATTTTATTTTAAGGACGATACAATACTAAAAGTTTGGTCTGAAGAGGGAACTTATAATAATAAAACCCTTGATATGATATTTAAGAAAAATATAAAGGCATTATATGAGGGCAGTGAACTTTATGCGCAAAGAGCAGATTTTTCAAATTCTAATGGATATTTGACTATCACTGAAGACGTAAAAGTTAAAGATTTTAGAGGTACAATGGTTGCTGATAAGCTTTTATTTGATATAAAAAAACAAACTTTAGATATTGCATCATTCAATGACGGAAAGATTAATGCTAATATAAATTTAAAATGAAAAAAGGATTTAGAATTTTAAAATTTAAAAAAGATAAACCAATTTTTGAGGTTAAAGATGTAAGTAAATCTTTTGATGGACGACCAATATTAAAAAAGCTCTCTTTAAAAGTTTACCCAGGTGAATGCGTTGGTGTATTAGGTCCAAATGGTTGTGGAAAAACAACATTATTTTCTATGTGCATTGGGGAACAAAATATTGAGGGTGGGAAAATTTTTTTGAATAATAAATCAATTGAACAAATTCCAATACACTTGAGATCAAAAGAGGGTTTAGGTTATCTTCCACAACAAAGAAGTGTATTTAATATGTCTGTGTACGACAATATCATGGGTGTCGCCCAAATCTCCATTAAAGGATCAGATTACCAAAAGGCTATTACAGAAAAACTTTTAGATGAATTTAATTTACAGCATCTTAGATCTTTAAATGCTTCAGTTTTATCGGGAGGAGAGATACGAAGGCTGATGATGGCTAGAGTAATGATCAAAAAACCAAAAATTGTTTTACTCGATGAACCTCTGGCGGCACTAGACCCGCTAGTTATACAAGACATACAAAAGTATATTTTAAAAATACAATCAAGTGGGACTGCGATTTTAGTTACTGACCATAATGTAAAAAATCTCTTTGATATAACTGATCGAAGTTACGTCTTAGGAGAACACACAGTTATAGCCGAAGGTACATCGAGAGAATTGCTAAAATCAACAAAAGCGATTGAGCAATATTTTGGTTCTCAATTTTCATAAAATTAATGTCGGTAAAAAGATTTAATTTATCTGTAAACAAAAAAATTCCACCATTTTCAAAAACTATCAAAGTTGATACTGATAAGTCTATTTCAATCCGAAGTTTCTTGATTGGTTCAATATGTCAAAATATTTCTTACGCCAAGAACGTATTAGAGTCTGAAGACGTAATATCGACTATAAAATGCTTAAAAAAACTGGGTGTAAAAATTGTAAAATTAAAAACAGGGTATTATAAAATATATGGTAAAGGACTTGGATCTTTTTATGGAAAAGAAAATTTTGAGTTAAACTTTGGAAATTCAGGAACTTTAGCAAGATTGTTGATAGGAATACTCTCAACAACCAAAGGAATAAAGGTAAAACTTAAAGGAGATAAATCACTTAATAAGAGGAACATGCGGCAGCTAATAGATTTAATGTCAGAGTTTGGTGCAGAATTTTTACCAAAAAAAAAATATAATTTTCCATTAAAACTTATTTCAACTGATTTACCTATTGGAATTAATTACGAAACAGGTGTATCTGCTCAACTCAAAAGTGCTGTTATGTTAGCTGGATTAAACTCATATGGAAATACTCAAGTATTTATCAAAAAGAAAAGTCGAGATCATACAGAAAACATGCTCAGAGGAAATAGTCAATCAATTAAACTTGAAAAAAATAAAATTTTAATCTTTGGAAAAAAAAATCTCAACCCAATAAACATAGATGTGCCTGGGGACCCTTCATCAGCAGCATTTTTTACTGCATTGACATTATTAAATAAAAAATCTTATCTAAAGATCAAAAATATTTGTTTAAATAAAACTAGAATTGGTTTTTACCAACTTTTAAAGAAAAGAGGTGCTAAAATTAAATTTCAAAATATGAGAAAAAAAAACAATGAGATGAGAGGCGATCTCATTGTAAAGAGTTGTAAACTTAAACCGATAAATTCATCAAAAAGGTATTATGTAAATTCAACCGATGAATATCCAATTCTTTTTATTATTGCGGCTTTAACTGAGGGAGTATCTGTTTTTAAAGGAATAGATGATCTAAAAAATAAAGAGAGTGATAGGATCAAAGAAATGCAAAAAATCTTAAAACAGATAGGTGTAAAAAGCAGAGCTTCAAACGGTGAAGTTAAAATCTATGGAAAAAAAATAACATCAATAAAAAATAAAGGTATTTTTGTTGAGAATTTGGGAGACCATAGAATATGTATGTCAGCATTTGTTTTGAGTGTCTTAATTGGAGCAAAAACTAGAATAAAAAATTTTGAAACTGTTTTTACTTCTTCACCATCATTTTTAAAAATAATGGGAAATTTGGGAGCAAAATTTGAAAAAAATTAAAAAAAATATTCAAATTTCTTGTGATGGTGGAGCAGCAACTGGAAAATCAACAGGGGCAAAGCTAATATCAAGAAAGTATAAATTAAAATTTTTATCATCGGGATTATTATATAGATATGCAAGTTATCTTATATTGAATTTTAAACCCAAAAAACAATCACTATTTCTTAAAAAAAAGTTTAAAAAATTAAAATATAGTAGATTAAAAAAAATTAATTTACACTCGCCTCTAATATCAGAACATAGTGCAATACTAGCAAAAAAAAGTGAAATAAGAAAAATTTTAAAAAAATTTCAGGTAGATTTTTCAAAAAAAAATAAAAACTGTTGTATTGAGGGTCGCGATATATCTACAAAAATTTTGCCAAATTCAGATTTAAAATTTTTTTTTAAATGTAATTTAGATATAGCTGCTTTAAGACGATACAAAGAACTAAAAAAAAAGAACCCTAATATTAAAAAGAAAGATGTAAAAAAAGCCCTTAAAATCAGAAATTTATTAGACACAAAACGTAAAAACTCCCCTTTACTTAGACATCCAGAGAGTATAGAAATCGATTCCGGAAAATTGACTAAACAAGCAATGTTAAAAAAAATGAGCAAATACGTTGAAAGACTTTTAAATTAAAATATGGCATCTGAACAAGAGTTAAAAAAAAGCAATAATCTCCATAAGGAATTTCAAAATCTCTTAGATCAAGACTTCAAAGATAAAAAAATAAAAGAAAACGAAATAATCAAAGCCACAGTAACTGAGGTTACTAAAAACTTCATAGTCTGCGATTTAAAATTAAAACAAGAAGCTATGATACCAATTGAAGAGTTTAAAAATGACGACGAACTATCAAAAATTAAAGTAGGTACGAAAATTGACGTCTATTTAGAGCGTATTGAGAGTTTCAAGGGTGAGATAATAGTATCTAGAGATAAAGCAAGAAAAATGAAAGCTTGGAAAAAAATGGAAAAAGTATTTGAAACTCAAGAAGAAATGACAGGTTACATCACTGGTAAAGTTAAAGGTGGATTTATAGCCAATGTTGAGGGTTTGCCGTGTTTTATGCCATCATCACAAATTGATATCAGACCACTAAAAAGAATAGATCACTTGATGAATACTCCTGTGAAAGTAATAGCAACTAAAATTGACAAGAATAGGGGAAACGTTTGTGTTTCTAGACGAGCAGTGCTTGAGAAAAGTAAAAATGCAGAGATTAGTGTAGCACTTAAAGAAATTAAAGAAAATGACATAATCACGACTCAGGTTCACGCAATCAATGATTGGGGTGTATTTTGCACTTATAAAAGTATTCAAATGTTGGTTCATGTCTCAGACCTTTCCCACTCGCGAGTGAAAAAACCATCAGATTTGGTATCCATAGGTGATACGTTAAAAGTTCGTATAATAAAAATTGATAAAGAAACTAATAGAGTATCGGCATCAGTTAAAGCTTTAACGGAAGATCCTTTTGCAAATATAGAAAAGAAAATAAAAGTGGGCGAAATTTATGAAGGAACAATAAGTAAGATTGTAGATTACGGGGTTTTTGTTTCTATCAGTCCACATGTAGAAGGACTTTGTCATACCTCTGAAATGGACTGGACAAATAAAAATGTAAAACCAGGCAAGATTTTTTCAGTATCACAAAAGGCGTCATTTAAAATAGTGAGCGTTGATAAAGAAACTAAACGTATTTCACTTTCATACAAGGCCACTTTAGAAAATCCTTGGGAAAAAATAAATGGGAAAATAGGCGAAGAAGTTAAAATTAAGATCAACAACATTACTGATAAAGCAATATTTGGTGAGTTGGTTGACTTAGGTCTATCCGGAATGCTTCATTATAAAGAAATTTCTTATGACGAAAACATTGAAGATCTTAAAAAATTCAAAAAGAATGACGTAATTTCAGTAAAAATTATTGAGATAAAAGATGAAAAAATAAAGTTTTCTAAGAGAGCATTAGATAAAGATCCAATGGATTGGTTTAAAAACAACAAAAAAAAAGTTGGAGATATTATTACCACAAGAATTCATGAAGTTTTAAAAACTGGTGTGAAAGTTTCGATCGATAGAGATAAAAAGTTAATTGTGACAATCAGAAAAAATGACCTGGCTAAAGAAGTTGCTGATCAAAGGCCAGAGGTCTTTAGTAAAGACAACGCCCTCGACGCAAAACTAACAGAATTAGATTTGAAAAATAGAAGAATAAAGTTAAGCGTAAAAGCTGCGGCATTAGACGAGGAGAAGTCTTTGATAGCCAAGTTTGGAGAAAATGCTACAAAGTCTGGTGCTACTCTCAAAGGTATATTTGAAAAAGCAATTGGAAAAAAAGAAAAAAAAGAAAAGTAATTGTCGAGACTAGAAATACTTAAAAAATTAAGAGAAAAAAATCCCACATTAAACCATCAAGAATTAGAAAATATTTTGGATATCTTTAGTGAAAGCTTAGAAAAAGCTTTGCTTGATAATAAAAATATTGAATTAAGAGGCTTTGGTAAGATTTTTGTTAAAAAAATTAAAGCTAAGTACAACGCTCGTAATCCTAGAACTTCACAATTGATATATGTGCCAGAAAAAAATAAAGTAAGATTTAGGGCAAGTAAAAAACTTAAAAAATTAATAAATAAATGAATATTAAAAGAAAAAAAATATTTATAGCTTTAGATACTAATAAGATAAGTGAAGCTAAAAGAATTATAAGATTATCAAAAACTAATAATTTAAATATTGGTTATAAAGTAGGTTTAGAGTTATTTTATTCAAGGGGAGGTCGCGAATTTGTTTCAAAAATTAAAAACAATAACCTCTTTCTTGACCTGAAAATTTCAGATATTGAGTCAACGAGTAGTGCTGCAATACGATCATTAAAAGATTTGAGAAACGTAAAGTATTTAACAGTTCACGCTAGTTCAGGTGAAGAAACGCTTAGAAGAGTTGTTAAAACTGCGAAACAGATAAACTCCAAACTAAGGATTCTTGTAGTGACCATACTCACGTCTATTTCAAATTCATCTATAAAGAAAATCGGTCACACAAGATCAATTCAAGAACTTGTAAAAAAGCAAGCTCTTCTTGCTAAAGCCTGTAAAGCGCAAGGTATTATTTGTGCTGGTCCGGATTTAAAATTTGTCAAGGGAGTTTTTAAAGGTGAAATTATAACACCAGGAATTAGATTGAAAGGTAGCTCAGCTAATGAACAAAAAAGAATTCTAGGACCCAAGGAAGCTTTTAAAAATGGTGCGACAGCTTTAGTTATCGGAAGATCAATTACAAAAAAAAACGTAAAAAAAAATATTAAACAATTAATCGAAGAACTAAAATAAAATGCTTGTAAAAATGTGTGGGCTGCACCCAGTTAGGGATGTTCAATTATGTATAGCTTTAAAAGTAGCTCTACTTGGGTTTGTGTTTTATGCAAAGAGTCCTAGAAATATTAATCTCGAGGAAGTAAAAATACTCAAAAAATATGAGAAACGATCTTCTTCATATGTGGCAGTCTGTGTTAACCCTAGTAATGAATTTATTCAAAATACAGTCTTAAACAACTTTGATTTTATTCAATTACATGGATCTGAAACTTGTGAGAGAGTAAAAGAAATTAAATCAATGGGGATTAAAATAATTAAAGCTATCAAGATTAAAGACCAATCTGATATAGAGAACTACAAAAAATATGATAATGCTGACATTATTCTATTTGATACTCCTGGCATGGAAAAATCAATCGAGTTTCCTAAAGACCTCATATCAAAACTGCCAAAGGGAGACCGATACGCATTAGCAGGCTCAATTAGCATTGATAATGTAGAAAATTTAACAAAATTAGGGGTTAACTTTTTTGATTTATCGTCTAGTTTGGAATCCAAATTAGGACATAAAGATCATTTAAAAGTCAAAAGTTTTATGAATAAAATAAAAAGTATATGAGTACAGAAAAAATTAAAAATTCACTAAAAAATGGACCTGATGAATTAGGTTATTACGGGGAAGGAGAAAAAGCTCGAGGAGGTTTTGCATCTGGTGAAACTTTAATGCCTATATTAAAAAATCTTCAAGATGCTTTTGAAGATGCAATTAAAGATAAAAGTTTTATCGATAAATTCCATTACTATTGTAAGCATTGGATTAATAGACCATCACCTCTTTACTTCGCTGAAAATCTCACCAAAAAAATTGGTGGTGCTAAAATATATTTTAAATCCGAGCATTTGAATCATACAGGTTCACACAAGGTCACAAATTGCTTATTCCAAACTTTGTTGGCTCTAAGAATGAATAAAAAGAGAGTTTTAGTGGAATCTGGAGCAGGAGCACATTTTTCTGCTGCTGCTGCAACTTGTAGTAAATTTTCTTTACCAATTTTAGGTGTAATGGGAAATACTGATATTCGAAAAGTAAATAGTAATATTATTAAAGCCAAACATTACGGAGCAAAACTTGAAGCGGTAGACGGCTCTTTAAAAGAAGCTATAACACACGTTCTAAAAATGTGGACTAATGACCCAGATTCATATTATTTATGCGGGTCAGCTGTTGCTACAGCACCATTCCCTAGAATCGTTCAATATGCGCAGAGTATTATTGGTAAAGAGATAAGGGAACAATGTTTAAAGCATGAAAATAAATTGCCAAATGAAATCCACGCATGCCTGGGTGGAGGAAGCAACAGCATAGGTGCATTTCATGAATTTTTGGATGATAAAGAAGTCAAGCTTGTTGGCGTTGAAGGTAAAACTAGTGCAGCACTAAGCAAGGGTACTATCGGAATAATGCAAGGTATGAAAACATATATGATTCAATCAAAAGATGGTAGTGTAGCCGAGCAAACCAAAGATTTACCTAGTGGAATAAATTATTTTTCAGTAGGACCTCAACATAGTTATCTAAAAGACATAGGTAGAGCTGAGTACACCTTTGCCACAGATGATGAAATTTTAGATACCTATAAATTGGTAGCAAGAACCGAAGGAATATGTTCTGCGCTAGAACCAATGGCTGCTGTTTGTGAAACTATAAAAAGAGCAAAAGGTAAGCCTAAAGATTATATTATTGTAACTTCATTATGTGGTAGAGGGGAAAAAGACCTTGATGTTATAGAAAAATTAAGAGGAAGTGATTTTGAGTGAAAGATTAAAAAAAATATTTAGTGCTCAAAAACCAAAAACTAAATTTGTAGCATATTTTGTTGGATGTCATCCTACCTATGAGAAAAGTTTAGATATTATAAAAGCATCAATTGATAATGGAACTTCAATTGTAGAAATTGGATACAGCACATCTGAGGCTTCCGCTGAGGGCCCTATTATAAAAGCAGCGCAAGACCGAGTTATAGCAAATAAATCATCTCTTAAAGATGTTATAAATTTGGCTAAAGAAGTAAGAGATTATAATAAAGATGTTGGAATTATCTTAATGGGATATATTTCAAATTTATTTATGTTTCCAATTCCGAATTTTATAGAGGAAATTAAAAAAGTGGATATTGATGGAGTTTTGGTTGTAGATGCTCCCCACGAATTAAAGGAGGAAAATACTTTAAGAGAAAACCTAAAAAAAAATGATATTGCTTTTATTAAATTAGTTGCGCCAACTACCCCTAATGAGAGATTAAAAAAAATCTGTGATATGGGTTCTGGATATATATATTGTCTTAATTACTCAGGCACAACTGGCGTTAAATCCGTTGATTTATCTCAGGTCAAAAAAATGGTTGAAAAGATTAAAAATTACACAAATTTACCTGTTTGTTCTGGTTTTGGAGTAAAAACTCCTCAAAATGCAAAAGAAATAGCATCAACAGGGGTAGAAGGTGTTATTGTAGGAACTGCCTTTGTAGATTATATTGAAAAAAATTTAGATGACACAAACTTGTCTAAAAATTTAGGAAAAAATATTAAAGAATTTACGAATATATTAAATTAAAATGGTAAATTGGATTTCAAAATATATCAAACCAAAATTAAAATCAATTTTTAAAAAAAAGTCATCAATCATTGAAGAAAATTTGTGGGTCAACTGTAGCTGTAAAAATTTGATCTATAAAGATGATTTGCATTCAAATCAAAAGGTTTGTCCTAAATGCGGAGAACACCATAAACTATCATGCAGAGAAAGATTTGAAGTTTTTTTTGATGATAAAAATTTTGAACTTATCGATACACCCAAACCTACCGATGACCCTTTGAGATTCGAAGATAAAAAAAAATATACTGATCGTTTACAATCTGCAAGAAAACTTACGGGACAAAACGATGCTGTTCTTATTGCAACTGGTAAAGTTCAAGGCATAGATATTGTTGCAGGGGCTCAAGACTTCAGGTTTATTGGTGGTAGTCTAAACGCAGCTTGCGGAGAGTCGTTTATAGCTGGAGCTCAACATTCTATAGCAAATAATATTCCTTTTGTTTTTTTTAGTAGCTCGGGCGGCGCTCGCATGATGGAGTCAATGATATCTTTGAGCCAAATGAGTCGAACAACTTTAGCAGTTTATGAAATGAAGAAAAAAAATATTCCATTTATTTCTGTATGTTGTGAGCCTACAACAGGAGGGGTTACAGCAAGCTATGCTATGCTTGGAGATATAATTATTGCGGAGAAAAATGCTACTATAGGATTCGCGGGCGTCAGGGTAATTAAAGATACTATAAAAGAAGAACTTCCAGAAAATTTTCAAAAAGCTGAATGGGCTAGAGATGAGGCAGGACAAATCGATATTGTTCTTGAGCGGAAATTTTTAAGTTCATGTATAGCGACTTTATTAAAAGTTTTGTTGAAAAAAGAAGAGGCAAAAGCTAAACAAGAAGCTAATGTCACAATTGATAAAGCTCTCAAATCTGCAAGGTAATAAGAAAAATAATATAGACAAACTTCTAACTTTAAATCAGCATAAAATAAGATTGGGGCTGTCTAGAGTAAAAAAAGTAATTCAAAAATTACAAATCAAAAGAAAACCTAATACAAAATACCTAACCATAAATGGCACTTCAGCGAAGAATTCAATATTGCAAATATTTAAAAGTATACTTATTGAGCATAAACAAAGATATGCTGCAACTTTTAGTCCGCACTTACTATCAATAGTTGAGCGCTATGAACATAATCAAAAGTTTATAAAACTTAATGTCTTAAAGAAAATTTTAATCAGAGTTTCTAAATATAAAAACCTAACACAATTTGAAAAGCTTATTGTAAGTTTTGGTATTTATATTAAAAAACTTAATTTAGACTGGTGCCTTGTTGAATTTGGACTGTTTGGTCGCCTTGATGCAGCAAGAGCTTTAATAAACAAGCCAAATATTCACATAATTTCACCTATTTCATGGGATCATCTAAATTGGACCAAGACAAAAAAAAGAAATCTTAAAACACTTAGAGAAATTGTTTATGAAAAAACATCCTTTATAAGATCAAATGTATATATTGCAAAACAAAATCCAGAAACTTTGAAATATATTAAGTCGCAACTTAAAAAAAATAAATCAAATCAAAAGTATTATGGTCGAGATTTTAAAATTATAAAAAAGAAAAAGAAATATTATTACAAAGATAGAAGTCATTTTTTTGAGGTCAAATCAAATTTGTGGGGTTGCTACATGTATGAAAATATAGCGGTAGCAATTAGAGTTGCATTAGATAACAAAATTCCAATTAAGACTATCTCAAAGGGTTTGTTAAATATAAATATTCAAGGTAGGCTTCAAGTTCTGAATAAAGGAAAACTATCAAAAAAATTTGGCAGGAATAGTAAAATAATATTAGATGGAGCACATAATGACCAGCAAAGTAAAAGGCTTGTAAATGTAATGAATGAATTAAAACAAAGAAATAAATACGCTGTTGTTAGCATGATTAACTCTAAAGATCCCAAATCCTTCTTAAGACCCTTTAAAAACAAATTCAATATGATTTATTTTTTAGACAACCCAGAACAAGAAAATTTTATACCCAAAGAAAATTTAAAAAAAATCGCTGAAAATTTAGGAATTAAGTCTCAGGTAATTAAAACGATTGATGAAATAAGAAAAATGAATAATTCTCTTTTTCTTTTTACAGGTAGTTTATACTGGATTGGTTATGTATTAAAAAAAAATTAATCAATTTTTGCAAATGCTTTTATTTTTTCTATAAAATCATTTTCAGGTATAAAACCAACAACTGTTCCTAAAATCTTATTTTTACGCATTACATGCGTCGTTGGCACGCCCCTAATCGCCATAGAGGTCGAAAAATTTAAACCTGAGTTTTGAATTGCTACAGTTCCAAATTTTACACCTGGAACTTTATTGTTTGATACGATGTTTTCTAAAACTGGGTGAAGAGCTCTACATGGTGAGCAATGTTCAAGATCAGAAAAAGTTACTGACCAAATATCATCACTTTGGTAAATTTCTTTTTCATAGTTGTCGTCAGTAATTTCAATTAATTTACTCATAAATATTTTTTACAAATAATTATATTTAAAACAAAAGTCAATTAAACATTTTATTTATAAACTGATACTTGTTTATAACACTTAGGTTTTTTATTGGATCGGCCTATTTCAATTCTTCTACCGTTCTCTAATATACAATAAATATACCAATATGGCTTGAATTGAAAATCAACATCCCTAATCTCTTCTATTCGAATTTCTGTAATTGAATTATTTAATTCCTTTTCGTGTATTTTAATGATGTTTTTCATTATCTTTTTTTTTATCTTTATTTAAGATTGGTAAAATAGTTTTATCTATCCATTCATGCTGTAATTTAACTGTTTTATCGTATTCTTTAATAAATTCTTCCATAATTTCAATATCTACTTTTGCTCGCTCGTAATCTCGTCTATCCTTCAAATGACTAAAGTATTTAAGAATTTTGGTTGGTAAATTTAAAATAAAGATAAATAAACTCATAAAAGGAGATCTCACTAAAAGCCTAAGCTCTCTTTGTTTATAAAGCGCACGATAAGTAAAGTAATCATCCATTCGGCTTAAATAATCTTCCCTATTTTTTATACTTTCTTTAAAATATTTGTAAATTTTACGGCTCATGTGATTAAATATATTTTTCGTAATTTGATTGCATGTTAAAAAGATACTTATCAAGTTTAATTAATTTTTTCATTTTTTCATTATCTTCATCATTTTCGGCTTGTAGCTTTAAAGTATCAAGTCTTGCAAACTGTGCCGGTATATTTGTAAATACTGAGTCATCTCCATCATTGTTTAAAATAAAACTAGCTATTCTTTTTTTTATTCTTGTGTAATCTCTTTTACTTAGTATCTTAATAAAATCTTCTTCAGTATGTTCCTCATAAATAACCATTTCAGCTAAAATCTTTATTTCATCCCTTTTAAATTTATTAAATATTTTTTTCTTTTCATCGTTTGTTTCCGCCAGATTAAATGCATCCATTAATTTTCTCTCTTCAATAGATGGGTTAAGTTTATAAATCATTTGCTCTGGCTCTAATTTTCTCTGATCATTTTCCATTTTTTCCTCCAATCTTGATTGTTGTATAGATTTAATTTTATTAAAAATATCTTCTCTATTGTTGCTTATCACTTTCTGTCTTCTCTCTAATTCTTTCATTCCCAAATTTTTATATACATCATCCAATAGTGCATATTTTTTATCCATTAAGAGAGGTGCACGATTGGCTTTTTGGGTTCTTACAAATTTTGGGGACGCATCAAGTTCCTTTTTAAATAAGTCGGTGTCATTAATTACTGATAAAATTTCTTCTGGTGATTTTCTTAGGTCATATGTCCAGTACCATCCGGGATAAACCCCTTCTCCAATTAAAGTTCCAGTGTAAATTTTTGCAACTCTCCATGCCTCCATCCAACAAAAAATCGGTGTTGACTCAAGTTTAGGTAAAACATCTGCTTTTCTTTTTAAAGCTAAAGAGGCCTTAAAAACTTCTGGAGCTTTTTTGGCTAACAGCTCACCTAATCTAAGGGTTGAACGAGTATCTCCTAATGAGGTATGTGATTTTGTTTTAATGTTATTCATTTTACAAACAGACTCTAATTTATAGATTGGTAAATTTTTATCATTTAGTTCTAAAGAAATTGAGTTAGGAGCAAAAAGATTTACAGATCGTACAACAGGCAATAAATCAAATTGCTCTGAATTGGTTAGATATGGCCATCTTAAATTAACAAACAGACTGTGATTCAAAAGAGGTGTATCATAATTTGAGTTATTAAAACCTACAAATACTGCTCCCATAGATTTCCATTTGGTAAACTTCTCTTCTAATTTTTTTAACATTACACCATATGTATCTTGTTTCATTAGGTGATCTATATCGAGCCCGTTCACTAACATTGCGTCAACTTCAACTGGACGACTTCGTCTTGGTCTAGCTTCCAATGTAAATTCATCTAAAACTTGAAAATTATCATTTGTCAAAACTCCAGATATTGATAAAACGCTTGCTTTTTGACAAGCTCCAGAGTCACTTTCAATATCAAACCAAGCAAACATCATATTTTTTTTTCCTAAGCTCTCTTCTTTTTAATAACATCATTTGAAATTTCATCTATTTCATCGGTAAATAAACCACCCGGAAAAATTTTTCTTATTTTTGGGTGATCATTTATATGTCTTTTTAAATATTGAGTTCTTCTATATTTGTTAACAAGTTCATCAATTTCGAATAATTTTAAATCCTTCTTGTTCAAAATTTTATTAATATGTGCAATATCCTTTTGGCTCAAATCATTTTCAGATTGATGAGCTTGATCACCAAACAAATTTGGTTCGGGAATTTTATCTCCTCTTAAAAATTCTGGTATTTGAAAGTCTTCTTCAATTTCTTTTGTAGTAGTAAACCCTGAACGCCAAATTATTTTTCCTATTATTCTAGATTTACCCTCGTTGTCTACAGCAGGAAAGGTTTGCCTCGAATAATCTTTATTATCAGGAATAGAAATTATTTGATAAGTATCTTTAAATACAGAAAACTGTAATCTTCTAATACAGGTACCTTTTAATTCTCTTATTATAAATAAACCTCCATCAAAGATACTTTTATCATTTGGTGAAATTTTAATTGCTAAACAATCATCGCCTATAGAAATAGTTGGGTGCATATAATTATCGTTAGCCTTAAAAAAGAATAAATTTGAAAAATTGTTGATTTTAAAATTTTTTCTGATTGCGCTTTTTTTCATTAAAAAACCACTATCTTTGTTATTTAGAAAATTTATTTTTTTATAATCAGAAGGTGAATAGAAATTAGGTAAAAATATTTTTCTAAGACTTTCACAAATTACGTAAAAATTTTTTATGGCATTAATTTCTATTTCAAAATTTTTAATCTCTGTTAGGTTTTTATCTCCTATCTCATTTTTATCATTATCTGACAAATTATCTGCACAATCATAACCTCGTAAAGAAATTTTATAATTTTCATATTTTTCTGACTCTATAATTGAAATGTACTTATCGATTATTTCAATTTCATCTTTATCAAATACATCCTCGTTATTTTTTGCAATGTTTTCCCCAAAGCCTATTTTAACTCCTCTATTTAAACTTGAAATCGATAAAATGTGATGTTCTAAAGCGGGAATGAGAATTTTTTCAATAACTCCTCCATGCTCTAATATCATGTTATAAAATAAATCAAATCTACTAATTTTTTCTTTAGGATTTTGTTTTTTAGCTAAAGCGCGATAAATACTTAAAAGGAAGAAATAAGAAAAACTTCTTGGAAATATCTTTTTATCGTATCTATAAATATAGCCTACCAACGAATTCCGATGATGAGAAAGTGTCAGTGAACATTGACTTTGAGATAAGTCAGCAAACTTTAATAAATTAGTTAAAAGTAGCTTATTAATAGCCAATAATGTTTTTTTAGAATCCATGCTCTTTATATATACTTATTTTATGCAAAAATAAAGTAAAAAAAGATTATTTTTACTGTTGACATGCAAAGATTTATATGATTTTATGCTTTTATGAGTAAAAATAAGACAAATATCTGGAGGTCCTTTCTTTCTTTCCTTTCTGCTCCTTTTACTTGTCTTTTTTTACTCATTAACAAAAAAGGAGAAAAAAATGCCTAAAACAAAAAAAAACAAGTCAAAAGACAATGTAGTACCATTTAATAAACCAAAAATAGATAAAGAGGCTGATGAAAAATTAAAGCTAAGAGAAAATGAAAAAGACCGATTAAACACTGTGTTAAAACAAAAGTGCGATGAGATAATAGAAATTATAGATACTAGTCAAATCGACAAACAGTGGGGAGTCTATGCAGCTCTTTTCCATGTAAAACAGATGGCAGTATTTAATCTTCATACTTCAGATTATGATTATGCCAACAAAGCATCTTCTGATGAAATCATGAAGAATCAAAGAGAATATCTTCAAACGTCTTTTCCACAATTTGTGAATAGTGATGAAAATAGTGAAGAAACTACAAAAAAGGTACTACACTAATGCTTGAACCCTTAATTTATACATTAGTTGGATTTACCTTGGCCTCTATATTTTGGTTTTTATACTTCAAGACTAAAAGCTCAAACTTAGTTGATAGATCTGCGCTTGAAGAAAAAAATCTATTGAATAAAGAACTAGAAGGTCAGATAGCAGCTTTTAATAAAGAAATTACATTATTAAATAAAGCAAAAGATGAGATAGGTAGTACTCTAAAATTAGAAAGAGAGAATGCCAAAGAGCAATTAAAAACAATTAATAATGTTGAAAAATGGAGAGTAAACACCGAAAGAGATGTAAAAAAATATGAAGAATATGTTAATGATACAAAAAACTTTGTTGATAAACTAACCGGAAATGTCAAGTATCAAGGCGATTTTGGAGAGAAACTTCTTGTAAAATTATTAGAAATACATGGGCTATCAATTAATACTGACTTTACAGTTCAAGAAGGAAGTAAAGTTTATAATGAAGTAAATGATGAACTATTACAGAGTGTTAGACCTGATGTAATTATGAACTTATCAAAAGAAGATCATGTTGTTGTTGATAGTAAAGTATCGCTTATTGATTGGAAAAATTTTGTAAATGAAAAAAATGATGAAAAAACAAGAAAAAGTCATTTAAAAAAACATATATCAGCTATAGATAAACATATAACAATTCTTTCGGGGAGAAACTATCAAAAGATATTAGATAAAAATGTTTTTCCAAGCGTTATACTTTTTATTCCGTTTGTTCCTGCTTATTTAGCAGCAATAGAAGAAGATACTGAATTAATGGATAGAGCATACAAAAAGAATGTAATTTTAGCATGTCCGGGTTCTTTATTGCCGGTTATAAAAATTATTGAAACGATCAAAAGTAAAGATAAACAAATGGAGAATGTGAAAGAGATTTCGAAAAATGCCACTTTTTTAATTGATAAATTTGTTTCGTTGAAAAAATCTTTAAAGAGTACGATTAAATCATTTAGAGACCACGCGTTGAATTTGCAGAAAGTAGTTGATACGGGTTGGGGTTCTAAAAATTCGTTAGAGAAATCTTTTGAAAAGTTCCAGAAAAAACATGGTTTAAATGAAGCTAAAGATATGCCTAAAAGTAATGTAGAAGAAGATCAGATCATAGATATTGATGATCCGGAGGATAAAACAGCTGTAAACTAATATGAAAAAACACTTAGAATATACTGATGCTAAGTCTAACAAGTTCTGGGAGATAGAGCTTAAAGGTAAATCGATAAGCATTTGCTATGGCAGAATTGGTATTGAAAATCCTGCAAAACAAAGCAAATCTTTTCCATCTTCAGGTTTAGCTAAGAAGTATTATGAAAAAAAATTAAGAGAAAAGGTCAATAAGGGTTATTGCTAATCTTTATTTCTTAAATAAGTAATTCTTTCTTTTATTTCCTTAAGACTTTTTTTGAATATCTTTGATAAAGCATGTTCTGGCACTTTTCTTTTAAATAAAGCAATTAGTTTTCTATCATCACTAATACTCCAACCTGATTCGTCTTTCTGATCATCCAATGCTCCGTATGTTTTTTTTCCAATAACCTTTTTGCTAGGACTTTTTATAGTTTTTTTATTTTCAAGAAAATCTTTTACACGATTATCAAAAATTATGTCCTTCTGATTTATTTTCGACAAAATAAAAGTATTACCCAATGTTTTCCCCCGAGATAGGGCTACATAAGTCTGGCCGTGGGCAAACGCCCCAGTATCTAGATCGAGAGCGATCTTATCAAAAGTTTGTCCTTGAGATTTATGAATCGTAACAGCCCAAGCTAATTTAAAAGGGAACTGTATGAATGAGCCAACAACTTTCTGCTGAATAAAACTTCCATTAATTTGATAATTAAACTTCTCCCACTTTGCTTTACCAATGCTATAAAGTTTTCCTTTGATCAAAACCTTCACCTCATCTTGAGATAAGTGTTGAATGACACCAATACTTCCATTGACCCATCGCTTTGTAGGATCTGTGTCGTTCTTTGCTACCATTACCTGAGCTCCTACTTTAAGTTTCAATTCTCGCTCTACTGGGAACTCTGAGTCTTTAAAAGATCCTTTTACTATCGCAGAATAAATAAATGTTTTTGTTTTTAGCTCATACAATTTACTCAAATTGATATCATCAACTTTATTATTTCTAGGCGCTAACACGATGACATCTTTTGGTAAATTTTCATATTCAATAACCTGGCTATTTAAACTTTTAAGTTCCAAATTAGATATTTTTCCTTTTCTGATTTTATTAAGAAGATTGAGAAATTTTTTTTCTTTTTGCCTAAAAGCTTCTGTTAATTCAATTTTTTCAAATTCAGTTTTTTTATAAATAAAAGAGTCAAAAAAATAACGTCCACCTTGATAAAACTTTTCATAAAGTTCCTCTTCCCCACCAACTATTGGAGGGAGCTGCATAAGATCTCCAAATAAAATTATTTGAACTCCTCCGAAAGGTTTATCTATACTTCTATTTTTTCTTAAAGAAGTATCAATAGCATCAAACATATCGGAACTTACCATAGAAGCTTCTTCTATAATTAATGTATCCAACCTTTGAACTAATTCCCTATCTCTTAACGTTTTAACATCTTTTTTCGTTACAAAATGAATTGGAAATTTGAAAAATGAATGAATAGTTTGGCCTTTAGCTTTCAATGCAGTGATTCCTTGACGAGCAACTATGGCGGTATTCTTTTTTGTTTTTTCTCTAAAATATTCTAACAAAGTCGATTTTCCTGTTCCAGCATTACCAGTGATAAAAACATTTTTTGAAGTTTCATTCATGACTTTAAATGCTTCGAGAAATTCTTTAGTAAGTTTTAAATCTTTTGGTAATTCTGTATTTGTTTCTAGTGACACTATTTTAAATATATTCTAAAATTTTTTTTGCTGCGTTGGTTTTTTTAATCCAAGTTAAAGGGATATTCCTATTTTTTAATGCTGCGAAATAAGTTCCTACAAAAAAAGCCCTGCTGCAATTACAACCGCCTGATTTGATTGTTTTAATAACAGCTGGTTCATAATTGTTTGAGGTAATTATACAATGAATTGAGCTCAAAAAATTCCCTTTATCACTACAAGCCTTGCCCAATTTAGCAACTACATTTATATGGTTTTGTTTCTTAAGTTTTAATACCTTTTTAATATTTATAATTACCTCTTTAAAATAGATATTTTTCTGATTTATTTTAATGAACTTTTGAATAGGATTTTCCTCTCCTTTGCTAGCTAAATCTATAATCTTCAATCTAGCTAATCCATATAATTCATTTTTATGAGAATTACCCACAGTTCTAATAATTTTTTTAATTTCTTTGTCTTCTTTGCTTACTAAAAAATAATATGAAAGTGCGCCTAGGAATCCATCGGTTTCTGTGACTTTTGTTCCTCCTGTGACCCTTTTTTTTGCTTTGATGTTTTGAATGGTTTCAAGTGTGTTCTGATGCAGCCATTCGCCTTTAAGTGCACGCTTCCATTTAATTTTTTTATATTTTTTTCTCTCTTTCAAATTTTTCCAGTAATTAGAACCAGGTCCAAAGAATCTAACTATATTTTTTTTGAAATTATCAAGTATTTCCGATTTTTTCTTAGAAGTAATTATTGTTTGAAACATTACCATGGCCATGTCACCGTAGCCAGAATTTCTGCCTAGAGGCACAGAATAGAAAGGGCATTTATTTTCTTTAAAAAAAGCAATATCTTTTTTACCTTTTATATAACTTTTTAATTTCTTATCAGAATATATCCAATGAAGCGTTCGACTAGCGGCGTCAGCAACTATTCCTCCCAATAATATTTTTAGACCTTCATACATCAATGTATTTTTTTATTTACCGGCAAACTTGAGGTTCTCAACTGTCCACAACCACTTAATGATTTTTGATCAGCGCCGCCACTTCTTCTAACCGTCACAATAAATCCTGCGTTTTTAACTATTTGAGCAAATTCATTTGTCTTATCTTCAGAGACAGGTTTTATTTTACATCCTGGCCAAGTATTCATAAAAATTAAATTTAATTTTGACGGAAACTGTTTCATTACTTTTACTAACTCTCGTGCATCTTCCGGACTGTCATTAATTCCTTTCATTAGAGTATATTCGACAAATACTTTCTCTTTCACAACACTTGTGTAATATTTACAACTTTTAATAACTTCTTCTAAAGGATATTTTTTGTTAATAGGAATGATCTTATTTCTTTTTTCATTTGTTCCTGCGTGAATTGAAAGTGCTAAATGAACCCCTACCTCATCAGTAAATTGAATGATTTTATCTGGCACTCCAATAGTTGATAAAGTTATCGATTTTTTTCCCATATGAATTCCCTCAGGTTCCATTAAAATTTTAATAAATTGTTTCGTTGCTTTATAATTGGTTAGCGGCTCCCCGGAGCCCATGCATACGACTCGACTTAAAAGTCGTTGATCTCCAAAATCATTGAGGTACCTTTTAGCTATCATCATTTGCATAACTATTTCACTAGCAGATAAATTTTTGACTAGTAATTGTGTTCCAGTTGCACAATGAATACATGCACTATTCTTTGACATGGCACATCCAACCTGCACTGATACACAGATAGTGTTATGTGATTTACTAGGTATCAATACGACCTCAATTAAATTTTTATTTTCATCGTTTAATTCTAAAAGCCATTTTATTGTTTGATCAGCTGCAATTTCAGTTTTGACAATTTTTGGTAACTCTAAAGATAAAGCATTATCTAATTCTTTTCTGAGTTCAAGAGTAACAGTAGTTAAATCAGTAAAGCTTGTTATTCCTTTTTGGTATATTCCCTTGTAAAGTTGTTGAGCTCTCATTTTGACTTTACTTTCTTCGACTCCAATCTTTTCTACAAGAAAAGTTTTCAGGTCTTGAAAATTTAAGCTGTAAAAGTTCTGCTTCGGCATTTATGGGACTTTATAGACTCGAGCGGGCTTATGAAAGCCCGCTCTATAGGAATGTTAGAGTTTTTTTGGCTCTGTTTTTAAATGCTTAAGAATCTGCCCTTTTCGAGGACCATTCTTCAAGGTATAACCACTCGAACCACCTCCGTTAACTTCCACGGCAGTCTGATTTTTGCTTAACTGTAGTGAAATCTTTTGCGAATTTTTTTTTATCGCAGATGATTTGTACAGCTGACTGAACCTATTTGTCATAATCAACTCCTTTGTTCTGCGATCTTTGCAATCCCCATAGAGATTCAGCATGATCTATGCTGACACTTTGCAAGATGAAAACATCATCTTTTCCATGTGATATGGAATTACCTTAAACATTAATGTAAGAATACAAATTGTCAATGGATAATAAGTTTATATTAGGTTTGTGTATCATAGGTTTTGGTCTCTTGTTATTGATGTCACCTGAGAAACATAGCTGGATTTTCAGCGCT
>CACHCL010000009.1 GCA_902578315.1 uncultured Pelagibacteraceae bacterium
AGAGTGATTAAGAAAGTTAATTTTTTTCAACTTAATATCTTTTAAGTTTGCCTTATCTTTTCTTTTGGACATTAAATTACAACTAAGCAATCTTAGAGATTTGGTTGCTCAAATTTCTATATTCTTTTATTGATCTTTTTAGTGATATAGGAATGGCAATCGCCGTATTGAGTAAATTTTTTGTTGGAATTGATTTTTTCACTTCCTTGCTATCTAAAGCATGATCCCAAAATGCAGAACAATGCCATTTAATTGCATCTGGCAGGTTTTTAGTGCCAAACTTTTTCCTGTTTAATAATTTAATAACTTTATTTCTAATATTTTTATTTTTTATGAAAAAAATAAAAGTATCAAAAGTTATTTTACTATTTTTGGGAATTTCTCTTAACTCATATTTTTTTTTTAGTACGTTATTGAGTTCTTTGTATCTTTTTTTTTGTAAGTTTATTATTTTGTCAAGTTTGGATAATTGAACTTTACCAACTACAGCTTGCATTTCTGTAATTCTATAATTAAATCCATAAATTGTTCTGGTATCCATCCCTCTTGGAAGTTTTATATTATTTTCATGACCATGATCATGATATTCTCTGACAAATTTAAAAAGTTTCTTATTATTTGTATAAATCATACCGCCTTCGCCGCAAGTTATTGATTTACTAAAATCGAAACTAACAACTCCAATTTCGCCTATCGCACACAAGTATTTTTTTCCTAGTTTTGCACCCATTGCCTCACAATTATCTTCAATTACTTTTATCTTTTTATCTTTGGCAATTTTCATAATTGCTCCCATTTTAGCTGGAACACCTAACATATGGACTGGAATAATCGCTTTTGTTTTTTTTGTTATTGATCTTTTTAAAGATTTTGGACACATGTTAAGTGTCTTGTCAACATCAACAATTATGGGTTTAGCTCCAATATCAAGGATGGCTTCGATTGTGGCAATAAAGTTGAAAGCTTGTGTTATTACTTCATCTCCTCTCTTTACACCCAAGGACAAGAGAGCTATTTTGATCGCTGCTGTTCCGCTAGAAACTGCTTGAGCAAATTTCATGTTAAATTTTCTTGCAGATAATTTTTCAAATTCCCTAACGTGATATTTTTTTCTAAATTTATTGAAACCATGTGCAAATAACACCCCTCCTTCTTTAAAAAGTTTTTGAAGGGCGTTACTTTCTTTCTTATCTATTACTTCCCAACCCGGCATTATTTTTTTGTTCCCTTAAGGTAATTTGATATTTTAATTTTTTTTCATACTTTTTAATTAACTTTAAATTATATTTTGATTTTTTTGATTTAAATTGAAATGTCAGGCCTTTTCTTGGTACATTGCTTTTATTTCTATGACTGCCGTGTACAACCATACAGCTATGAATAAGCGCGTCTCCTATATCTAATTTTGGAAACGATTTTTTGAATTTTTTTAGGTAATTTAAGTTTTTGATAGTTTGAGAACTGCCTTTTGCAAAAGAGGACTTGTGGGGAAGTATCCCGTGTTTATGTGAGTTATTGAAATAAAATATCCCTCCATTCTTTTTTGATGAAGGTGACATTGCTATCCAAATTGTTAAAGCATTTCCTCCAATAACATTCCAATAGTAATTATCTTGGTGAATTGGAACTTTTAATCCTATATTTTTTGGTTTAGCAAAAAGTTCACTTGCTCTTAGTTCAAGACCTTTTGTCTCGAGAAGGTTACTTGCAATCTGTTTTATTTTTTCAGTATTTGCTAATCTTTTAATAAAATTAAAATCATGTAGTTTATGAAATGTATTTATTTTTGAAAATTTTTTTTCATCTCCTACAAAATTAATATCGCGTCCTTTATATTTTCTATAGTTTTTTCTTAAATGTTTGTTAATTTTCATTCTAACTTCATTTATTTTTGATTTCGAAAAAAAACCTGGAACTACTACCCATCCATTTTTTTTATAACTATTAAAATAATTAATTTTAAAACTATCCATTACTTGTCCCAAACTTTTCTCCTTAATTTCCATGAATTTTTTGTATACTTCCAAATATGTGGTGATCTAAATTTGTCAGTTAACAAATTAAAATAATCTATATCCATTTCTGCTTTTTCAAATTGTTTATAGGCTTGTGGAAACTCCTTTTTATTAATTGAAAAATAGTCAAAGACTTCTTGAGAAAATCTATTTGGAAATTCACCTTCATATTTTTTAATCAAAGATATACCCTCATTTCTATCTATCTCACCATTTCTTATTTCAACAGAGGTATCATAAGTACTTCTACCAATACCAAATTTTATAAAAGTTGTGTAATAATGAAAATCGTCTAATTTGTCATCTATGCCTGTATATTTTTGGTGGGTACCTGCATTTCTCTCTGGTGCAGCTGAAAAATTCCCATTTTCAGATGCAAAATAATAACATTCTTGCGGATGCCAAGGAATATAAAATCCAAGATACTGAATATTGAGATTAATATTTTTTAACTCTTTTGGTTTCAAAGGTAAATAAGGATCAAGATCCTTTTGATTAAGTTTAAAATTTTTTTTCAAATCCTTTAAAGAAGTTCCGCCAATATGGATGTTCGAGGTGTTATTTGTTGTAAAAAAGTGAAGATTTCTCTGTGGGTTAGAAAAATCCTCCTTGTGACCAAATTCTGCATTAGTATCACCATAAAAAACTAAAGGTATTTTAAATTTTGCCGCTATCCTAGCTGGAAAATAATATTGACCCATTATAAAAGGTTGAAATGGATGAAACAAATTTTCTAAAGATAATCTAGATAATAATCTATGTGTTCTTCCATTTGGAGTGAAAAGATAATTATCAAAACCAGAGTGAATCCATGAGTTAAAATTTTTCCAACCCCATGATGTATAAATATGTGGGGCCCAAGTTACTGTTAAAGGATTCATCCCAAATTCATACTTTAAAATATATGATGCATAAAAACTGTCTTTTCCACCCGAACCAGGTACTATACAATCGTATGTACCATCTTTATTTCTGTATTTGTTACAAATTTTTTTTAAAAGTTTTTTTCTTTTGCTCCAATCTGTATTTTTTTTCTCTTTTAATACTTTGCAAGCTCTACAAACATTATTTTCAATAGTAAGTGTACTTTTTTTTGTATTAATCTTATGATTGTATTCTTTTTCAGTGGTAGGTTTTTGGTTACTATACGTACACTTGCTGCAAAATTCAATTTTTGGGTTAAGCCCATAGAATGTTTTTGGATTTTTTATATTTTCACTATAATCAGCTTTGTTAATCTTTTTCGGATATTTAATCATTTTTTGATTTTAAAAGTGAAGAGGCAACCTGAAAATCTTCAATGTTATCTATATCAACTGGCCAATTTCTTTTTAATTTAAAGATTTTTGTGTAATTTTCTTTTATAAAAGTTTTCTTAGTTCTTAGAAAATTACTTGTTACAATATAAAAGTTACCATCAACAAAGTAAAAATTATTATCAAATTCTTGTCTTCTATAAATATTTTTTTTCGATTTCTTAAGAAACTTCCATTTTTTTTTTTTATTTTCTTCAATGATTTCATATGGATGTTCTTTTACAGGTGATACACTTGCTAGTGATTGTAATTTTTTTTTTTTGAAATGATTGATTGCCATAATTATTTCATTTACTTTTCTTATTGGACTTGTTGGTTGTAAAAGAAGAATAGCATCAATTTTTACGTTTTTAAAATTTTCAAACCATTTTAAACCATGTAGTGCAGTATCTACAATATTGCTTTTTGAAGAAGATAGCTTATGTGGCCTACTATAATTAATTTTAAAACCTTGAGATTCGCAATACCTCTTCAATTTTTGATCATTAGTAGAGATAAATGAAAAAATATTTGAATTAGTTTTTAATTTGCTTAAAGTTTTCAAAGTATAGTAAATTAGTGGCTTACCATTCAATTTTTTTAAATTTTTGCCACGGATACCTTGAGAACCCTTTCTGGCAGGTATAAAACCTAAAATGTTCATTTTATTTTAAGAAGGAATTTTTCTAGTGTAAATAAATCTTTTAAAATCATGTTAGAATTAACTACTGGAATAAGTGAACAAAGATGTTTTTGAAAAATTTTTTTTGCTTCTTTGTCGTCTTTTTTCATTAAAAATTTAAAGGATTTATTCATTAAATTTATTGCTGATACATTTACATTTTTTTTATATAGAAGAGCCTTTAAAATATCACCTTCGCTTATTAGTCCTAAAACCTTTTTTTTTTCTACTACTATAACTGTACGATGACCATTGATTAAAATCTTCTCAATTATTGAATTGAGTTTCTCATTTTTGCTTACTAGAAAATAATCTTTTATCATATTAATATGTAAGTTTTTTAAACATCAATTTATCATCTATTTTTGTATTTAAAATAATCTTAAGAATTTTTTCTGAGGAGTTGCCGTCTCCGTAAGGGTTAATTACACTCTTTATTTTACGTTTAAAACTCTTAGATTGACTTTGAATAAATGCTTTTCTGATCTTTTTTTCGCTTATTTTATTAACATCGATAACATTTTTTGCTCTTAGCCTTCCAAATTGTCTGTTGCCTAGGTTTACACAAGGAACCTTAAAAGTTGGGCTTTCTAAAATCCCAGAACTAGAATTGCCAATAATACATTTTGTATTTTTAAGTAGTGTTAAGTATTCCTCTCTTGGTAAATTATCAAATAAGTAATCATCCGACTGCCTTTTTTTAAAGAACTCGTTTTTGATAATCGAAGATCCTGCATCGCTATTGGGTGAAATCCAAATCTTTTTCATTTTTACTGTCTTTAAAAAATCAAATATGGAATTTAAATCTTGCTTAATAGATTCTATTCGTGCTTGGGGCGGATGATAAATTACTAAGATATAGCCTTTTTTAAAATCGATATTATACTTAACCTTCAAATTAGAAATTTTATTAAATTTTTTATTCTTTAAATCATCTAATTGAGGAGCACCGACTAACTTTATTCTAAATTTTTCTTCACCAAGTTTTTTTAAACGCGAGGCAGCATCTTTATTTGATGCAAAATGTAAGTTGGAAAACTTACCTATCGCATGTCTGGCCTGCCCATCGATTATGCCTGAAAGTTCTCCAGCTTGAATATGTGCTATTGGAATATCAGTATAAGCACTTACAATAGATGCGATTAATGTTTCGCCTCTATCACCTGCTAACACAACCCAATCAGGATTAACTCTGCTTAAAGTATCAACTAATGATGACATTAATATTCCCATTGATTTTGTGACAGTATGTTTATTGTATCCATCTAGTGCCATATATATTTTATCGTCTACTTTAAATCCGTCTTTCTCAATTTCTTTTAGTGAAAATCCAAAACTATCTAGCAGATGCATATTAGTTGCACATAAACTAAATTTGACCCTCATCTTTTTACATTTTTCTAGAATTGGTCTTAAGTATCCCCATTCACCTCTTGAACCTGTAAAAAAAAGAATTTTCATATTTTATTATTTAATTGAGATTTTTTTATAAGCGTATTTTTTTTAATAAATTTTTTAGCTTTTTTACCTATAATTTTACTCATGTATCTAGAGGGTATGCCTGTGCCAGGTCTTTTTGACCAAACATCCTTTGATGAAATTCTTTGATTTTTCTGAATATCCCTTATGCTTACAATACTTCTTGTAGCCCATCTTCTTATTTGTTTTTCTTTTTTATATATTTTTTTTTCAGTACCAAGAGATTTTTCTAGTTTTCTAATAGAGTTTACCATTTGGGAAAATTTTTTAAAACTTATTGAAACATCTCGATCTGGACCATAATTTTTATTATCTAAATTTACGTGCTTTTCAATTATTCTGGCTCCTAAAGCTACAGCCGCGATTGAAGATAAAATATCATTAGTGTGATCAGAATGACCAATCTTTATTTGAGGGTATTTTTTTTTCAATATTGGTATGAAACCTAGGTTTAAATCTTCAAGTACAGGTGGATATTCACTTGTACAATTCATAAAAGCAATCTTTTTATTTTTTTGTTTTTTAATTATATTACTAACCATTTCAATCTCTTTAATTGTAGACATGCCGGTTGATAAGATTGTAGGTTTATTAAATTTTAATAGTTTTTTAATAAATGGAGTATCAGTAAACTCGCCGGATCCAACTTTAAACCATTTCACTCCAATTTTATTCAATTCTTCAGCTGCCTTATAACTAAATGGTGTGCATAAATATTCGATACCAATTTTTTTACAGAAATTTTTAAGCAATAAATGATCACTTAATTTTAAAGAGTATTTTTTCAGAAAATTGTATAGGGACATTTTAAAATTACTTGATTTAGGTACATTTTTTAACATCTCCTCATCAGCTAAATGATGTTGAAATTTAATTACATCTGCACCTGCTTTTTTTGCGAGGAGAACCATTTTTTTAGCGTTTTTTACATCTCCAAAATGATTATCACAAGCTTCTGCAATAATAATCACTTTTTTATTGTTAAAAATTTTAGACATCGTCACCGCCGTATTGAAAAAAAGTTATTCTAGAATTTTCTATTGTTATATATTTTGTAAAAGCATTCTTTTTGATAAAGAAAAAAATTTTATTTATTAATAATTTAATGAATTTTTTAATAAAACTACCTTTAACATTATTAAATAAATAGCTTTGTTCTCTTAATAAAATATTTAATCGTCCATTAAAGTTATCTTTTAAGTGTTTAACCATATATGAAGCAAATACTTTCCCATTATATTCAAAAGGAATATATCCACATATTGGTTGTAAATATGAGTTTTCATCAGACTTTTTTTCGACATTATAATCAAAATTAATGTACTCACATTTTGTTATACAGTAAAACTCTTTTCCTTCATATTTATACTCAATTTTCAAAAAAAACTCATCAGAGGAAAAATTCTTAAGTTTTTTATTGAGTTGTTCAAATTCAATGACCTTTATTGGGGAATAGCTCAAAGATATTTTATTTTTTTTAAATTTCTCTTTATTTCTTAATTGATAGTTGAAATTTTCATCTTTTTTAAAATTTATATTTATTGGACTTGTTCTTAAAGTTACAAAACCTCCACTTTTTAAAAATATTGGTAGATATTCACTTGTACTATCGAGTGCGAAAGGATCTGGACTAATATCCTCTCTTAAGCACTCTTTTCCTAAAAAAAATACTTCATTGTCAGATAAATTAACTAAGAATGACTTAATATTTAATCTCATATCATTCGATTTTAATGCAGAAAAAATGAATGATTTATTTAAATTTATTTCTTTGTTATCTTTCATAGTAAAGGTTTAAACTCAGAATTTTTAATTTCTACAAATGATTTATTTTTTAATAGGAAAACTTTGTCAGAATATTTACAATGATCAATTTCATGAGTAATATTAATAATTGTTACAAAGTTAGACAACTCTTTCAAGTATTTATTTATAATTTCTGAAGATTTTACATCAATTGAACTTAGTGCTTCATCTAAAATTAAAATATTAGGTTTTTTTGCTAATGCTCTGGCTAAAGCAATTTTTTGTCTTTGACCCCCTGAAAGATTAAGACCCCTCTCTCCAACATAAGTATCAAGTCCATATTTTGAGCTTTCCACAAATTTTTTTGCATCTATTTTATCTAAAATTTTTAGAATAGCATCATCGTCTAATTCTGGATTTGCCCACCTAATATTTTCTTTTATAGTTGTGTTAAAAAGAAGAGGATCTTGAGGCACTAAACCAACCCTATCTCTAATACTTTTTAAATTTATGTTTTCTATTTTATGATTATCATAATAGATTATTCCAGAATTTGGAGTCTGAAGACCTAAAATTAAATCTATGATTGTAGATTTTCCAATGCCTGTTTTTCCAACAAATGAAGTGATATTATTTTTTAAAATATCTAAGTTGCAATTTTTAATAAAAATTTTTTCATCATTGTATCCAAAGTTAACATTTTCTAATTGTATTTTTTTGTCTAATTTATCAAATTTTTTACCTTTATCGATCTCTGGATAATTCTTACAATCGTTTATAACGTTATCGATTTGTTTAAAGCTTGGGTAAAAATTACTTGTCAAAAGAATATTGTTTAAAATAGTAGAAACCAAAGGAATAGCGCCATACATACCCCAAAAAATTCCTACGAATTCAGGGATTTTTGCTGTTGAAAAAGTTCCTCCAAAAAAGATTAATATAACAACGATTGCTGCTGGTTTAAATGTTAAAGGAATTATGTAAGATAACATTACTGCCTTAAGCTCTAAATTTTCTAAAGTTTTAATCATTGAAAGATTATTTTTCTTAGTTTTAGCAGATAAGTTAAAGCCTAAAATTAATTTTATAGCATGATAAGACTCGCTTAATTTGTCGATAGTAGAATTTGCATGAATAGTTCTTTTTTCACCGACACGCTTTGCATAATTACTTAAATATAAAAAAGGTATACCTATAATCAGAAATGTGATTATTACTTGGAGTGTAAATTTAGCATTGATTAGAAATGGTACGTATAAATAAATAAATAATTTAAATATGTTAGAAAAAATTTGTGCAGTGGCTCTAGTCGCGCTCCCTACATATTGAATTTCTTTTGTAAATATATTCAGAATTTGACCTTGTTTTAAACTATTTAAGTGGCTCCATTTTGAAAACAAGATAGAACTTAATAAATCATTAGCTAAAGAAACTTTGAAATCCATTACAATTTTGTAAATTTGAAATAAAATCAAAGCAGAAAATATTGACGTTAAAATTACCGTAATGACGAAAAGCACTGAAAAAGAAATATAATTTAAATTAATGCTGTAAAATGAAAAAATTGATATTATATATTTTGTAAATTGATTAGCATTTTTTAGCTCAGGGTCAACAATAAAATCTGCGAAAGGTACCACTGCTGCAAAGGACGCCATTACAAACAGAGACTCGATTATTACTAAAAATATCAAAAAAATAAACTTTCGAGGATTTCTCTCAATATTTTTTTTAAGAAAAAAAATTAACGATTGTAAAAGCATTATTTTGATTATAAAACCATAGCTCCGCACTTTGCCTTCAAGTAGTTTGGAAAGACATGCATAGTAAATTTTTTTTATAAAGGTCTAAATAAACAATTATTATTTTTCGGTATTACGGTAATTACTTTATTTACTAGAACTTTAAGCTTATTCTTTTGTACTTCAAGAATTTCAAAAATCATATTTGTGAAAGGGCCATCGATAAAAATTCCCTTTTTTTTCATTATTAATTCAAAAAAACTTTGATTAAGAAAACCATTTTTATCAGAGTTTTTTTTACATAAATCTATAAAATTAAGAATACTTTTTTGTGAGCTTACTGAGTAATCAACCCAGGATTTTAATCCACGTAAATTCTTTATCGAAGATAAAATTTTAGAAGAACTAAATTTTTCATGGAAACAAATTAAGTAGTCACCTAGTATGTAGTTTGTTTCATGTATGACCTTTTTATTGGTAATTTTCTTGATTTTTAACTTTGGTATGAATATTTTAGGGGTTGAACCTAGACGATTCTCAAGATCATTTTTAAGAATATTCAGCTTATTTTTTTTAAACCTTATAACAGCCCACATAACTTAGTTATCAACTTCTTGTTTTAGTTCATCATACTCTTTCATTTTTCTTTTCATGAAATTAATAGTCATTTGAGTTTTTTTACTTATGCCTTTTGGTGTTAAAACATAAAAATAATTTATTTTATTTGGGTTTTTTTTGAAATTATCAATTTTTACAAGCCCTTTTTCCTTGAGAGCTTTTAGGCAATAATTTAACTTGCCTAAGCTAAAACCTAAATCTTTTGCCATCTCTCTTTGAGAAAGCTTGGGTTTATTTTTAATAGCCCTCATTAAATTTAATAAATCTTGACTGTCTTTCATATTTGTTCAATAATTGAACATTATTTACTGTTCATTGATTGAACAGTCAAGTAAAATTAAAACTTTTATGAAAAAGATTACTTATAATAAGCAATTTATTGACTCCAAGGATATTAAATTAGTCGCAAAGTCACTTAAAAGTGATTTTATTACCAGTGGTAAAGAAGTTGAGAATTTTGAGAAAAAAATAAGTAAATATTTAAAAGTAAAATACTCTGTTAGCTGTATTAATGGCACCGCTGGTTTAGATCTTGCTTTTAAAAGCATTAACTTAAAACAAAATGATGTAGTAATAATGCCTGTAATTAATTTTATTGCCTCTTATAGCATGGCTAAAAATTTAGGAGCTAGGATATTTTTATCTGATGTTGATCCCTCAACAGGTCAGATGACACCAAAAAATTTAGTAAATTGTATTAGAAAAAATAAAATAAAAAAAATTAAAGCAGTTGTCTCTATGTATTTAGGAGGCTATCCAGAAAATATCAAAGAATTTTATTCGCTTAAAAGAAGATATAATTTTTATCTCATTGAAGATGCTTGTCATGCTTTTGGAGCCAGTTATAAAATTAAAAATAAAAAGTTTAAAGTTGGATCTTGCAAACATTCGGACTTGAGCGTTTTCTCTTTTCATCCTGTTAAAACAATTACAACAGCTGAAGGTGGCGCTATTACAACTAATTCTAAATCTATAAATAATAAATTGCGATTAATAAAAAATCACAACATATTAAGAAAAAAAAATTATTGGGAATATGATATTAAAGAGTTATCTTCAAACTATAGATTAAGTGATATTAATTGTGCTCTTGGAATTGGTCAATTAAATAAGATTCAAAATTTTGTTAAAGTAAGAAAAAAAGCTTTTATCTATTACAAAAAAAAATTAGCGAAATATTCTGAAGTTATTTTTACTCCGACCTATAAAACTAAAAATTTAGCAAGTTATCATTTGTTTCTAATAAAATTAAATTTTAAAAAGATTTTTGGTGATAAGGACAAGTTTTTTAGATATATGAATAAAAATAATATTTTTCCACAGTTTCACTACAAACCGATAAATACTTTTTCATTTTATAAAAGAAGAAATGAAAATTTTTATGGCGCTCAGGAATACTATAGAACAAGTCTATCTTTACCTCTCTATTATGGAATTAAAAAAGAGGAGCAAAATTATATAATAAATAAAATAAAGAACTATATTAACAAAAAAAAATAAATTGAAAGCAATTAACAAAAAACTAATTTTTGGTACAGCTAACTTAAGTAAACCTTACGGTATAAATTCACAAAAAATTCAAAATCACAATTCAATAAAAAATATCATTGAATTCCTAAAAAAAGAGAAAATAAATTTTGTCGATACTGCATATTCATATGGAAGCGCTGTTAAAGATTTAGGAAAAAATAGAATACAAAAATTTAATATAATATCGAAATTACCTAATCTACAATCTACGAATTTTAAACTATTAGAAGAAGAAATTTATAAAACCACATTTGAAATGATTTATAATTTAAGAATTAAAAAATTATATGGCTTGTTAATACACAATACAAATAACCTTAATGGGGCAAAAGGAATTAAAATATACAATGTTTTAAAAAAACTTAAAAAAGAAGGTTTTGTAAAAAAAATTGGTTACTCTATATACTCTACAAAAGAATTAGATAAATTTTGTTTCAAATTTCCGCCAGATGTTATTCAAGGTCCTCTAAATTTGTTTGATCAAACAATAGTTTCCTCGGGGTGGCTTGGAAAACTCAAAAAAAAGAAAATAGAATTTCATTCTAGATCCATATTTTTGCAAGGTCTTCTTTTGAAAAAAAAAGGCAAATTACCTCGAAAATTTAATAGATTTAATCAAATTTTCAAAAATTACCACGCATTTTTAAAAAAAAGCAAACTTGAAGCTTTTGAAGCATGTTTATTATTTGTTTGTTCTATTAAATTAATTAACAGGATTGTGATAGGTATAGATAATTTGAGTCAGTTGAAAAAAATTGTGAATTTTAAAAATAAGACGGGAAATTATAATTTTAAAAAACTTGAATGTAAGAAAGAGTCTCTAATAAACCCCACTAAGTGGAATTATTTATGAAATCAATAAAAAAGAATAAAGGTCAAAAAATGTATTCTATAGCTAAGAAGATAATACCGGGAGGGAATATGTTGCTCTCAAAAAGACCGGAGTTTTTTTTACCTAACGGATGGCCAGCTTATTATAAAAAAACTAAAGGTTGTACCATATGGGACTTAGATGGAAAAAATTATTACGATTTAAGTTTAATGGGGGTAGGAACAAATATACTTGGTTACTCTAACAGTAAAATTGATAAAGCAGTTTCGAAAGTTATTAAAAATGGAAACTTGAGTACGCTAAATTGCCCTGAAGAAGTAATCTTAGCTGAAAAATTGGTGGACATTCACCCTTGGGCTGACATGGTTAAGTTTGCCAGAACGGGTGGAGAAGCAAATTCTATAGCAATAAGAATAGCACGAGCAGCTTCTGGTAAAGACAATGTTGCTTTTTGTGGTTATCACGGTTGGCATGATTGGTATCTTGCGACGAACCTATCAAGCAAGGGTAATTTAAATTCTCATTTACTTAAAAATCTTCCAATAAAGGGTGTTCCTCAAAATTTATCAAATAGTATTTATCCATTTAATTATAATGATTATGAGCAACTTGAAAAATTAATTAATGAAAAAAATATTGGTGTAATTTGTATGGAAGTGATTAGAAATGAAGAACCAAAAAACTTTTTTTTGCAAAAAGTAAGAAAGCTTGCATCCAAAAAAGGAATAGTTTTAATATTTGATGAATGCACTTCAGGCTTTAGAAAAAATTTTGGAGGTATACATAAATTATATAATGTAATACCAGATATGGCTTTATTTGGAAAAGCATTAGGTAACGGATATGCTATTACAGCCGTTATTGGAAAAAGAAATATTATGGAAAATGCGCAAGCCTCATTTATAAGTAGTACTTTTTGGACAGAGAGAATTGGGCCAGCAGCTGCCTTAGAAACACTTAAAGAAATGAAAAGATTAAAATCCTGGCAAATAATTGATAAAAAAGGAAAGAAAATAATTCATGGATGGAAAAAGCTTAGTAGAAAACATGGACTTAAAATAAAGATAGGTGGACTTCCGGCAATTTGCAACTTCAGTTTTCTAAGCAAAAAAAATCAATTGTATAAAACACTCATAACCCAAGAAATGTTAAAAAAAGGTTTTTTAGCATCTAACTCCGTTTACTCTTGCGTTGCCCATAATACAAAAATAATTAATAATTATTTTGAGGAATTGGATAAAGTTTTTTCTTTAATTCAGAAATGTGAAGATGGTTATAACATAAAAAAACTTTTAAAATATCCGGTGAGTATAAGTGGATTTCAAAGACTTAACTAATATGAAACAATTGAAACGTCTTTTAATAATCCCAGCTCGAGGTGGCTCTAAAAGAATAAAAGATAAAAACATCAAAAAATTTAAAAATAAACCAATAATTTATTACACTATTGAAAATGCAAAGAGTAGCAGACTGTTTGATAAAATACATGTTTCGACAGATAGTAAAAAAATTTCTAAAATTGTTAGAAAGAAAAATATAAAGATTGAATTTATGAGACCAAAAAGCCTCTCTGGAGGTACAATACCACTATTTGAAGTTTATAAATTTGTTGTGAGAAAATTTGAGAATTTAGGATACAAATTTGATGAAATATGGTCAATTATGCCTTGTAGTCCAAATTTAGATAAGCGAGATTTGATTAAAATAAGTAAATTTTATAATAAGCTAAAAATTAAAGTGCCAGTGTTATCAGTGTCTCGATTTAAAGTCCCTGTTCAGTGGGCTTTTAAAATGAAAAAGTCAAAAAAACTCATTCCACATAACAAAAGTCATCAATTAAAAAGATCTCAGGATGTCACTGCTAGCTATTTTGATGCTGGGCAATTTTGCATTTATCCAGGAAC
>CACHCL010000010.1 GCA_902578315.1 uncultured Pelagibacteraceae bacterium
GCTTGAAATTAAGTAGAAAAATTTTTTCTAATTTGTTTTTATTCATTGGTCCTTTTTTTAAGTCGAGAAAAATAATAGATAAAAATTTGTATGTTTTTAATAAGGACATAATAAATTCAGAGAAAAAAAGAATAATCTCAAGTATGTGGAAAAATTATGGTAAAACTTTTATTGAATATATCTTTTTAGATTTTTTTAGAAAAAATAATAGTCAAATCCAAATACAGGGAAAAGAAATTTTAAAAGAAAAGAAACCTAGAATCTTTATCTCAGGTCACTTTGCTAACTTTGAGTTAATGTCAATGGAAATTACGAAACAAGATATTAAATTAGCTACAATATACAGGCCGCTAAATAATTTTTTTCTAAATCCGTTTATGGAGTTTTTAAGAAAAAAATATGTTTGTAAAAATCAAATTAAAAAGGGAATAAATGGAGTAAGGGATACAATTGAATATATTAATAGAGACTATAGTATTGCTTTAATGATAGATCAGCGTGTAAGCGAAGGAGATAAAATTAAATTTTTTGGCAAAGATGCGTTAACTACAACTTTACCTGCTCAACTTGCTTTTAAATATAAACTTCCACTAGTACCTGTTTTTATTGAGAGAGATGAAAAGGATAAATTCACTCTTAAATTTCATGAAGAGATTAAAGCAAATGATTTTAAAGATAAAATTGAATTAACAAAAAAACTAAATGATGTTTTAGAAAAAATGATTATTTCAAATCCAGCTCAATGGATTTGGTCACATAATAGATGGAAATAAAATCTATTTTTTTAGACTTTTGTATCTTTCATTAGCCTCTTTCGGAGAATAATAAGCTTCTTGTAAATCAACATTCCAATAATTTAGATCTTTCAACATAATTTTTTTTCCAGAAATTGCACAAAAAGTAAAATCACCTTCTTCTACAATCTCAAAAGAGTTGTGTTTAAAAATAAGTTTAGCTTTTTTTTTATTCATCAATAAATTATACAATATATGACTTATCATGAATATTGCTTTAATAGGAAGTGGCGGAAGAGAACACGCAATTTGCCAAAAAATACACGAGTCTAAACTAACCAAAAAAATTATTTGTATTCCAGGCAATGCAGGTACAAAAAATATTGCTGAAAATTTAGAAATTGATATTTCAAATTTCAATAAGATTTATAAAGCTATTAAAATTTTTAAAATTGATTTAGTCATCGTAGGCCCTGAAGAACCATTGGTGAAGGGCTTAGTAAATTTTTTAGAGACTAAAAAAGTGAAAGTTTTTGGGCCAAATAAAGTCGCCTCAAGATTAGAGGGATCAAAGGCATTTATGAAAAAACTTTGTAAAAAATATAATATCCCGACTGCAAAATTTAAAATATGTAGAAATAAAAAGGAGGTAAAAAATTTTTTAGAAAAAATTAGCTTACCAATAGTTGTAAAAGCAGATGGTTTAGCAGCGGGTAAGGGTGTTACCATTTGTAAAAATAAAAAACAAGTCTTAAAAATTTCAGAAGAAATATTTAAAGGTAAATTTAAGTCTTCCAAAAAATTAGTTTTAGAAGAATTTATACAGGGGGAAGAAGCGAGTTATTTTTTAATTGTAGATAAATATACTTTTAAATTTTTTGGAACAGCGCAGGATCATAAGCGTGTAAAAGAGAACGACAAAGGTCCTAATACGGGGGGAATGGGAGCCTATTCTCCAGCGTCTATAATTTCAAAAACTATTGAAAAGAAAATTATAAAAAAAATAGTTAAGCCAACAATTTTTGCTTTAAGAAAAGCAAAGAATCCGTATAGAGGTTTTTTATACGTAGGTTTGATGATCAGAAATAACGAACCTTATCTTATTGAATTTAATGTAAGGATGGGAGATCCAGAATGCCAGGTTATTTTACCCAGACTAAAATCAGATTTCTTAAAAGTAATAATTTATGCAGTAAATAATAATTTAGATAAAATTAATATCGATTGGAAAAAAGAAAAAAGTATGACTATTGTATTATGTTCAAAAGGTTACCCTGGTGTTTACAAAAAAAATAGAGAGATTAAAAATTTAGATAGATTGAATTTAGACAAAAAATCTTTCGTGTTTCATGCTGGAACAAAAATCATAAAAGATAGACTTGTATCAAATGGAGGGAGAGTTCTTAATATAACCTCAACTGGAAATAATTTTTATAAAATAAGAAAAAAAATAATTAATTTGATTAGTATGATTAATTGGAAGTATGGATTTTTTAGAAAAGATATCGGTTGGAAAATTATAAATAAAAAATGAGAATTATAAGTGGAAAATTTAAAGGAAAAAATATAAATTTTTTAAAAAATAAAGTTACAAGACCTTTAAAAGACTCTGTCAAAGAAAATATCTTCAATATCTTACTACATTCTAATCTTATTAATGTTGATATAAAAAATTCAAATATCTTAGATTTATACTCAGGAGTTGGCTCTTTTGGTTTAGAGTGTATATCAAGAGGTGCTAAAAAAGTTACTTTTGTAGAAGATAGTAAGATATCAGCTAAAATTCTTGATGAAAACTTAAGAAAATTGTCAATGAAAAGTAACTACGAAGTTTATAATATAAGCACAGAAAGTTTTTTTAAAAAAGAGTTCTCAGCTAAATTTGATGTTTTTTTTTTAGATCCGCCTTTTTCAGATATAAAATTTTTACAAGATATTAAATTAATTAAAGATTTTAATCTTTATAAAAAAAATCACATAGTAATTATTCATAGAGAGAAAAAAACCTTAGATAAATTTGAAAAGTTCTTAAATATCAAGTTTACTAAAATATATGGTAGGTCAAAAATAATTTTTGCTACTCTAATTGAGTAACTCTTTCGTGAATAATTTTACTTGCTCTACAGCTGGTTGATCGAAAGGATTAATATTTAATAATTTACCAATCATTACTGTCTCTAAAATAAAATAAGAGAATAATTGACCTAAGGTCTCCTCATTAGATTTTTTTATTTTAAAAATCCGATAAGGTATATTTTTCTTCTTAAAAGCCTTAATTAGTGCATTTTTTTGAGCTTCTTTTATATGGTTAAGGCTTCTATTTTTAATATGCTTTGCTAAAGAGACATTTTTTGTATTAATTTTTTTTGAAAATTTTTCATCTAAACTAAATATATTAAAAACTTTATCTTTGGGTCCATCTAAGTAAAGCTGAAGTAAACTGTGATGATCTTTTGGCACATTAGATACAACGGGGAAAAAACCTGTATTGTTTTTACCTAAACTCTCAGCAATTAGTTGTTGGCACCAATACATAAATGATTCAAGTTTTGGAGAGTAATTTAGAAAAACTAGATTGTTCATTTTTTTTTTACTCAATAAATAAGCTAATTGAGAGGTGCTTTCTTTAAAAAATTTTTTCTCACTTTTGCTTAAACGTGTTTTTAATTTATTTCTAAATTTTGATATATTAAGACCCATTAAATACGACGGAAGAATACCGACTTCAGATAAAACTGAATATCTTCCTCCTATAAATTTTTTATGTTCAATAAAAGGTAAATTATATTTTTTAGCTAAAGAGAATAAAATACCTTTATTTTTCTCTGAAATTAAAATCACATTTTTTTTATTTTTTTTCAGTATGTCGAGGGAAAACATATTTGAGATTGTTTCAATAGTATTGCCTGATTTTGAAATTATCAAAAAAAGAGTCTTATTTTTATTAATATTTTTATTAAGTAAGTTAATTTTTTTAATATCGATGTCATTTAAAAAAATTATTTTTTTTTTAACTTTATCTTTTAAAAAATTATAGATGGCTTCAGTACCTAGAATGGAACCACCCATACCAATAATAACTATAGTTTTATATTTTTTGTATTTAAGTAGTTGTCTTGAATTAAAATTAAATTTATAATTTTTATTCAATACTTCTAATGATTTAAACTCATTTTTTTTATTTTCCAAAGTTTTTAGTATTTTTTCAAAACTGAATTTTAGTCTCTTAATAGCTTTTGAGTTAAGATATTGATGATGAATACAATTTTTATTAATTATATTTGTTTTCACTTACGGATTTTATCTAGAATTGACTCTTCAATATTTGATGATTTATTTTTTTTTAGATTTTGATCATTTGGGACTTTTAAGATTTCTTTAATCTTATCTTTTTCATTTTTTTGTTTTTCCTCTATTGATCCAGGCTTGGGGATTTCATTATAGTCTGGTGGAAGAACAAGAGGCTCCCTTTTTTTTACCAAAAATTCATCTGTTGTTTTTGTTTTTTCATTTCTTAAAACTTTTCCAGCATCTTTAAATCCTCCACAGGATGTAAGAAATGAAAAAAATAAAATCAAAAAAATTATTCTAGTTGTCATTTTGATCTATTAATTAAAACTCCATTAAAAATATAAAAAATAATTCCTATTGTTATAAATATATCGGCTATATTAAATGTAAACCAATGAAAGTTTTTATAGTGTAAATCAATAAAGTCCGGTACAGCATTAAAGTATATTCTATCATAAAAATTACCTAATGCGCCACCAATGATCATCGAAAAGAAAAATTTTTCAAATTTATTTGATTGAATTCCCACAAATATTAATAAAACTATTACCAAACCAATTAATATTGATAGAAAATGATAATATATTGAGCTCTCTAAACTAAGTAAACCAAAGCCAATTCCAGTATTCCACAAAAGATCTAAATTTAAAAAGTCATTTAGGTAAAACCTCGTATCGCTAAAATTATTTATTATTTTAATTTTTGAATATCTATCAATACTAAAAGTCAAAAGAATAATTATTAGAAAATAAAAATTTTCTTTATTAAAAATATTATTTTTTATTTCTTTTAGACTATTCAAAATATTGTAATTCTATTTTATTGGACAACTTTCTCGTTGGCATTTTTTCTCTAAAATTTTCCAACATCTTTCACATTTTTGTCCTTGGGCTTTTTTTACTTCAATTTTTATATCATCATTATTTGACAATTCTTTTTCTGCTTTTGAAACAATAAAATAATCTTCCAAATCTAATTTATCTAGAAGTTCAAATTCGTTTTTTTTTAATTTTAATTTAATTTCTGCCTCTAAACTTGATCCAATTTCTTTATTAGCTCTTTTCTCTTCAATCGCAATATTTGCATTTTGTTTAATTTTAAATAGATTTGACCATTTTTCACTTAACTTCTCATTTTTCCAGCTTGATGGAATTTTTACAAAATTGTTTTCGTGAATACTTTCAGAATTATCTTTATTGACTAAACTATAGATTTCCTCTGTAGTGAAAACTAAAATTGGTGCGAACCACTTTAATAAACTTTCTAAAATTATGTTTAAAACAATAACACAATTTTTCCTTTTTTTTGAATTTATACTATCGCAGTAAAGAACATCTTTTCTTATATCAAAATAAAAAGAAGAAAGATCTAGTGTACAAAAATTTAGTAACTCTTTATATAGTTTATGAAAATTATAATTTTTTAAATTTTGATCAACAGATTTATTTAATAAAAATAATTTATGTAAAATAAATTGTTCTAATTCATCTAATTCACTTAGTTTAATTTTTTCGAAGTTCTGTTTTTCAAAATTATCTTTTAAATTTCCAAGCATGAATCTAAAGGTATTTCTTATTTTTCTATAAGACTCTGCATGTTGTACTAAAATATTTTTATCTATTCTTAAGTCCTCGGCATAATCAGATGCTGAAGCCCAAACTCTAAGTATGTCTGCACCATAATTCTTCAATATGTCTTCTGGGGAGATGACGTTTCCCATTGATTTAGACATTTTCATACCTTTGCCGTCTACAACGAAACCATGTGAAAGAATACTTTTAAATGGTGCTTTACCTCTAGTTCCGCACGACTCTAATAAAGAAGAGTGAAACCATCCCCTATGTTGGTCTGAACCCTCTAAATACATGTCTGCAGGCCATTTTAAATCTTTTCTTTTCTCTAAGACAAAACTGTGCGTTGAGCCACTATCGAACCATACCTCCACAATATCGTTTAGTTTTTCATAATCTTTGGCATCGTAGTCATCACCTAAAAAAGTTTTTGCATCATCTGTGAACCAACAATCTGAGCCTTGCTTTTCATAAATAGAGGCAATTCTATCTATAATTTTTTGATCTCTTAATGGCTCTTTTGTTTTTTTATTAATAAAAATTGGCAAAGGCACTCCCCAAACTCTTTGTCTTGAAACACACCAATCTGGTCTTCCTTCAATCATTGATAAAAGCCTGTCTTTACCCTTGTTGGGATAAAAGATGGTTTCATTTATCGCTTTAATAGCTTTATCTCTCAGTTTATTTTTTTGCATAGAGATAAACCATTGAGGTGTCGCTCTATAAATTAATGGAGCCTTAGATCTCCAAGAATGAGGATAACTGTGATTAAGTTTATCGTTTTTAAGTAATTGTTTTTGTTCTTTTAGTTTGTCTATAACAATCGGGTCAGCCTTAAATACGTGTGTATTTGTAAAATAAGGTACCTCTTTAGTATAAACGCCCGAGTTATCTACCGTGTAAAGTGATGGTATATTATTTTTCAAACACAGATTGAAGTCATCTGGGCCGTGGCTTGGAGCACAATGAACAATTCCTGTTCCCTGCTCCAAATTAACGAATTGAGCATCCAACATTGGAACATCATATTTAAAATCCATTTTTACAAATGGATGATTACATATTGTTCCTTTAAATTCGGAACCCTTAAAAACCTTTAATTCTTTGTAGTTTTTAATTTCACACTCTTTGGTAATTGATTCAATTAGATCTTTTGCAACTACAATTCTCTTATTTTTAAAATGCTCAAGCTGATCAATTTCCAGAACTGCGTATTCAATATCGCTGTTAAAGGCTAATGCTTTGTTGGCTGGTATAGTCCAGGGTGTAGTAGTCCAAATTACAATGCTTGAGTCTTTTAGAAAATCTTTATCAGTCTCCTTAACTTTAAATGCAACATAAATTGTATTTGAAGTATGATCTAAATACTCTACTTCTGCATCAGCTAAAGCAGTTTTTTCAACAGTAGACCAAAGAACTGGTTTAAACCCTTGATATAAACTTCCATCTAAAAGAAATTTACCTAACTCTCTTACAATTTGAGCCTCCGCCTCGAAGCTCATTGTAGAGTAATAATTTTCAAAATCTCCAACTACGCCTAATCGCTTAAATTCTTTAATGTGAACTTCGATCCAACTTTTTGCAAATTCTCTACATTCTTGCCTAAAATCTTTAATTGGTACTTCATCTTTATTTTTTTTCTTTTTTTTATACTGTTCTTCTATCTTCCACTCTATTGGGAGCCCGTGACAATCCCAACCTGGAACGTAAACAGAGTCTTTTCCGTTCATCTGGTGAAAACGAGTAATCATATCTTTCAAAATTTTGTTTAATGCAGTGCCCATATGTATATGACCGTTCGCATAAGGCGGGCCATCATGAAGAACAAATTTTTCTTTTCCTTTAGATTTTTTTCTAAGCTTTTCAAAGATTTTATTTTTTTCCCACTTCTTCAAAATCTCAGGCTCTTTAAGTGGTAAGCTAGCTTTCATCGAAAAAGCTGTCTTAGGTAGTTGTAAAGTATCTTTGGACATTATTTTTTTGCCTTTTTTATATCAAGTTTGATTTGTTGTTTTAAATGTTTCAAATTTCTAAATTTTTTTTCTGGTCTTATAAATTTTTCAAAGTTTATACTAATTACTTTATTATATAAATTTTTATTAATTCCAAAGATATTTGTTTCTAATAATAAATTTTGTCCATTAAATGTTGGTCTGTAACCTATATTTGCAATACCATTTCTATAAAAATTCTTACTTTTAACTTTTACAGCATAGACTCCAAGCTTAGGAATTACATAATTACTTAATTTTAAATTACATGTTGGAAAACCAATTTTACGTCCTCTTCTTTGTCCTTTTATTACTTTGCCATTAATACACCAACTCCGGTTTAATAATTTATTTACTTCATCTATTTTACCAGATCTTATTTTTTTTCTTAAAAATGTAGATGAAATTGTTTTATTATCTTTTTTATAAGGTTTAGTAACAATATTTTTAAAATTATATTTTTTTTCAAATTTTTTCAGTGTTTTTATACTTCCTTGACGTTTAAAACCAAACTTGAAATTTTTACTTACATACAAATATTTACATCTTGTTTTTTTGGAAATTATTTTTTTTATAAATTCTTCTGCTGATTGAGTTGAAAAATTTTTATTAAATTTAATAATAATTAAGAAATCTAATCTAAATTTTTTTAGTTGCGTTTTTTTCTGTTCTAAAGAATTTATTCTATGATTTTTAATATTTTTATTAAAAAACATTACTGGTACAGGTTCAAAAGTCATAACCCCAAAAGGTATCTTATTTTTTTTTGCTTTTTGTTTTGCCTCTTGGATAACTTTTTGATGACCTAAATGTAACCCATCAAAATTACCTATAGCTATTACGCCGTTACGATGTTTATTATTTATATTTGGATTATTGTAAATCTTCATTTTACCATTTTAATTCTCTTTGAAAAAAATTTGCTTTTACACCATATTTTTTTAAAAGTTTGTTTAGTTCAGAAAATTTATCAAATTCTTTTCTATGCACACCTTCTGATATGAATATACAATCTATTTTTAAATTATTCGCTCCTTTAATGTCTGTTCTTAAATTGTCACCAATGGCTAGAACTTTTTCTTTTGGGCCAAAACACATATCATAAACTTCTTTGTGTGGTTTGCCAAAATAAACAACTTCTCCTCCAAGATCTTCAAAAACTTTTGCTACAGAACCTGCACATAATTCTTCAACGCTGCCCCTATGAACAATTAAATCTGGATTGGTGCAAATTAATTTTTTTGAAACATGCTTTAATAAAAGTTTTTTATAATAACCCAGATCATTATCATAATCATCAAACAGTCCAGTACATAAAATAAAATCACAGTTCTGAAGATCAGTTCTGTTATCTTTTACTTTTTCAAATACAGAGATATCTCTAGTAGGTCCAAGATGATAAAATGTCTTTCCAAATTTTTTTTGGTTTATTGCATACATTGCTGCTTCTCCAGAGGTCATTACATGCTCTAGATATTTTTTATCCATTTTCATTTTTAGTAAAAAATTAATTACTTTCGAACTAGGCCTGGGTGCGTTGGACAAAAATACTATTTTTTTTGAATTTTTTTTCAAATTTTCTACTGCTTCTATAGCTTTAGGATTAAGAGTGACCCCATTATGCATCACACCCCATAAGTCAATTATAAAAGTGTCATACTTTTTAAATATATCTGCAAGGTGGTTTAGCTCTTTCAATGTAATAATTCTCCCCTTTTAATGCTCATTAATACAGTATTATATGGTCTTTTTAATGATTTTTGCCCCTTGAAATATTGTCAAAACTTACCATATCAAGACTAAGCAAAAATTTATAGGAGAAAATGTATATGAAATTTAGACCTCTGCACGACCGCGTGCTAATTAAAGTGCTAGACAGTGAGGAAAAAACTGCTGGCGGAATTATTATACCTGACACTGCTAAAGAGAAACCTCAAGAAGGTGAAGTTGTTGCTGTGGGACCGGGTGCCAAGAACGAAGATGGTAAAGTTGCTGCAATGGACGTAAAAGTTGGAGATATAGTTCTTTTCGGAAAGTGGTCTGGAACTGAAGTCAAAATTGATGGCAAAGAATACAGCATCATGAAAGAGTCAGACATAATGGGAATTTCAAAAAGTAAAAAATAACGTTTAGAGGAGAATAAAATGGCGAAAATAATTAAATTTGACACAGAAGCAAGATCTAAAATGCTTACTGGAGTAAACACTTTAGCAAATGCTGTTAAGGTTACTTTAGGTCCAAAAGGCCGAAACGTGGTAATGGACAAATCATACGGAGCACCAAGAACAACTAAAGACGGTGTATCTGTTGCAAAAGAAATCGAACTTGAAGATAAGTTTGAAAACATGGGCGCACAGATGGTTAAAGAAGTTGCTAGCAAAACTAATGATAATGCTGGTGATGGAACAACTACTGCAACAATTTTAACTCAAGCAATTGTTAACGAAGGTCTTAAGTATGTTACAGCTGGTATGAACCCAATGGATATCAAAAGAGGTATCGATAAAGCTGTGGAACATGTAATTGATAAATTAAAAACATCTTCTAAAAAAGTAAAAGCTAACGAAGAAGTTGCACAAGTTGGAACAATTTCTGCTAATGGCGAAAAATCGATAGGAGATATGATTTCTAAGGCAATGCAAAAAGTTGGTAATGAAGGTGTTATCACAGTCGAAGAAGCAAAAGGTGTAGAAACTGAGCTTGATGTAGTTGAAGGTATGCAGTTTGATAGAGGATACCTTTCTCCTTACTTTGTAACTAACACTGAAAAAATGACAACTGAGCTTGAAAATCCTTTAGTACTTTTAGTTGAAAAAAAATTGACCAATTTACAACCAATGGTGCCGTTATTAGAATCTGTAGTTCAAGCTAACAGACCATTAATGATTATATCTGAAGATGTTGAGGGCGAAGCTTTAGCAACTTTAGTAGTAAATAAATTAAGAGGTGGTTTAAAAGTTGTAGCTGTTAAAGCTCCAGGCTTTGGTGACAGAAGAAAAGCAATGTTAGAGGATATTGCTATTCTAACCGGCGGACAAGTAATCTCTGAAGACCTTGGTATCAAATTAGAGAACGTAAAAATTGGTGATCTAGGTTCTTGTAAAAAAGTTAAAATCGATAAAGAGAACAGCACAATTGTAGCTGGTGAAGGAAAAAAATCTGATATTGAAGCTAGATGTAATCAAATTAGAGCAGAGATTAATGAGACAACATCTGATTATGATAAAGAGAAACTTCAAGAAAGATTAGCTAAACTTGCTGGTGGAGTTGCTGTAATTAAAGTCGGCGGCGCTACAGAAGTTGAAGTAAAAGAAAGAAAAGATAGAGTTGAAGATGCTCTTAATGCAACAAGAGCTGCCGTTGAAGAGGGTGTAGTAATCGGCGGTGGTTGCGCATTACTTTACGCTGCACAAGATTTAGATGGAGTTAAAGTAAAAGGAGATGACCAAAAAGCTGGTGTTGAAATTGTAAAAAAAGCTCTTCAAGCTCCAATTAGACAAATTACTGCCAATGCAGGTGTCGATGGTTCTGTTGTTGTAGGTAAACTTTTAGAAGGTAAAAAAGCTTCTCAAGGTTATGATGCACAAAATGAAGATTATGTAGATATGTTTGCTAAAGGAATTATTGATCCAACTAAAGTTGTAAGATCAGCATTACAGGATGCTGCTTCAATAGCTGGGTTACTAATTACAACTGAAGCAATGATCGCAGATAAACCTGAAGAAAAAGACGCTAGTCCTGCTATGCCTCCAATGGGTGGCGGCATGGGTGGAATGGGTGGCATGGGTGGAATGGGAATGTAATTTCACCTACCCAAAGATTTTAAAAAAGGCTGCAATTTCGCAGCCTTTTTTTTTGCAATAAACAAACATGCTTTAGAGCTAAGTATCCGTCCGTCTTTAAGAACTCGCAAGTTATTATCAGCCAAAGTTTTTCCTGTAGAGGTAATATCAGTAATTATTTCTGAAGAACCGATAAAAGGATATGTTTCTGTGGCACCAAGACTGGGTATTAATTTGTACTGGGTAACTCCTTTTGAAATCAAAAAATCGTTAGTTAAATTCGGATACTTAGTTGCTACCCTCAATCTGGTATTTCTTTTTGATCTTATATCAAATGATATTTCTTCAAGATCAGCTATTGTTTGCACATCTATCCAATCATCTGGCACAGCGATCACTAAGTTCGCATTTCCATAATCAAGTTTTTTTTGAATATTTATTTTACTTTGTAAGTTTAAGTCTGACTCTTTCAAAAGATCAAGACCAGATACACCGATATCAAGTGTTCCGTCTCCCAGTCTTTGAATGATTTCTTTGGCGTGTAAAAATATAATTTTAACGTTAGGTTTATTTTCGATAGTGCCAAAATAATTTCTTTCTTTTTCGCTTTGTATAATTCTTAACCCTCTATCATTAAAAAATGATATTGATTTTTCTTTTAATCGGCCTTTACTAGGCAATCCTATGGTAATTAAATCTTTCATATATTCTTTAAATTTATTGCTGCTCCAACGGCAGGAATACTCTTTTTGGCTCCTAAACTTTTTAGTAAATCATCATAACGACCACCTGAAGCAATTTCTTTCGTTCCCGAAAATACTTCAAACACAATTCCTGTATAATACTCAACGTCTCTGCCAAAATTGGTAACAAAATTTATATCTTGATTAAGTTTTTTTAAATTTTGAATAGATTTAAAATTT
>CACHCL010000011.1 GCA_902578315.1 uncultured Pelagibacteraceae bacterium
CTTTTTATAGGGCTTGTTTTGATTTGATAAGTGCTTTTTAATTGGTTTTTCACTGGGTTGGACAAACCTTCTTCTAATTTGTCATTCTCTATTTTTTTCTCTAAGCGAATATCTTCATTATTAATGTTTGAGTTTTCTTTGTTATCTATTACTTTTTCTTCACCTATATTTTTTAAGTGAGTTAATTGCATGATGTACATTTCTAAAGCAAGATTTTCATTTCCAACTATTCTTAAATCATCAATTGTTTTAATTGTTAGTTGCCAAAATAATGTGATATCTTGAATGTCTACATTCTTAGAATATTGGTCAACAAGTTTAGCCTCTGTTTCAGAAACTGACACATCCTTTTCAATTTGGCCTAGATTAATTCTTCTGCTGAAAAGATATAAAACCTCTAAAATATCATTTAGAAAGTTTTTAGCATCAAGGCCATCTTCAATTAAAAGTTTTAGATAATTAAGTGCCTCATTTTCATTTCCACTAAATATCTCATTTAATAAAGAGATTACTTTACTCTTATCAGCAAGACCAAGCATTAAACGAACGTTTTTCTCATTTATCGGCTTGTTTTCATTAATTGATTGAGAAATTAATGCTCGATCTAAAAGTGAAATAGAGTCTCTTACGGACCCCTCTGAAGTCCTGGCTATGAGTTTAATTGCATCATCAGTTATGTTCCCTTTTTCTTTTAAAGATATTTCTTTTAAATGTTTAAATAATTGTTCAACACTTACCCTTTTGAGATCAAATCTTTGGCATCTAGACAAAATTGTGACTGGAATTTTTCTAACTTCCGTAGTTGCTAATATAAATTTTAAACTAGTAGGAGGTTCCTCTAATGTTTTTAATAAACCATTAAAAGCTTGTTTTGAAAGCATATGCACTTCATCTATAATAAATATTTTGAACTTTGCGCTAGTTGGACTATATTTTGAATTTTCTATAAGTTCCCTAATATCGTCTATTCCTGTTTTTGAGGCAGCGTCCATTTCTAAAATATCTATGTGATTTGATCTAATTATCTCCTGACATGTTGAGCAGAAATTTTTATTAGAGCAGTTTACTTTTGGGTCTTTATTTTTCTCACAATTAAGTGCTTTAGCGATCAATCGCGCTGTAGTAGTTTTTCCTACGCCTCTAATACCGGTTAAGAGATATGCGTTTGGTGTTTTGCCTAACTTAATCGCGTTGTTTATAGTTTGAGCTATTATTTCTTGACCAATTAAATCTTCAAACACCTGAGGTCTATATTTGAGCGCTAATATTTTGTCTGTCATTTATAAGAGGCAGGCAACAACCTGAAAAATTTTCACTACGGCTGCTTCTTTTCAGACCTGACCGGGTTTATGAAACATCCACCTGATGCCAACCTCATTATGATTATATCAAGATCAATTTAAATACTACAAGGGTAGAATCAAGTTTTGTGGACTATTTTCGCCTAAAAGGTGATGCCTCGTAAACTCCCAAAATATCTAAGGTTTCGGTGTGAAAACCCAATTCCTCTAACGCTTTTTTTACTCCAGATTGCTCTATATGACCCTCTAAATCTAAATAAAAATTTGCTTGATCAAAAGTATTCTTTACTGAGAAACTTTCTAACTTGGTTAAGTTAACTTGGTTAGTCGCAAAACCACCAAGACACTTATAAAGAGCAGATGGTTCACTTTTCACCCTGAATATACAACTTGTAATAAAATTTTTATTTTTATCAAATTCAGGTTGCTCAATATTTTTTCCCATTATCAAAAAACGAGTGACATTACCTTTTTCATCTTCAATATTCTTTTCTAAAATTTTTAAATTATATATTTTTGCCGAAAGTTCTGAAGCTATTGCTGCAATTGTAATATCATTTCCTTCAGCTAAATCTTTTGCAGAACCAGCGGTATCTGCTGAGATAATTGGTTTAAATTTTTTTTTAGTTATTAAATTTTGACACTGTCCAATAGCTTGCGCATGGCTTCTAACAAATTTTATATCACTTAAAGTTGCATCTGGTTTACATAATAAATTATGTTCAACTGTTTGAAAGTATTCTCCATGAATTTGCAATTTATATTTTGGAAGCAAATAGTGGATGTCGGCAACTCTTCCTGCTAGAGAGTTTTCAATTGGTATCACTATTTTGCAACTAGTATCGTTGTAGGCTTGTTTAAAAGTTTCTTCAAACGTAGGGCAGGTTTTTATTTCAGAATCCTTATAAAGATTTTCTGCAGCAATATGTGAGTAAGCTCCAAGCTCGCCCTGTATAGCAATTTTTTTTTTACTCATTTGTTTCCATTATCTTTTTAATTTCCTCTAAATCTTGCTCAGTGTCTACACTTAATGGTGATGAGTCCACATAACCAACGTGTATAGACATTCCATTTTCCATAGCTCTTAGTTGTTCTAATTTTCTTTCAAGCTCAAGTTTTGATCTTTTAAGACCTACATAACGCGATAAAGCTTTATTAGTAAAGGCATAAATACCGATATGATGATAAGCTTGAAGTTCTTGTGTATTTTTGAGTCTAACAAAATCTAAAGCTTTAACGTACATGCTCGTTTTTAACTTTTCTTTTACTAAGACCTTAACAACATTTTCGTCCTTTAGTTCATCATTTGAACTTAATTTACTTGCTAAAGTTCCTATTTCACAATGACCTTTATTCATATAATCGACTAAATTATTAATAGTCTCTGGTGAGATATTTGGCATGTCGCCTTGTAAATTTACAATTATATTAGGATTAGCATTTAAATTTTTTTTAAAGACCTCAAACACCCTATCGGTTCCTGTCTGGTGATTTTCTGCTGTTAAAATTGCATTTCCCCCAATTTTTTTTACAGTATCGATTATTTTTTTGTCTGGGGTTGCCACATAAACTTCTCCAGCATCTGCCTTCATAGCTGCCTCATAAACATGAAGAATCATCTCTTTCTTGTTTATAAGTTTAAGGGGTTTATTGGGCAATCGTATAGCATCCAATCTTGAGGGTATTATTATTGCAGTTTTATTCATAATTATGCGTCTTAGAGACGCAAAAAAATTTGGTAATTTTAAGTTTTTTTTTTAAAACTCGTGTTATACGTCTGTTAAGTATTTACCAAAATTATGGATAGTTTTGAAATAAATAAAGTAATAGCCGCAGTCCTTCTAACGGCCCTAATTGTTATTGGTATTGGAAAATTCACAGACATATTATTCCACGTAGAGAAACCTGAGCAAACGGCCTATAAAGTTGAAGGATTAGAAGTTGCCTCAACTAGCAGCACGACTGAGTCTTCAGAAAAGGTTCCAGAAGTAGTAGATATAAAAGCTTTATTGGCTATGGGAGACTTAGCGCATGGAGAAAAAGTTTTTAAAAAATGTAGCGCCTGTCATATGATTGCAGCAGGTGGAAAAAACATGATAGGTCCAAATTTATGGAATGTGATTGGAAGAACAGCTGGTTCAGTAAGTGATTATAAATATTCTAAAGCAATGGTCGCCTATGCCAAAGAATGGTCTTTTGAAGAAATGAATAGTTACTTAATTAAACCTCAAGCATATATTAAAGGGACTAAAATGGCTTTTGCTGGACTTAGAAAAGAAAAGGATAGAGCCTCAGTTATTTTATATATGAATTCAAAAGGTGATAATCCAAAACCTCTACCTTAATCAAGGCACCATTTAATAATACTTTTTTGAGCGTGCACTCTATTTAGCGCTTGTCTCCAAACTACTGATTGCTTTCCATCTATCACTTCATTTGTAACTTCTTCCCCTCTTCCAACTGGAAGACAATGCATAAAAATGGCATCTGAATTAGCTTTGCTCATTAATTTCTTATTAATTTGGTAAGGTTTTAAAGTTTTCTTTTTAGAAACTTTATTTACTTTATCATTCATTGAAACCCATTTGTCAGTCATAACGCAGTCTGCACCGATAACTGCTTCTAAGGGTTTTGAAGTAATTGTTAGTTTTATTTTTTCTTTTTTAGCAAGTTTTAAAATACTCTTATTTGGAGAATATTTTTTTGGACAGCCAATTTTGAGTTCGAAATTGAATTTACCTGCAGCTTCAATCAAAGAATTTGACATATTATTATTACCATCTCCAATCCATGAAACAGTTTTGCCCTCAATAGAGCCATTGCTTTCTTCATAAGTAAGAATATCAGACATAATTTGACATGGATGGCTCACGTCTGAGAGGCCATTGATAATTGGGATATCTAAATGTTTTCCGAACTCCTCTAAATTTTTGTGAGATGAAGTTCTCAACATAACGATGTCGACATACTCCGATAGAACTTTTGCAGTATCTTTTAAAGTTTCCTCTCCTTTGCCGTAATGGATGCCATCTGGATTTAAAATAATTGATGATCCGCCTAATTGTTTAACGGCAATGTCAAATGACATTCTTGTTCTTGTTGAGGGTTTCTCAAAAATCATAGCCATCGACTTGCCTTCAAAGGGCTTATCTTCATCAGGCGCAGATTTATTTAATCCAGTTCTATTTTGTTTTCTCTGTTTTGCCTCTTCAATTATTGATCTAAGCTCTACTGAAGAACAGTCAGAGATATTTATAAAGTTTTTCATTTAAAATTTTTTGCAAACTTTCTCTATTATTTTTAAACCTAAGTTTATTTCACTCTTTGTTACATTCAAAGGAGGCAAAAGTCTGACTACGTTTTCAGCAGCTCTTACTGTCAATAAACTATTATCTAAAAGTTTTTGAATAAATTTCGCTTGATTGACATGTAGACATACTCCAATAAGCAGTCCTTTGCCTCTAACTTCTTTAATAACTTTAGGATACTTATTTTTAATTTTATCAAGTTGATTTATAAAATATTTTCCATTTTTATTTACATTGTTTAAAAAACCTTTTTTAAACATCACATCCATAACTGCGTTTCCAGCGCTCATTGCTAAAGGGTTCCCTCCAAACGTTGAGCCATGTGTTCCAGGCTTCATGCCTGATGCTACTTTTTTATTAACTAAGACTGCACCTATTGGAAAGCCGCCGCCAATACCTTTTGCTATTGGGACAATATCAGGTTTTATTTTTGCATATTCAAAAGCGAAAAATTTGCCACTTCTTCCAATGCCGCATTGTACTTCATCTAGAATTAATAAAATTTTTTTCTTATTACATAATTTTCTTAAGCCTTTGAGGCAAAAATCTGGAATAACTTTAATGCCCCCTTCTCCCATGATTGTCTCAACCATGATAGCAGCAGTTCTACTAGTAATCGCTTTTTCTAAACCTTTGTGATCACCAAAGTTAAAGTGATCAAAACCATCTACTTTAGGTTTAAAACCTTCAATTGCTTTTTTACTATTGCTAGCAAAAATAGCGGCAATAGTTCTCCCATGAAAACTATTATTAATACAAAGAACTCTATTTTTTCTTGGTTGACCCTTCGAATAAAAATATCTTCTAGCAAATTTTATTGCTGCCTCTGTCGCTTCAGCACCAGAATTTTGAAAAGTTACATAGTCCGCAAATGTTTTTTGGGCAAGTCTTTTCGCTAATCTCTCTTGCTCAGGGATAGTGAAAACATTTGAAACATGCCACAATTTTTTAGATTGTTTATTGATAGATTTTATTAAATAGTCATTAGCATGTCCAAGGCAGTTAACAGCAATTCCTTGGACAAAATCTAAATATTTCTTTCCATTTGTTGTATATAAAAAACTTCCTTTTCCCTTTGAAAAAGAGATTTTCTTTCTATTATAGGTATTTAAAATTTTACTCATGATTTTATTTTATAACCTTTTTTATACAATAAATAACAAACAAGCCAGCTAACAAAGCTTAAAGCAGTTAAATATGCCAAACCAATAGAAATTGAACCGTCTGACGTACCAATAAAACTATATCTAAAACCATCAATCATATAAAAAAATGGATTTACTTTACTTACTGCTTGCAAAAAATCAGGGAGTCTCTCTATTGAATAAAAAGTGCCTGATAAGAAAGATAATGGAACTATTACAAAATTAGTGACTGTAGCCATATGATCGAATTTTTCAGCCCATAGTCCAGCAATTATCCCTATATTTCCTAAAATAAAAGAAGAAAGCAAAGTGAATGCTATAAGCGTTAAATAATTTTTAATTTCAATATCAATAATTAAATGAAATACAATAATCGAAACTATTCCAATTACGACGCTTCTTGTTACAGCTGCAAGTGAAACTGAGATGGTAACTTCTCCAGCAGACAAGGGAGCAAATAATAAATCAACTATAGTTCCATCAATTTTCTTAATCATAAAAGATGATGAGGAATGTGAAAAAGATTGCTGAATTACCTGCATAGAAATCAACCCTGGCGCTAAAAAAGTTATAAATGGCACTCCAAGTACATCGCCTCTATCTGCTCCAATAGCTAAAGATAAGACAAGTAAAAAGAGTAAAGATGAAATTAGTGGTGAAAAAATAGTTTGTATCCACACAATTAAGAATCTTAGAACTTCTTTTTTATATAATGTCCATGTTCCGTACCAATTAACTAATCCAAATCTTCTTTTTCCAATTTTATATTTTTTCGAAATTTCAACCATTGATAGTCTTATAACCTGTTATTAAAAAAACTGTGCAAAACTAAATCTACTCACAGCTTTGATGCGTTTTAATGTTTTAAACCCCAATATTATGCCCTAAGTTTTTTAATAATTACTAAATATTGTAATTATATACTATGAGTTGGACAGAAGAAAAAGTCGCTAAATTAAAAGAACTCTGGTCTAAAGGGCATACTGCAAGTCAGATAGCCGAAGCATTGGGTGACACAACTAGAAACGCCGTAATTGGAAAAGCTCATAGGTTAAATTTAGAAGCTAGAGCGCCTTCTAAGCAATCTAATTCACCTAGAACCAATGATAATAAGCAGATTAGAAGAGGGCCAGCGCCAACATCAAGAAAAGCCAAATTTCAATCAATTTTATTAGACAAAAACTTCGAGCCAGAAAACCCGAAATCTCTTGAAGAACTTACAGATGAAACATGCAAGTGGCCTATAGGTCATCCCAACGAGGAAAAATTCTATTTTTGTGGTAGAAAACCTGAAGGAGATTTTCCTTATTGCAAACTTCATGTTTTGTATGCCTTTCAACCTAAAAATCAAAAAGACGATGATCTTGGTGATGAGATACCAGAATTTATCGAGAAAAAAGTTAAAGCCTCGTCTGGTTAATAAAACTTTAACATTACAATCATATAATTGATTATGAAGTTTATTAAAAAATACCTTAAATGGTTAAGTACTTTTTTAGTTCTTACAGGTATTTTATTAACAAATTTGAATATGTATCCAGTAAATATAATGTTTCATGGAGCGGGAGTTGTTGGTTGGACAATTGCAGGTTTTATTTCTAAGGATAAAGCAATATTAACCAATTTTGGGTTACAGATTCCATTATTTATTATTGGTTTTTATCAAATTTTGGTTCCGTAAGTTCGGGACACTTCAATACATTTTTTATGAGGAAAATAAAAACAATATTATTTGTTTGTACTGGAAACTCTGCGAGAAGCATAATAGCGGAAAGTATTGTAAACAATAATTTCCGAAATCAATTCATCGCATTTAGCGCTGGAAGTAATCCTTCAGGAAAAATCAATCCCTACATTAAAGAGTATCTTGAAGGAAAAAAATTTAATTTAGCCACGTATTATTCGAAAAATTTTGATGAATTTTTAAAAAATGATATTGATATTGATTACGTGATTACAGTTTGTAATAACGCCAATAAAGAAGTTTGTCCTGTATGGCCCAAAAAAAAGACCATTACGCACTGGGACATCGCGGACCCTGTTGAAAAAATAAAAAAAACTAAAAATAAAGATAAAATAAATTTAATAGCTGAAGAAACTTATAATATAATTAATGAAAAAATTAAACATTGGGTAAAAAATGAAAAGTAAAAAGATATTTATTGGTGAATTTATAGGAAGTTGTTTTTTAGTCATGATTATTGTTGGTTCAGGTATTATGGCTCAAAATCTAACTGATGATATCGCTGTAATGTTAATAGCGAATACTTTAGCTACAGGTGCAGGATTATTTGTTCTGATTACTTCAATCGGTGATATCTCCGGCGCACATTTCAATCCTGTCGTTACTTTAGCAATGTATTTTACCAACAAGATTAAAAAAAATTTAATTATCACTTATATCTCTGCTCAAATCTTAGGTTGCATGTTAGGGGTAATGTTAGCAAATTTTATGTTTGATCTTCCTTTGTTGCAGCTTTCACAGAAGATTAGACCTGGAATAAATATTTTTACAGCTGAGATCATTGCAACTTTTGGATTAATTTTTGTGATATTTGGATCTTTAAAGAGCGGCAAACTTGCGGTCGCTTCATCAGTAGCTACTTTTATAACAGCGGGGTATTGGTTTACCTCTTCAACTTCTTTTGCAAATCCAGCGGTAGCAATCGCAAGAACTTTTACAGACACATTTACTGGAATTAATTACTTAAATACTCCTAGCTATATCATTGCTGAGATGCTTGGTGGAATATTGGCTGTCTATTTAATCAGAAAAATTATTTTGTAATTAGAGGCCAGCCCAAGGAAATATTGATACCTTGGGCTGATGGGCTAATTAATTAACAACACAGTTGGGAGACTGTTAATCAGTTAATAATATAAAAATGCTAAAAAAATATTTAAATTAAGTTAAAGATTTATTAATTTTCAAGAATAAATGATATTGGAGTCGACATTCATCTCTCTTGCCAGGTTTTTAAGTCTTTTAGTTACTTGTTTTGAGACAATATCGCTATGATTGTTAGGTATTTTCAAAAAAATAGTCTTATTTCTTTTATAAATTTTAAATTCATCTAACAACAAAGAAGACATGCTAGTGAGTGACTCTGCTAATCTTAAAGCAGATCCCACTTGCTTTGAGGATAAAATTTCGTTGTTATTTAATAAGGATAAAAACTGATAATTCGGATTATATTTTAAGCCACAATGTCTCCAAAAACTTGCTGATGCAACTTTTACTCTATCTCTATGTTCTAGTTTTAGTAATGGAGTATTTAACACTTCCATAAAAACTAATTCTGCTTTTTGAAAAGCTCCTAGGCCCCAATCCATTTTACTTAAGATGCAAGCCAAGGTTAGTAATCTTCGATTAAAATATTCGTTGTCTTCAAATAATGGTGAAATAAAATTAAAATATTTCTCAAAACTCTTTCCATAGTCCCCTTTTTTAAAAGATATACCGTCAGTTTTTAATTTGAAAATTTCATCCTCGCTCATTCCTTGGTTTATAATTGTATTCATATGTCCCTCTCTCAGTCCACTGATTGAGCAAATAACTTTTGAGGGGCTTGCTGCTTCAATTATTTCGTTTAGTATTATAGAGCTAAAAGGTAAATAGGGAGTTCTAGATTTAGTAATATATTCCATTGATTTCAAAGATGATTTATTAAATTTTGAAATTCTATTTAAGTATTTTACTGCTACATCTTTTGAGAGTTTATATTGGTGCAAAATATGTAATGGGTGTTTTTCTTTAAAGAGATGATATTTAAATAATGATCTCCAAGTACCTCCTACCAAATAAATATTTTTAAATTTCTTTTTAGAAAGCCATTTTTCATCTCTTAAAAGTTTTCTAACATATTTTCCCAAATTTCTTTTTTTTATAATAGGATTATTTTCAAGTCTTAATACTCCAAGAGGTAAAGAGGTTGTTTCAAAAATTTGATTTTTAGAAACTCTGGCAAGTTCTAAACTTCCACCTCCTAAATCTGCAACTAATCCATCTACTTCATCAAATCCTACCATTACACCATTTGCTGATGTTCTTGCTTCTTCCTCGCCAGATAATACTAGTGGTTTTTTATTAAATATTTTTTCAATTTCTCTTAAAAATTCACTTGCATCAGTGGCCTCTCTAAAAGCTGCTGTTGCAATAATTTCTAAATCTTGAACGTCTGAAATATCTAAAATTTCTTTAAATCTATTTAGAACTTTTAAAGAACCTTTAATTCCATCGGGATTTAGTTTTTTAGATTTATCTAAATTTTTTCCAAGTTTGCAAACTGCTTTTTCATTAAAGACTGGGATTGGAGAAATTTTAAAATTATCGTATATGAGCATTCTTACTGAATTTGATCCAAGATCTATTATGGCTTGCTTAGACTTTTTATTAGACTGAAATTTAAAAAGATTTTTTAATTCTGGTTTCATTTTACTAATCTTAAATTTTGAGGTTTAGCTCTTAAAATTGACTTACCACGACCTGATAAACTTGGGTTCTTCATGAAATAGGAATGTGCGGAAAAGCCTTTTTCTTGTTCTTTATGATAGTTTCCCAAACTATCTAAATACCATGTTTCTGATTTATCTTTAAAGTTAGCTAACATAATTTGATCTAAAATTTGCTCATGCACAGTGTTGTTTTCTATCGGAATTATAATTTCAATTCTTCTATCTAAATTTCTAGGCATTAAATCTGCAGATGAAATATATACCTGATTCTCTCGAGAGGGCATAGAGCTACCATTTGCAAAACAATAAATTCTTGAGTGTTCTAAAAATCTGCCAATAAGGCTTTTTACTTTTATATTTTCAGATTGACCTTTAATTCCAGGTCTTAAGCAACACACTCCTCTTACTGATAAATTTATTTTTACTCCTGCGTTTGAAGCTTCATAAAATTTCTTAATAATTCCAGGGTCTACAAGAGAATTCATTTTTGCCCATATTTCTGCAGGTTTTCCTTTACTTGCATTTACAATTTCATTTTCAATTTTTTCTTCAAAAAAATTCCTGCTATTTAATGGAGACATAAAAATTTTATTCAATTTTTTTGGTTTTGCATAACCAGTTACATAATTGAAAAATTTTTCGACATCTTTGGCCAAGTCTTGATTAGAGCTAAACAGTGATAAGTCAGTATAAATTTTTGCGTTAATTGGATGATAGTTTCCTGTACCTAAGTGAACATAGCTTCGCGTTTTAGCTCCTTCTTTTCTTAAAACTAAACTTGCCTTTGCATGCGTTTTATATTTTGCGAATCCGTAAACAATTTGAACTCCAGCTTTCTCTAGTTTCCTAGATAATTCAATATTAGCTTCCTCATCAAATCGAGCTTTTATTTCTATTACGGCTGTAACAACTTTTCCGTTTTCTGCTGCTCTACTTAGTGCTTTTACGATAGGAGAGTCAGGTGTGGTTCGATACAAAGTTTGTTTGATACCGATAACTTTGGGATCTTTTGCTGCAGCTTCTAAAAATTGAATTACTACATCAAAAGTTTCAAAAGGGTGGTGTACAACAAAATCTTTACTTCTTATAGCTGAAAAAAATTTA
>CACHCL010000012.1 GCA_902578315.1 uncultured Pelagibacteraceae bacterium
ATGTTTGGGCTTTAAAAACAAAATTTTACTGGCCTCAAGAACATAATGATGTGATTCAAAAAACATTAAGAAAAGCAAGACATGGAACAAAAGTAAAATATATTGTGGGAAATCATGATGATGTCTTCAGAAAATTTTTACCATTACATTTTGGCGATATTGAAGTGGTAAATAGAGCCATACATGTAAGTTCAGATAATAAAAAGTATATTGTTGTTCATGGTGATGCTTGGGATGGAGTGATGAAATATGCTCCATGGTTATCAAAAGTAGGAGCTATCGCTTATAGTTTTTTACTTGAGTTTAATGTTGTTATCAATTTTTTTAGAAGATTATTTAAAAAGGGTAATTGGTCTTTAGCAAAATATTTAAAACACAAAGTAAAGAACGCTGTAAAATATATAGGCGATTATGAAAAAACTTTAGCAACTTATGCTAAAAGAAAAAATGTTGATGGCATAATTTGCGGCCATATTCATCATTCTGCCGATCAAGTCTTAGATGGTGTGAGATATTTAAATTGTGGTGATTGGGTAGAAGGTGCAACTTTCTTGGTAGAACATTTTGATGGTCGCATGGAAGTTATTGACTGGGATAAAATCAGAGGTGACGTTGTTGATTACGAGCCGTATTTAAAAGTAGTAAATAAATAAATGAAAATTTTAATCGTTACTGATGCCTGGTATCCGCAAGTGAACGGTGTTTGTAGAACTTTAAAAAATCTTGGCGATGAATTAAAAAAAATTGGACATCAGGTTGAATATATTGAACCTAATCAATTTTTTACTGTGCCAATGCCAAAATATAATGAAATAAAACTTTCTCTTAATGTTTGGCCTAGAGTAGGTAGATTAATTTCTAAAGCCGATGCTGATATAATTCACATAGCTACAGAAGGCCCGATAGGAATATTTGCAAAAAGATATTGTGTAAAAAATAAGCTTAAGTTTACTACGTCTTACCATACTCAATTTGATAAATATTTGAAGCTATACTATCCTTATTTGCCAATTAAGCTTGCTCAAAAGTTCCTTAAAGGATTTCACTCACAGGCAGAAAAAATTTTGGTAACAACTCAGTCAATGAAAAATGAACTTCAAGATATTGGTTTTGACAAGGATAAGATGGTTGTTTGGACTAGAGGGGCAAATCACGGGGCATTCCAAAAACCAAAAAAGATTAATTTAGAATATAAAAGACCAATTTATCTTTATGTGGGAAGAGTATCTATTGAAAAGAATATAAGAGCATTTCTGGATTTAGATTTAGAAGGTACGAAACTAGTTGTTGGTAAAGGACCTGATTTAGATAAACTTAAAAAAGAATATCCTGAAGCGATATTTAAAGGAGAGAGAACAAATGGTGAGCTTGCAAGTTACTTTGCTTCTTCTGATGTTTTTGTTTTCCCGAGCAAAACAGATACTTTTGGAATTGTAATTATAGAAGCTTTAAAATGTGGATTGCCAGTAGCTGCTTACCCAGTAGCAGGACCAAAAGATATTTTTAACGGTACAAACATTGGCTCGTTAAACAACGATCTTAAAAAAGCAGCACTTGAAGCTCTTAAGTCAGATAGAAGCGCTTGCATTGAGCATGCAAAAAAATATACCTGGGAAAATTGCGCAAAAATCTTTTTAAATAGTGCGGTATCAAACCGCTAAAAAATATTTCTTTAGTCTATATCTTTAAAGTATAATCAAATCATGGAATTATTATTTTACTCTCTTGCTGGAATAATTGTGATCGTAGTAATTGCAGTATCCAGAAAATCAATTGTAGCAGGTATGGAGGCAAGATCCGATATTAAGAGAGAGAACAAACCAAGTAATAATGAAGAGGGAATAGAAGACATCACCAATGAAAATATTGAAAAAACTAATGAGCAAGTAAAGATTATAAATCAAATCGATGATCTAATTTTAATTGTAGATAAATTTAAAAATATCAAATTTTTTAATAGTAGTGCAAAAAAAAAATTTGGAGAAAATAATTTAAATAAGCACGTGGCTACTTTATTGAGAGTTCCTGATTTACTCCAAAATATTGATTTAGTGCTTTTAAAAAAAGAGACAATTACTATGGATTTAGAATTATCCTCTCCCTCATTTCAGTTCTTTAAAGTTCATCTATTCTCTGGACCGACCTCATATGTCGATGATCCTGACTCAGTTGTTTTATTTCTAAAAGATTTAACTGATATTATAAAAGCGCAAAGGTTCAAATCTGATTTTGTAGCCAATGTAAGCCATGAACTTAAAACGCCTTTAGTTTCTATTAAAGGATTTCTAGAAACTATAAGCGGACATGCGAAAGATGATTTAGAAGCACAAAAAAAATTCATACCGATAATGCTTGAGCAAGCTGATAGGATGGAAAGCTTAATTAAAGATTTACTTTCATTAAGTAGAATTGAGTTAGAGGAACATATACAGCCTCAAGATAAAGTAAATTTAAAAGAAATTTTAAGTAACGTTGAAGACATCCATCAAAAAAATTTAAAATCTTTTGAATTTAAAAATAATGTAAAAGATGATTTCTTTATTAAAGGCGATCATGAAAAATTAATTGAAGTTTTTTCAAATATTATTGATAACAGTATAAAATATTCAGAAAAAAATAAAAAGATCGAGGTTAATTGTGGGCAAGGTAACGGAAAAGTAATAGGAGACTCTTATACCGTGTCCATTAAAGATAATGGTATTGGAATTCCAACTGAACAACTTCCGAGAATTACAGAAAGATTTTTTAGAGTTGATGCAGCTAAAAGTAAAAAAGTTGGTGGCACTGGACTTGGAATGGCGATCGTGAAGCACATTGTTAATCAGCATAGAGGTGAGTTAGAAATAAAAAGTGAGGCTCAAAGTGGCACCGAAATAAAGGTTCACTTTTCTAAATTTTAGCAAATATCACAAATTTATTAAATTATGTCTTGAGATAGACAGTAAAATAGTTAAAATTCTAGTATGACTAGAATAACAAATTATATAATTCTGGTTTTATTAACTTTAACTTTTACAACTGTTAAGGCAGATGTAAACTTAATTGAGAAAACTTTACGTTCTCAACCTCTTACAGTTTTTGATCTTGGACTTTTAAGACTTAAAAACGATCTTAGGCAAGCTAAAAACGATTTAGTTCTTGAAGTAGATAATAAAAATGTATCTACAATTTATACTGAAGTTTTATTTTCTAGAAGAGACGATGGAATTCAATTAATTGTGTCAGCACCGATGAGCACTCATTTAAATGCTAACTCGTACATGGTGGACTCAATTAAATGTAGAAAAATTTTTGAAAAAGTTAAAAATAATCTTTTAAAAGGACAAAACGAGAGCAATATGATTCACTCAAAAGCTGCATCTTATTTAAGTGAAGTATTCACCGCTCCAACACAATGGAATGCTTGGAGATATGATAAAAGTTTTACACAAAAATTAGTTAACTTTGTACAACTAGAAGTTACATTAAAGCCAACTCAATCCTACGCAGTTAAAAATAAAGTAAGACCTTTTAGTTGCGGAGGGTCTTTAGCCTCTGATTATCAACAAATCGAGATAACTAGAAAGTTCAACTAAAAAGTTATCATTTTAATAAATTTGTAACATATCTGTAATAATTAAGAGTCCTCTTAATTCTATGAGTCCAATGTTTGTTAATTAATTAATAAATGAAAGGATAAACAATGAGAAAACTATCAATCGCTTTAGCTTCATTAGTTGCAATGTTAGTTGTAACTTCTGCTCAAGCTAGAGATCAGATTAAAATCGTAGGTTCTTCAACTGTATTCCCTTATGCAACAATCGTTGCTGAAAGATTTGGTTCGTCTGGTAAATTTAAAACACCAGTAATCGAGTCAACAGGAACAGGTGGTGGAGCTAAATTATTCTGTGCTGGAGTTGGTACAGAGCACCCAGACATAACAAATGCATCTAGAGCTATGAAGGCTAAAGAGTATGCGCTATGTCAAAAAAATGGTGTTGAAGAAATCGTAGAGATTACAGTTGGTAACGACGGAATAACGTTAGCTTATTCTAAAGATGCTAAACCAGTAAACTTTACAAAAAAACAATTATGGGCAGCATTAGCAAAAGAAGTTGCTAAAGATGGTGCGTTAGTACCAAATCCATATAAAAATTGGAGTGATATCGACCCATCATTACCAAACTACCCTATCAAAGTTATGGTGCCTCCAGGAACATCAGGTACAAGAGATGCTTGGAATTCATTAGTAATGAAAAAAGGTATCGATGATGCTTCTAAAAAAGCTGGCGCTAAATATAAAGCGTTAAGAGAAGATGGTGCGGTAATTGAAGTTGGTGAGAACGACTCACTTATTATTCAAAAATTAGCTGCGGACAAAGAAATGTTCGGTTTCTTTGGTTTCAGTTATTTCTTAGCTGCAAAAGATAAATTGCAAGCTGCAAGCATTGAAGGTGGTCAACCAAGTCTATCTTCGATTCAAGATTACAGTTACGCAGTTGCAAGACCTTTATTCTTCTATGTGAAAAAAGCTCACGTGGGCGTTGTACCTGGCTTACATGAATTTGTAAAAGAGTTCACAAGTAAAAAAGCTATGGGTAATAAAGGTTATTTAACTGATATCGGGCTAGTACCTCTAGATGGCAAGTTATACAAAACATCTAGAACTAACGCTACGAAGTTAGTTAACATGCCTGCTAAGAAGTAGTAGTATCAATTAAACAAAAAGGGGGTATTTTACCCCCTTTTTATCTCTGGAAGCTCAATATGAATTTAATACTTGTAACTTTTATTATTCTCTTAGCTTTCACAAGTTATTATTTCGGTAGAAAAAAAGCTCTAGTTATTCAATCATCACAAAGACTTACGGCATTACCAAAATTTTACGGATATTATTTAGCTGCTTGGTGTGCTGCACCAGCATTAATAATTTTTGCTCTTTGGTCAGTTTTTGAACCATCAATAGTTAAAACATTTATTTTACAAGATTACACTGATCAGAACTTAACTAAAAATGAGCTTCAGCTTATTTACACAAAGGTTAAAGCATTAGCCGCAGGAACTTACACGGGAGATATTACTAATTTTCTAGATGAGTCTGCTAATAAGTACATTCAATTAAAAGGAATAGCTAACAGCGCTAAAGTAGCAATTATTTTAGCAATTTTAATTTTCTCTCTGAGTTTTGCGTATAGATCTGTTCAGAAAAATGATCGAATGAGAGAACCAGTAGAAATTTTTCTTAAATGGGTGTTATTTGTTGCATCATTAGGCGCAGTTTTAGTTACAATCGGAATAGTTTTTTCACTTTTATTCGAAGCGATTAGGTTTTTTCAAGCAGTAAAAATCTTTGACTTTATATTCGGAACTCATTGGTATCCTGCTAAAACTTTTGTAAGAGATGGCCAACCAGATCCTGAATTAATGAAGGATGCTTTCGGAGCTGTGCCTTTATTTGCTGGAACTTTTTTTATTGCTTTTATTGCAATGTGTGTTGCCATCCCCATAGGTTTGCTGAGTGGGATATATCTATCTGAGTATGCTGGAAGAGGCATAAGAAAATATGCGAAACCTATTATTGAGATTTTAGCTGGTATTCCAACAGTGGTATATGGTTTTTTTGCAGCTTTAACCGTCGGTCCTTTTGTTAAAGAAATTGGTAACGCTATGGGTTTAGAAGTTTCAGCGGAGAGCGCTTTAGCTGCAGGAGCAGTTATGGGAGTAATGATAATTCCTTTTATTTCAAGTCTAAGCGATGACGTTATGACGGCAGTACCTCAAAATTTAAGAGATGGGAGTTACGCAATGGGCGCAACAAAATCTGAAACTGTAAAAAAAGTAATTTTTCCAGCAGCCCTACCTGGTATCGTAGGTTCGATACTTTTAGCAGTATCGAGAGCGGTAGGAGAAACAATGATTGTTGTAATGGCCTCAGGATTAGCGGCTAATCTTACAATGAATCCACTTGAGTCAACTTCTACCATTACAGCGCAAATTGTAGTAATTTTAATTGGAGACCAACAATTTGGAGATCCAAAAACTCAATCAGCTTTTGCATTAGGAATATCTTTATTTATAGTAACTTTACTCTTAAATGTAATCGCTCTTTCAGTTGTTAAAAAATATAGGGAAAAATATGAATAGTTTTAAGAAAAATTTATTAAAAAAAAGATATAACGCTGAAAGAAGATTTCAATGGTATGGCAAAATAGCTATAGGATTAGCTTTAAGCTTTTTAGCAGTTTTTATGTTTCAGATATTTTCAAAAGGTTACTCAGCTTTCCAAAAAACTTGGATAGTAACAGAAGTTCATTATGATAAAGAATTACTTTTAATCGATGCAGAAAGCCCATCAAAAGATGATTTAGAAAATGCAGACTATTATGATGTTGCTTACAAAGCTATGACCTCATTAGATACTGGACTTCCTGAAGAAGAGGATCGTCAATTGATACAAATGGTTTCGTATAAATATGAGGCAGAGGTTAAAGATCTACTTTTAAAAAATCCAGACTTTCTGGGTAAAATAGTTCCCATAAAATTAACAGCTTCTGATGATGTTGATCAAGTTCATAAGGGAAATTATCCAAGAGATATCCCTGAAAAGAATAGAAGAGTAAATGATTATCAGTTGCAGATTTACGATATGCTTAATGAAAGAGGGGATATTTTATCAGAGTTTAACATTAGTTTTTTTACAAGTCCTGATTCAAGAGAGGCAGAGCTAGCAGGTATAGCTAGCTCGTTTATGGGAACAGTTTTTAGTATACTAGTATGTTTAGCGTTTTCATTTCCTGTTGCAGTGCTAGCTGCAATTTATCTCGAGGAGTTTGCACCAAAAAATAAATTTACAGATTTTATAGAAGTAAACATTAATAATTTAGCAGCTGTTCCATCGATAGTATTTGGTTTGCTAGGTCTTGGTGTTTTATTAGCAGTTTTTAATTTACCAAGATCGACACCACTTGTTGGAGGAATTACTTTGTCTCTTATGACATTACCAACAATAATTATTGCTGCAAGAGCTTCTTTAAAAGCTGTTCCTCCAAGTATAAGAGAAGCTGCTTTAGCGATGGGTGCAAGTAATATGCAAACAACCATGCATCATACTGTGCCACTATCAATGCCTGGAACTTTATCTGGAACGATAATTGGCTTGGCTCAAGCTTTAGGGGAAACAGCCCCTTTAATTTTAATAGGAATGGTTGCTTTTGTGAATACAATACCTGGTACGCCAGTTGATCCTGCTGCAAGTTTACCAGTTCAGATATATATATGGTCAGAAAGTGCTGAGAGGGGTTTCGTTGAAAAAGTATCTGCATGTATTATGGTGCTTCTAGCTTTTTTAATTTTAATGAACTTGGCAGCTCAAATCGTTAGACACAAATTTGAAAAGAAATGGAGTTAAATGAGTAAAATAAAAGCGGAAAATGTAAATGTTTATTACGGATCCAAACAGGCATTATTTGACGTCTCTATAGATATAGCAGAAAAAGAAGTTACAGCTTTAATTGGACCATCTGGGTGTGGAAAGTCTACTTTCTTAAGATGCTTGAACAGGATGAACGACGTCATAGAAATTTGTAGAGTTGAAGGCAGTATTAAAATGGACAACCTAGAACTGAATTCAAGAAAGTTAGATGTTGTGAGACTTAGGGAGAACGTTGGTATGGTTTTTCAAAAACCCAATCCATTCCCTAAAACAATTTATGAAAATGTAGCTTATGGTCCTACTATTCACGGTATTGCACAGAGCAAAGAAGAAATGGATCAAATAGTTGAAACAAGTTTGAAAAAAGCTGCCTTGTGGAACGAAGTTAAAGATAGACTTGATGAAATCGGAACTGGTTTATCAGGAGGTCAACAGCAACGACTTTGTATTGCTAGAGCTATATCTGTAAGTCCAGAAGTGATTCTTATGGACGAACCATGTTCAGCGCTTGACCCAATAGCAACAGCTCAAATTGAAGAACTTATAGATGATCTTAAAAAAGAGGTCACAATTGTGATAGTTACCCACTCAATGTCACAAGCAGCTAGGGTATCTCAAAAAACAGGTTTCTTTCATTTGGGAAAACTTATAGAATTTGGACCAACAGATAAAATATTTAAAAATCCTGATAATCAGCAAACTCAGGATTATATTACAGGAAGGTTTGGTTAATGAGTGAAAAACCGCACATTGTAAAATCTTACGAAGAGCAACTTCAGTTATTAAAAGATACAATAGTGAAAATGGGAACTGGAGTTGAGAAACAGCTTGAAAACACTATTCAATCTTTAGTTAAAAAAGACATTAGTTTAGCAGAAAAATCTATCAAAGATGACGAATTGACTGATAAGTATGAAATCAATATAGAAGAGCAAGTTGTAAATTTGATTGCCTTAAGGCAACCTATGGCAATAGATTTAAGAGAAACAGTTGTTGCCTTAAAAGTTTCTTCAGACTTAGAGAGAATTGGTGATTTAGCAAAAAACATCTCAAAACGATTAACTAAAATTGGAACTGATTTACCTAATGATATTACTAAAAATTTCCAAATAGCTGGTTTAAAAGCATCAAAACAAGTCAATGCAGTTTTAAATTCGTATTTACATAGAGCTAAAGATACAGCAGAAAATGTTTGGAATTCTGATGAAGAAATAGATCAAATGACTAATTCTAATATGGAAGCTGCAGTAAAGCATTTAGAAAAAAATAAAAACGATATACAAAAAGTAACCCAACTACTTTTCATGCTTAAAAATATTGAGAGGATTGGAGATCATGCAACCAATATTGCAGAGCAAGTTTATTTTCTGATTACAGGAGATTATTTAGAGGGAGACCGACCAAAAGGATAATGAGGGCAAATTTATTCATTGTTGAAGATGAAATGCCCATCGTAACTTTACTTAAATACAATTTAGAAAAAGAGGGTCACAAAGTTGATTATGCAGTCAATGGAGAAGACGCTATTAGAAATATAAAGGAAAAAAATCCTGATTTAATTTTATTAGATTGGATGTTGCCAGATATTTCAGGTGTTGAAGTCTGTAAAAATTTGAAAAGAAGCAATCTTCACAAAAATATCCCAATCATTATGTTAACAGCCAAAGGTGAGGAAGAAGACAAACTTAAAGGATTTGAAACAGGAGCTGATGACTACGTAACTAAGCCATTCAGCCAAAAAGAACTTATTGCAAGAGTTAACGCTTTATTAAAGAGATCTAAACCAAGTGTTGCCGCTGATGTTGTAGTATTTGAGGATCTTAAAGTAGATAGAGTTCAACGAAGAGTTTATAGAGCAGATAAACAAGTTATAGTCGGCCCAACCGAATTTAAACTAATTGATTTTTTAATAAAGAATCCAAAAAGAGTATATTCGCGTGAGCAACTTCTAAATTCTGTATGGGGAGATGATATTTATGTTGAGTCCAGAACTATAGATGTTCATATCAGAAGACTAAGAAAAGCAATAAATATTGATGGCAAGAAAGATCTTATCAGAACAGTAAGATCTGCTGGCTATTCCTTAGATGTTTGAAGATCTTTTGGCTTTATAAATGATATTAATTTTCCTTTAACTTTTGATAACTTTTCCCAATCATTGAAATTAAAACTTATTTCAGCAACGGCTGCAGTAGGAAATTTTCTTTTTAAATTTTCAAATTGTTCAGAGTTTTCTTTAAGACAGATTCGATTTATGAGTTCACTCATTGAAGGTTCATGATTGATTAAAAGTAAAGTTTTATAATTATCAACTGTTTGTTTTAAGATATGAATAATTTCATCCTCACTAGCATGATAAAGCGCTTTTTTTTTAATAATTTTCTTAAAACTGATTTTTTCTGACAATATATTTAATGTTTGTATTGTCCTTTTAGAGGATGAGCAATAAACCAAATCAAATCTTAATTTCTTTTTAATAAAAAATTCACAAATTAATTTTGCTGAATTTACCCCTCTTTTATTCAATGGCCTGTCATGATCATCTAAATTTGGAAAATCCCAACTAGATTTAGCATGTCTCATCGCATATAATTTAAACATATTTTTAATTTAACATTTAAATATGTCGAAAGCATCATTTTCAGAAAACGCTAATATTAGCAATCAACTCATAAACAGAGAATTATCTTGGCTTCAGTTTAATGATCGTGTTTTAGAAGAATCAAAAGATAAAACAAATCCTCTATTTGAAAGAGTAAAATTTTTATCAATCGCAGGTACAAATTTAGATGAATTTTTTATGGTAAGAGTCGCTGGACTTTTTAATCAAATTAAAGATGGTTTTGACGAATTAAGCGCAGATGGATTAACTGCAGAGGATCAATTGAATAGGGTCGTATTAAAAACTAAAGATCTATTAAAGAAGCAAAACGAAGCATTCCTAGAGTTGAAAAAAGAGCTATCGAAAGAAAAAATTTTCATTCGAAAAATGTCAGAACTAAATAAGAAGGATCTTATGTATCTAAGAGAATATTTTCAGGAAACAATTTATCCTATAATAACACCTACTGCCATTGACCCATCACATCCCTTTCCTTTTATACCAAATAAAGGCCAAGCAATTTTATTAAGAATGACAAGAATTAAAAAAAAAAGAGAACTAAATGCAATTATAGTTATAC
>CACHCL010000013.1 GCA_902578315.1 uncultured Pelagibacteraceae bacterium
TAACAAAATTAATTGCAAGACGAATAAGAGATTTTGAAGAGGTTGATATTTTTTTAAGTGACAATGTGGGTATTTTACTCACAAGAAGCAAGGCAACAAAAATAGTTAAAAAAGGAGTTAAGTTTTTTATATCGTAGTTGAAATTTAAATCACTTAATTCATATATAAGTGGCATTAAGATTAATAATCCACCTGCTGGTGAAGGAATTCCCTCGAAAAAATTATTTTTCCATTCTTGCTGAGCTTCTATTTTAGTTAAATTAAATCTTGCTAATCTTAAAACACAACAAACTGAGTAAATGAGTGCAATAGCCCACCCAAGTTTGCCGTAATTATTCAGTTCCCAAAAATATAAGATTAATACTGGGGCAATACCAAAACTCACGAAATCAGTTAGCGAGTCTAATTCTTTACCAAACTCTGATGTTCCTTTAATTAATCTTGCTATTCTGCCGTCTAATGCATCACAGATAGCTGCGAATAAAATCAAAATTACTGCTAAATTAAAATTTCCATCTATTGAAAATTTTATTGAACTAATACCCAAACATACTCCACCTAAAGTTAAAATATTTGGTAAGAGATATCTGGTTTTCTTTGATGAAACTAATTTAAATTTTTTATTTTCACTCATTGTTTGACGCTATGAGGCTTTCGCCTGCAACCACATTTTGTCCAAGTTTTGCTAAAACTTTTTTGTTTTTAAAAAATATATCTACTCTACTTCCAAATCTTATCATACCAACACGATCTCCCTGATTTAATTCTTGACCTTGTTCTACTTCACAAACTATTCTTCTAGCAATCAACCCTGCTATCTGAACAATGATAATTTCTTCTCCATCTTTTTTTGATTTAATTTTGAAATAATTTCTCTCGTTTTCTTCGCTGGCTTTATCAAGTGAAGCATTTAAAAACTTTCCAGGTTTATAATAAATTTCTTCGATTCTTCCAGAAATTGGAACTCTATTAACGTGACAATTAAATACATTCATAAAAACACTCACTCTTGTGTATGTTGTGTTTTCTAATCTTAATTCTTCAGGTCCAGATCTTTCAGATATATCTGTAATCAATCCATCTGCGGGACTAACTAAGAAGGAATCATCGTTAATCGAATATCGTTCTGGATCACGAAAAAAATAATATACCCAAACTGTTATAATTATAAAAATAATTCCAATAAACTTAGAAAAGAATAAGATTACAAATGTGGTAATAATAGAAATAGCTAAAAATTTATAGCCTTCTTTGTGAATTTTTGGAAAAATTGAATTAAACATAATTTTAAGTTTGCTAAATTTTTCTTAATATGTATAAAAATCACAGTTTATCAATCGATATTTTATGGCAAAAATAAAAGTTAAAAATCCTATAGTTGAGCTAGATGGTGACGAAATGACCAGAATCATATGGTCATTTATAAAAGATAAGCTGATCAAACCTTACTTAGATATAGACCTCAAGTATTATGATCTTGGGATTGAAAGTCGAGATAAAACTGATGACCAAATTACCATTGATGCAGCTAATGCTATTAAGCAACATGGTGTTGGCGTTAAATGTGCGACTATAACTCCTGATGAGGCTAGAGTTGAGGAATTTAAGCTAAAAAAAATGTGGAGATCGCCTAATGGTACTATTAGAAATATATTAGGTGGTACAGTATTTAGAGAACCAATTATTTGTAAAAATGTTCCAAAGTTAGTACCTGGTTGGACACAACCAATTGTAATAGGCAGACATGCTTTTGGAGATCAATACCGTGCGACTGATTTTTTAATTCCAGGTGAAGGTAAAATGGAAGTTAAATGGACATCGAAAAACGGAAAAGATAAAAAAGAATTTGAGGTTTTTAATTTTACTGGACCTGGAACAGCTTTGGCAATGTATAATTTAGATGACTCTATTAAAAATTTCGCTCGAGCGTCTATGAATTACGGACTTGTAAGAAAATGGCCAGTTTATTTATCTACTAAAAATACAATACTTAAAGCTTATGATGGAAGATTTAAAGATTTATTTCAAGAAGTTTTTGAAAAAGAATTTTATGATAAATTCAAAAAAGCAAATATTACATACGAACATAGATTGATTGATGACATGGTTGCGTGTGCAATGAAATGGAATGGCGGATTTGTTTGGGCTTGTAAAAATTATGATGGTGACGTTCAATCTGATACTGTTGCACAAGGATTTGGGTCTTTAGGATTGATGACAAGCGTGTTAATGACGCCAGATGGCAAGATAGTTGAGTCTGAGGCTGCTCACGGAACTGTCACTAGACATTATAGAATGCACCAACAAGGTAAAGAAACTTCTACAAATCCTATTGCTTCAATATTTGCATGGACAAGAGGTTTATCTCACAGAGGAAAGCTCGATGGTAATGGGGAGCTAATTAAATTTTCTGCTAATGTTGAAGAAGTGTGTATTAAAACTGTAGAGAGCGGGTCAATGACAAAAGATTTGGCAATCTTAATTGATAAATCAACTAAATATCTGACAACAAATCAATTCTTAGAAAAAATTAATGAAAATTTAAAGATAAAACTTAACTAATTTTTTTTAAAATTTCTTTAAAAGCATCTTCAATTTTATTATTATTTACTCCTCCTGCTTGTGCAAAATCTTTTCTACCACCACCTCCTTTGCCTCCAAGAATAACAGAAGCAACTTTTACCAATTCAACTGCATCATATTTTGAAGTTAAATCTTTAGAAATTCCTACAGCTAAACCAACCTTATCTTCATAAGTAGAAATACTAACTATTATCCCTGATTTAATATCTTTTTTTCCTTCATCAATAATGCTTCTTAATTCTTTAGGAGGAAAATCTTTCAAAATTTGCTTTCGAATTATCATATCTCCAATTTTTTCGTCCAGTATTATATTTTTGTTTTTATCTCTCTTGATATTTTCAATTTTTACCTTGTTAAGTTGTTTATTTAAATTTTTTAAGTTTTCAATTAAATCAAAATTATTATTATAATTTGGCTTTATTTTAAGTTTTTGTAATTCATTTTTAATTAATGTTATCTCATCCTTTAAGTTTGATTCTTTTTGAGATTTATCTTGTTTTTGCATTTTTTCATAATCTTCTAATTGCTTATCTCTTAACGCCTCAACTCTCCTTACTCCTGAGGCGATGGAAGACTGGCTTATAACTTTGAATTTACCTACCTCTTTAGTATTTTTAACATGAGTTCCTCCACACAATTCTGTTGAGAAAAAACCGTTATTTTCCTTTCCCATAAAAACAACTCTAACTTCTTCGCCGTATTTTTCACCAAATAATGCTAATGCACCCATGTTAACTGCTTCTTTTGGAGTCATTATTCTTGTTTGTACATCAGTGGAACCAATTACAATTTCGTTTACAATTTTGTTTATTTTTGTCATTTCCTCCTTCTCGATAGGTTTATTGTGACTAAAATCAAATCTTAGCCTCTCAGGTGAAACTAAAGAACCCTTTTGAGTTACATGTTTTCCTAAAGTTCTTCTTAATGACTCGTGTAATAAATGAGTTGCTGAATGATAAGCTTTGGAATTATCTCTTTTTAAAACATCTATTTCTAAATTAACGTTTTGTCCGATTGAGATTAAACCATTTTCAATTTTTCCATAATGAACAAATAAATCTCCCATTTTTTTTTGAGTATCGTTAATTTTGATTTTACAATTTGAATTAAAAATATAACCCTGGTCACCAACTTGACCTCCTGACTCTCCATAAAATGGGGTTTGATTGGTTATAACTTCTATCTCATCTCCAGTGCTAGCGGAATCAACAAATTTACCATCTTTTGAAATTTTAATAATAGTACCCTCTGCTTTTACAAATTCATAACCTAAAAATTCAGTTGGGTTTATTTCTTCTCTTAATTTAAACCATCTTTCATCAACAGACCTATCCCCCGAGCCTTTCCAATTAGCACGCGCAAGAGCTTTACTTTTTTCCATCTCCTTTTCAAAACCAACATTATCAACTTTAATTCCCTTCCCTTTTAAGATATCGGCGGTTAAGTCTAAAGGGAATCCATAAGTATCATATAATTTAAACGCTGTTGATCCTGGAAAGGTTTTATTTGAAATTTTAGCTAAATTTTCATCTAGGATTTTCATTCCTCGTTCTAAAAGAGAAGAAAATTTTTCTTCTTCATTTTTTAAAGTCTCAATTATTAATTCTTTACCAGTAATTAATTCAGGGTAACTCCTTTCCATTTCATTCAATAAAATATCAAATAACTTATAAAAAACAGGATCTTTGCTGCCTAAGGAATGAGCATGTCTCATCCCACGTCTCATGATTCTTCTTAAAACATATCCACGACCTTCGTTTGAAGGTAATATACCTTCAGCAATTAAAAAACTGCTGGCTCTTAAATGATCTGCAATAACTCTGTGACTTGCAATAGTTGACTCATTTATAGGTGAATTTAATAAATCGGAAGATGCGCCCATAATTTTTTTAAAGTGATCAATGTTATAATTATCATGGGTCCCTTGAAGAACAGCCGTCATTCTCTCAAGACCCATTCCAGTATCTACTGATGGTTTTGGTAAATTTATTCTTTTATCTTTCGTTATTTGCTCATACTGCATGAATACTAAATTCCATATCTCAATAAATCTATCTCCATCTTCATCTGGACTTCCTGGTGGTCCCCCTTTCAATTTTTCACCATGATCATAAAAAATTTCTGAACAAGGTCCACATGGACCAGTGTCTCCCATTGACCAAAAGTTATCTGAAGTTGCTATTTTTATAATTTTATCTTCACTCAAACCTGCTATTTTTTTCCAAAGTTTAAATGACTCTGCATCTTCATGAAAAACTGTTACAGAAAGTTTTTCTTTAGGTAATTGAAAATCCTTAGTTAATAAGTTCCAGGCATGAATGATTGCTTGCTCCTTGAAATAATCTCCGAATGAAAAATTTCCTAACATTTCAAAAAAAGTGTGGTGTCTTGGTGTATATCCTACGTTTTCCAAATCATTATGTTTTCCTCCTGCTCTTACACACTTTTGGGACGTTGTAGCTTTTTTGTAATCCCTTTTTTCTAAACCAGTAAAAACATTTTTAAATTGAACCATTCCTGAGTTAGTAAACATCAGAGTTGGGTCGTTATTAGGAACTAGATTGCTGGAGTCCACAACCCTATGATTATTTTTTTTAAAATAATCTAAGAATTTTTTTCTAACATCAGTAAGTAAAATTTGCCCCATATTTAATTAAATACAGATATTTAAGAACTTGTCTATAAAGAGATTAATTTGTAGCTTTTTTTTCGTTATCTACTACAACACAAATTTCAGATTTTGTTAAAAATCTTTGCCCTGTTCCATTATCTAAGGAAAACATACCTCCAATACCTTTAACAGCGTCAATTGTGAGATCTGTATGTTTCCACTTTTCGTATTGATCCTCATTCATATAAAAAGGAGTTCCATCTACTTCTCCTAATTTTACATCGCTATTACCTACTTGATATTCTTTTGCTGGAAAACACATAGGTGCACTACCGTCACAACATCCACCCGACTGATGAAACAGTAGATCATCTCCATGAACTTCTTTGATTTCATTAAGGAGTTTTTTCGCAGATAATGTAAATGATACTTTCATTTGTATATTTCGGCCCATGATTTAGAATCATGGGCCATTATATATTATTGGTTAAAAGAAGCCTAATTTTTTCTCACTGTAAGACACATGTAAGTTCTTTACCTGTCTATAATGATTTAACATCATTTTGTGAGTTTCTCTTCCGATACCAGATTGTTTGTATCCACCAAATGCAGCGTGAGCTGGGTATGCATGGTAACAGTTAGTCCAAACTCTACCTGCTTCAATTCCTCTACCCATTCTGTATGCAATGTTTCCATCTCTAGTCCAAACACCTGCTCCTAGTCCGTAAAGAGTGTCATTAGCTATTTCTAATGCCTCTTTTTCATCTTTAAATGTTGTAACTGATACAACTGGTCCAAAGATCTCTTCTTGGAATATTCGCATGTTGTTTTTACCTTCGAATATTGTTGGTTGGATATAGTTTCCTTTTTCAAGACCACTATTGATCTTTGCTTCGCTTCCACCGCATAGAACTTTGGCACCTTCTTTTTTACCTAAGTCTAAATAAGACTTAATTTTTTCCATTTGTTCTAATGAAGCTTGAGCTCCAATCATGGTTTCCATTTTTAAAGGATTGTCTTGTTTAACAGCTTTAGTTCTTTTAATCGCTTTCTCCATGAATTTATCATAGATAGATTTTTGAATTAAAGCTCTGCTCGGACAAGTACAAACTTCTCCTTGGTTAAGCGTAAACATAGCAAAACCTTCTAAACATTTATCAAAGAAGTCGTCATCTTTTGCCATTACATCTTCAAAGAAAATGTTTGGCGATTTACCACCTAATTCCAAAGTAATTGGTATTAAGTTTTGAGATGCATACTGCATTATCAAACGTCCAGTAGTAGTTTCACCTGTAAAAGCAATCTTCTTAATTCTTTTCGAAGAAGCTAAAGGTTTACCTGCTTCAAGACCATATCCGCTTACAACGTTCACAACACCTGCTGGTAATAGATCTCCTATAAGTTCCATTAAAAGCATAATTGATGCTGGTGTTTGTTCAGCTGGTTTCAATACTACACAGTTTCCCGCAGCTAATGCTGGAGCTAATTTCCATGTAGCCATTAGTAATGGGAAGTTCCATGGAATAATCTGACCAACTACACCTAATGGCTCAGGTATATGATAAGAGTATTCACTGTTACTAATTTCAGCAACTGAACCTTCCTCTGCTCTTATTACTCCTGCAAAATATCTCCAATGATCAATTACCAAAGGTAAATCTGCAGCCATACATTCTCTTATTGGCTTACCATTGTCTAAACATTCTGCTGTTGCTAAAACGTTTAGATTCTTCTCTATAACATCAGCAATCTTCAAGAGAATATTTGATCTCTCTGTGATTGATGTTTTTCCCCATGCAGGAAATGCTGCGTGGGCTGCGTCTAGAGCAAAATCAACGTCCTTTTCATTCGATCGTGGCACCTTACAGATAACTTCATTAGTGATAGGAGTAGTATTGTCAAAATACTTTCCAGATTTAGGTTCTACAAATTTTCCGTTTATGTAGTTTCCATACTTTGCTTTAAATGGAAATTTAACCTTCAAATGAGAGGTATCTAAAGATGAAGACACTTTCGAGCTTGATGCTTGTTGTGTACTCATTTTTCCCCCTTTTATTCTTATTTAATTATTAAAACCAATCTGAACTAAATTGTACACATGTATTTTTGACACGATTTTAGAAACTACTAAATGTGGATTTTAACAATTAAAAGTTGAGGTTTCATGAGAAACGGGAGGCTTTATTTAAACCTCCCGTTGAAATGATGGCAGAGGAATTATTCTTCCTCTTTTTTATCGCTAATTTTTTCTTTCGCTGAAGGGTTGCCTTCTAGTTCTTTACTGATCGCTGAGGCCTCATCCCTTATAATTTTTTCTATTTCTGCTGCAACATTAGGATTTTTTTGGAGATAAATTTTAGCATTTTCTCTACCTTGACCTATTTTTTCACCTTTGTAAGCATACCACGCCCCAGATTTTTCGACTACGCCTGCTTTAGTACCTAGGTCGATTAATTCACCTAATTTACTTATTCCTTTGCCGTACATTAAATCAAATTCTACAACTTTAAACGGTGGAGCTACTTTATTCTTAATTACTTTTACTCTAGTAGAATTGCCAATAATTTGATCCTTTTCTTTAATTGCGCCTATTCTCCTTATATCCATTCTTACAGATGAATAAAATTTAAGAGCGTTACCGCCTGATGTCGTCTCTGGATTACCAAACATTACACCAATCTTCATTCTAATTTGATTAATAAATATAACCATAGTATTAGATTTAGAAACTGAACCAGTTATTTTTCTTAAAGCCTGGCTCATTAGTCTAGATTGTAATCCAACATGATGATCTCCCATTTCTCCTTCAAGCTCTGCTTTAGGAGTTAATGCTGCTACCGAGTCCACAACTAAAACAGAAACCGAGCCTGATTTAATTAATGTGTCAGTTATTTCTAATGCTTGCTCACCTGTATCGGGTTGTGAAATTAACAATTCTTCTGTCTTTACACCTAGTTTCTTCGCATAAACCGGGTCCATTGCATGCTCTGCATCAACAAAAGCACAAATACCTCCCGCCTTTTGTGCCTCTGCAACCACTTGTAAAGCTAAAGTTGTTTTGCCTGAAGACTCTGGACCGTAAATTTCAATAATCCTGCCTTTTGGTAAACCACCTATACCTAGAGCTAAATCTAAGCTTAATGAACCGGTTGAAATAGCCTCCACGTCCAGGGCTTGTTGCTGTCCTAACCTCATTACTGACCCTTTTCCAAAATTTTGATCAATTTGGCTTATAGCAGCTTCTAGAGACTTGTTTTTTTCCTTTAATTCTTGCTGTTTTTTGTTGTCTGTTTTTACGACTTTTAAGTTATTTTTTGTCATTTTTTTTTATCCTTTTTTTATTCGAATCGATACCATAAATGTACACATTTTGTTCTTTTTATCAAGAACTTTAAATAATTGTTGAAAATCAAGGTTATTTAACTAATTGTTTGGATAAAGTACCTAGTTGTTTGGCTAGTTCAAATTGAGAAACCATGAAATCTCTTTCAGCTTTTGCGAAAGCTATCCTTGCATCTAATAAAAGACTTCTAGATTGGATAACTTCAAGAGTGGTTCGAGTATTACCTGAGTCATATTCAAGAGTAATCCCCTCATTGGCAATTTCTGCTGCTTTTAATTGAGCAGAGGTAGCTTTAAGAACACTTTTTGACGATTGATATTTTGACCAAGAATTTGAAGTCTCTGTTGTAATTTTATTCTTTGAATCTTGCAAGAGAAGTTTGGCTCGCTGCTTATCAAATGTAGATTTTTTGACAGATGAAATATTTTCACCGCCTTTAATTATAGGCCAAGTTATTGATGCTTTTACTGACTCATCCTCTTTTTCGTCTAAGGTAGAGCTAAAATCTTTATTTTCTGACTTTGAAACCTTAATTGAGGCTGATGGCGAAAATCTAGCCCTTTCAATATTCAATGCTCTAATTGCAATTTCGTAATTCAACTGGGAAATTAAATAGCTAATATTATTAGAATTAGATAATTCCAAAGCTTTTTGTAAAGAATTTGGTAATTCAATAATAATTTTACCATTTAAATTTTCAATTTTTGGCGCTTTTTCTCTCGTTACTCTCTCAAAATTAGTAATTGAGGATAACAACTCAGTTTTTGCTTTAATTAGATTTGCATTCGCACCCGCTAAAGAGGACTCAGATTGTGCTAAATCAGTTAAAGTGATTTCTCCTTTTTGAACTCTTGCGTTATCCGATTCTACCTGTCTTTCAAACAAATTTACATTTGAAATATTAAATTTTTCATTCTTAGATTTGTAAATTAAATCATAATAAGCAAAAGCTGTACTGAGAATGGTTTTTTGTTCTATCTCCTTAAGTTCCAAATTTGCTTTTTTTATTTCAAGTTCTGATTTTTTAAATGTATTTAAACCTTTAAACCCTGAAAAAATTTTTTGCTCTAACGTAATAGATTTATTCTCAGAGTCTAGGTTTGTAT
>CACHCL010000014.1 GCA_902578315.1 uncultured Pelagibacteraceae bacterium
AAAAATAAATATTTTTTTCCTTCAATAAATTCTAAACATAAATCATTCGAAGAAAAACGTTACTGGAGAGGGCCAGTATGGGTTAATTGTAATTGGATTATATATCAAGGTTTGAAAAATAAAGATAAGAAGTTTGCAGAAACAATAAGAAAAAAGACCTTGAATTTAGTCGAAAAAAAAAGATTTCGAGAATATTACAGTTGTAAATCAGGTTTAGGAATGGGTGCTAAAAATTTTTCTTGGACTGCTGCTTTATATCTAGATTTTAAACTTAATACTTATTGAAATCTGATATATATCTCTAGTTATCAAAATAATGGAATTTAAAAAATATAATCATAGTAAAGAAGAAAAAAAAATCTCAGATTTTTGGATTAAAAAAGGTTTATTCAAACCAAAAAAAAACAAATCAAATAAAAAATTTTCTATAGTAATTCCTCCACCTAATGTGACTGGCAGATTACATATGGGACATGCCCTAAATAATAGTCTTCAAGATGTTTTAGTTAGATTTAATAGAATGAAAGGCCTCGAAACTCTGTGGCAACCAGGAACAGATCATGCTGGAATTGCAACTCAAGCAGTTGTTGAAAATAACCTTTTAAAAAAAGGAATAAAAAAAAATGATTTAGGAAGAGAAAAATTTATTAAAAAAATATGGGATTGGAAAGAGGAGTCTGGTGGAATAATTTTAGATCAACTTAAGAAATTAGGTTGTTCGTGTGATTGGTCAAGAACGAGGTTTACCATGGATAAAGATCTTTCTAAAGCTGTAATTAAAGTTTTTGTTGATCTTCATAAAAACAATCTAATTTATAAGGATAAAAAATTAGTCAACTGGGATACTAAACTTCAAACTGCTATTTCTGACCTAGAAGTAAACCAAAAAGATGTTCAATCTCAATTATATTACATTGATTATGCGATAGAGAACTCAGATCAAAAAATCACTATTGCCACCACCAGACCAGAAACAATGATGGGAGATACCGCGGTTGCTGTAAATCCAAAGGATGAAAGGTATGTTAATTTAGTCGGAAAAAATGTTCTTATTCCAATTGTTAATAGGACTGTCAAAATTATTTCTGATAATTATGCTGATCCGGAACAAGGTTCAGGAGCAGTAAAAATTACGCCAGCACATGATTTCAATGACTATGAGGTAGGCAAGAGAAATAAATTAGAAATAATAAATATTTTTGAAGAGAATGGTAAAATAAACAAAAATGGGATTAAAGAGTTTCATGGTTTAGACAGATTTGAAGCAAGAAAACTTATAATTAAAAAATTAAAGGAAAAAGGTTCTCTTGTAAAAATTGAGAATATTAAAAATAAAGTTCCATATGGAGATAGATCAAACACTATAATTGAACCTCTCTTAACAGAGCAATGGTTTGTTGATGCCAAAAAATTATCAAAAAAACCAATTAAGATAGTTAAAGAGGGCAAAACTACTTTTTTTCCTAGTAACTGGTCAAAAACATTTTTTCAATGGATGAATGATATTGAGCCTTGGTGTATATCTCGGCAGATTTGGTGGGGTCACAGAATACCTGCTTGGTATGATGAAAATGGAAATATTTTTGTAGCTGAAAGTGAAAAAGATGCAGTAAAACTAGCAAAGAAAAAAAATAAAAAAAAACAATTTAAATTAAGACAGGAAACAGATGTTTTAGATACTTGGTTTTCATCAGCTCTATGGCCTTTTGCTACTCTTGGATGGCCAAGTAAAACTAAAGAGCTTAATAAATTTTATCCAACTTCAGTTTTGGTTACTGGTTTTGATATAATTTTCTTTTGGGTAGCAAGAATGTTGATGATGGGAAATTATTTTAAAAAAAGGACACCTTTTTATAAAGTATATGTTCATGCCTTGGTAAGGGATGAAAAGGGGCAGAAAATGTCAAAGTCAAAAGGTAATGTGATCGATCCATTAGATTTAATAAATGAATATGGAGCAGATAGTTTAAGGTTTACTTTAATTTCGATGGCCTCTCCAGGACGAGATGTTAAATTATCAAAAGATAGAGTTACTGGAAATAGAAACTTTATAACAAAAATTTGGAGCGCAAATAATTTTTTAAAACTTAATAATTGTAAATTAGATAAAAAGATAAATTTGACCTCAATTAAACTTTCAATAAACCATTGGATTTACAACGAATTTATAAAAACACAAAATTTAATCACAAAAAACATTGAAATATTTAGGTTCGATGAGGCTGCTAGGTATGCATATCAATTCGTTTGGCATTCTTATTGCGATTGGTATTTAGAGTTCTTAAAACCTATTTTTAATTCAAAAAATAAAAATGAAATTAAAGAAGCTAAAGCTTTCTCATCATTTATGATGGCAAATATTCTTAGAATTCTTCATCCTTTTATCCCTTTTTTTACTGAGAACTTGTGGTCTCTAAATACTTATAAAAAGATTTTCAATAATTATTTAATCAGATCCAGTTGGCCAGATTTTAAGATGATTAATAAATTCAGCAAAAATCAAAATAATATAAATAATTTAATTGAAATAATTTCTAATATTAGATCTACTAAAGCAGAGTTAAAAATTACGCCAAAATTATATTGTGACATATTTTTTGATGATAAATCAGGAAAATTAATGAAATTGGTAAATAAAAATATAAATTTGATAAAACAGGTTGGTAGAGTAAATAATGTTCTTACAACAAAGATAAGAGATAAAAATTCAATAGATATCTTAGTTCTCAAGGAAAAAATTTCATTAAATTTTAATGAGGATGTAAATTTAGGATCTCAAAAAGAGAGAATTTTACAAAAAATTGAGACAATTAATAAACAAATAACTATTTTAAATAATAAGCTTAAAAATAAGGCTTATGTGACAAATGCACCTAAAGAAATAGTACAAAATGATAAAAATTTAGTTAAAGAATTAACTATTGAAGATGAAAAATTAAGAAGTATTGTATCTAGTATTAATTAAATGTCTAAAATTGATAAAAAAAAACTACCAAGTCGTCATACTTCTTTAGGCCCAGATAGAGCCCCTCACAGATCATTTTATTATGCAATGGGCGAAACTGAACAGGATGTAGCGAAGCCATTTGTAGGAGTAGTATCCACTTGGAACGAAGCTGCACCTTGCAATACAGCTTTAATGCGACAGGCACAGTCAGTTAAAAAAGGAGTTAAACAATATGGTGGAACGCCAAGAGAATTTTGCACGATAACTGTAACAGATGGTATTGCCATGGGTCATGAAGGAATGAAATCATCCTTAATTTCAAGGGAAGTGATAGCTGATTCAGCAGAACTTACAGTGAGAGGACACTGTTACGATGCACTAGTTGGCATTGCGGGATGCGATAAATCATTACCAGGCTTAATGATGTCCATGTTAAGATTAAATGTTCCTAGCGTATTTATTTACGGAGGTTCGATTTTACCTGGAAAATATAAGGGGAAAGATGTCACCGTTGTAGATGTGTTTGAAGCAGTTGGCAAACATTCCTCAGGAAAAATGTCATCTGAGGAATTAAGAGAATTAGAATTAGTAGCTTGTCCAAGTGCTGGGGCTTGTGGAGGTCAATTTACAGCTAACACAATGGCGTGCGTATCAGAAGCGATAGGTTTGGCTTTACCTTATTCAGCTGGGACGCCAGCACCTTATGAGGAAAGAGATAAATACGCTTATGAAAGTGGTCAAGCGGTTATGAATTTATTAGAAAAAAAAATTAAACCAAGAGAAATAGTCACTAAAAAATCTTTAGAAAACGCAGCAACAATTGTAGCTTCTACCGGAGGCTCCACTAATGCAGCCCTTCATTTACCTGCACTAGCTAATGAGATAGGAGTAAAATTTGATTTAATGGATGTTGCAAAAATATTTAAAAAAACTCCTTATCTTGCTGATTTAAAACCTGGAGGAAAATACGTTGCAAAAGATATGTGGGAAGCTGGCGGCGTTCCAATGTTATTAAAAACTTTATTTGACGGAGGTTACATTCACGGTGAGTGTATGACAGTTACAGGTAAAACTATGAAAGAAAATTTAGCCAATATTAAGTTTAATATAAATCAAAAAGTTTTAAGAGAATATAATAATCCCCTTTCTCCAGATGGTGGAGTTGTTGGATTAAAAGGTAATTTAGCTCCAGACGGAGCAATCGTAAAAATTGCAGGATTAAAAAAATTACAATTTACAGGTAAAGCTAGATGCTTTGATAATGAGGAAGATGCAATGAAAGCTGTACAGACAAAAAAATATAAGGACGGTGATGTAATAATTATCAGATATGAGGGTCCAAAAGGTGGACCAGGGATGAGGGAAATGCTTTCAACAACTGGAGCAATTTACGGACAAGGCAAAGGTGAAAAAGTTGCACTTATAACAGATGGAAGGTTTTCAGGAGCTACTAGAGGGTTCTGCGTTGGTCACGTTGGTCCAGAAGCCGCAATGGGCGGACCAATTGCACTTCTTAAAAATGGAGATGTAATAGATATAGACGCAAAAAAAGGATCAATTAATGTAAGGCTTACTAGCGCACAATTAAAAGCTAGAAGAAAAAAATGGAAAGAAAAAAAATCAAGTTTTGGATCGGGAACGATTTGGAAATATGCTCAAACAGTAGGACCTGCTTATCTCGGTGCTCCAACACATCCAGGTAAGAAAAAAGAAGTTAAAGAATATTCGAAAATTTAATGAAAATACGTCCAGTAATTTTATGTGGCGGTTCTGGTACAAGACTCTGGTCCGATAAAAAAAATCACCAACCAAAGCAGTTTATTGATTTTGGTAATTGGACATTATTCGGAAAAACTCTAGAGAGAATAAAAAACTCTATATTTGATTATCCAATTATAAGTACAAACAGAAAATATATAAGTGAAATTAAAAAACATTTAAGATTAAAAAGTTTTAAGAAATATAAAATTATTCTTGAACCAGCAAAAAGAAATACTGCTCCTGCTATACTCAGTACAGCATTAATAAAAGAAATACCTGAGAACCAACCCTTAATTTTTTTATCATCAGATCATTTAATTGAGAAGACAAACCTCTTTAATAAATCTATTAAAAAACATCAAAAATACCTGACTGATAAAAATATTTTCATATTTGGTATCAAACCTTCTTACCCTTCATCTGAGTTTGGTTATTTTTTATCAAAACGAGTTACCAACAAATATAAGGTTTCAAAATTTTTTGAAAAACCAAATTTAGAAAAAGCAATAAAAATCATTAAAAAAAATGCTTATTGGAATGCAGGAATGTTTTTCCTTACAAAAAAATCAATTATTAATAACTTCAAGAAGTATCAAAACAAAAATTTTAATTGTTGTTTAAATTCCGTGAACAAATCAAAATTTAAAAATAATGTTTATTATCTTAATAAAAAAAACTTTTTAAAATGTAAGTCGATTTCTTTTGATCACGCTATATTAGAAAAATCAAAAGATATAAATGCTATAAATTTAAATATACCTTGGTCTGATCTAGGTAGTTGGAAAGAAATTTGCAAAATATATAATAAATTAAAGACTAAATATCAAAAAAAGAAAAATATTTTTTACAGACCTTGGGGCAGGTATACTAATTTGTATAACGGTAAAAATTTTTTAATTAAAGAACTTTATGTAAAACCTAAAGGGGTTTTAAGTCTTCAAAAGCACTTCCATCGCTCTGAACATTGGGTTGTAACACAAGGAACTCCAAAAATAACTCTTAACAGAAAAAAATTTTTTTTAAAAACTGATGAAACTATTTTTATACCAGTTAAATCTATTCATAGAATAGAAAACCCGAATAAGAAACCAGTAAAAATAATTGAAGCTCAGTTAGGATCAATTTTAAAAGAAAATGATATAGTTAGATATCAAGATATATACGGTAGAGTTAAATAATTTCAAGTTCGATTGGGGTGTGATCAGATGGTTTTTCTTTAGATCTTGGTTTTTTATTTATATTAATTGATTTAATATTTTGAATTAAACTATTTGAAAGTAAAAAATGATCTATTCTCATACCATAATTTTTTTGCCAGGAACCTGCAAAGTAGTCCCAGAAGGTATACTCTTGTTTTGTTTTATTTTTAAATCTATAAACATCTTTAAAACCTAAATTAACTAATTCTCTATATTTTTTTCTTATTTCTAATCTACCTAAAGCATCATTTTCATATCTTTTAAAATCATGAACATCTATTGTTTCAGGAATAATATTAAAATCCCCAGCGATAAGTATATTTGAGTTTTTTTGAATTTTTTTTCTAACATTTGATATAAATTTTTTTAACCACTCTTTCTTATATTCATATTTTTCAGTATCTACAGGATTTCCATTTGGAACATAAATATTAATAAGTTCTATCTTTTTATTTTTTAATTTTAACTCAGCGGTAATTATTCTAGATTGTTTTAAATCATCTTTAATAAAGTCATTATTAATATTATCTAATTCTTGTTTAGATATTATAGCAACACCATTGTAACTTTTTTGACCGAAAACATAAGAATTATATCCAATGCTTTGAAAATCTTCATAAGGAAAACTAATATCTTGAGTTTTAATTTCTTGGAGTAATAAAATATCAGGATTTGATTGTTTGATATAATCTAAAATGTTTGTAATTCTTGCTCTAACTGAATTTACGTTCCATGAAATTATTTTCATTAAACTGAAAAAGAAAGACCACAACCACACGAAGCCGAAGCTTTAGGATTATTTATAGAAAAAGATTCACCAATCATTTCTTTTTTAAAATCTACTGTTGAGCCCGCTATAATATCAAGCGACTGCTTATCTATTACAGCTTTGTTAAACAAGATATCATCTTTTTCTATCTTATCATCAAAGCTAAAATTATATTTAAATCCAGAACACCCGCCTCCTTGAACAGCAATTCTAAAATATTTTTTTTCTTCACTTTTAGTGATCTTATCTATCTGGTTTTTTGCACTATCAGTAAATTCTAATTTTTTTTCCATAATTATTTAGTATATAATCTATATAATAAGCATGCAAAAAAATTCAATCCAAACTTTATCTAAATTAGCCATTCCATTAAAGTCTAAGGGTAGGTTTTTTAAAGAGAAAAAAACTCACTTAAGGTCAGATTTTCAAAGAGATAGAGATAGAATAATTCATTCAACAGCTTTTCGAAGACTCAAGCATAAAACTCAAGTATTTGTAAATACTACTGGAGATCATTTCAGAACCCGAATTACTCACTCATTAGAAGTAGCTCAAATAGCAAGAACTTTATCCAAATTTTTTAATTTAAATGAGGATTTATGTGAAACTCTTAGTTTAGCACACGATCTTGGTCACACACCTTTTGGTCATGCGGGAGAGGAGGCTTTGAATGACTGTATGAAAAAATTTGGAGGTTTTGATCATAACATTCAGACGCTTAGAACTATTTTATTTTTAGAAAATAGGTATTACGAATTTAAAGGTTTGAACCTTACATTTGAAACACTAGATGGTTTATTGAAACATAATGGACCAATTAAAAAT
>CACHCL010000015.1 GCA_902578315.1 uncultured Pelagibacteraceae bacterium
GACTCACTTCAGTTAATGAACTTTATTATTGACCTAGAAAAATTAACAAGAAAAAAAATTGACCCAAGTAAATTAAGCATTGTTTCAAATCAGAATATAGGTGGATTGATTAAACTTTTAAAAATAAAGTAAGTGAATATATATTTTAGAACTAATTGTAATAATAAGATTGGATTAGGCCATTTATCTAGAACTGTAAAAATTGCAGAGTATTTCAAAAAAAAAGGGTTAAATTGTATATTTTACGTTGATCAACTTAAAAATTTAGGAAATTTTAAAATAAAATTCCCCATATTTGAAATTAATAGAAATTACAAATTTAGAGATCAAGCTAGAGATGCTAAAGAGTTTTTAAAAAATATAAAATCATCTGAAGGATATATATTTTTGGATGATTACAGATTAGGGAATACTTGGAAAAAAATTGTAAAAAAGTCTAAACTTAAATTAATTTATTTGAGTGATAAAATTGAAAAAGAAAAAATAGCTGATTTTGTTGTCAACTACAAGATTAATGCAAATGAAATTGAAAAAAGAATTAAATATAATGAAAAAACAAAATATCTTTTGGGAACAAAATATGCTCTAATCGAAGATCAAAAAAGTAATTCTAAAAATAAGTTTGCAAAATTCAATATAGTTCTTTACCTTGGGGGCTCAGGGGACTTAAAGATTTTAAAAAATCTTGCTTATGCCATCAGGGCTTTTTTCAAAAGAAAAAAAGAAAAAAAGATACTTATTAAAGTGATTGTAGGACCGCTAATGAGGAATTCTGATTGTCTAAAATCAATTTCTAAAAAAAATAATTATATAGAATTAATCAGAAATGAACAAAATCTTATAGGTATTTATAAAAGATCTCAACTTTTCATTGGTTCATCGGGGACATCGGTGTATGAAACAAACTATGCTAACATTCCAACAGTTCTATTTAAGTATGCAAAAAATCAAGACGATACTATTGAAAATTTAGAAAAATTAGGGCATTTCATTCATTTAAAAAACAAAGAAATTCAAAATTATAAAAAAGTAGCTGAATTAACTTATTTGATTTTTAGAAATTACAAAAGGATAAAAAATTTAACTAAACTTAGAAAAGTTAAAATCGACGGAAATGGAACAAAGCGTATCTTTTCAGAGATTTTTAAAAAAAAAAACAAGCTTAAAAAAAAATTATTAGAGAAAAAAAGAGATTCTAAATTAAAGTTTCGTAAAGCTCTTGACTCTGATTTAAATAAAATTCTTTTTTTGAGAAATCAAAAACAAAATAGACTTTCAAGTTTAAATAATAGAGTAATTGACAATTTAGATCATTACATTTGGTGGTTTAAGTCAAAAAGGAGCTTTTATTTAATGTATCAACAGAACTTGGTTTTGATGTCATTCTGGAAAAAAATATGTAATATTGGTATAAATAAAATAATCTTGACCGGATGGAACTCGGTAAAAAATATTAGTTTCTTGAATGTTTTGCATGGTGTTTTAAAGTTTAATGCAACTATAGATAAGAAATATAGAGTGCTTTCTATAGTAAACAAAAATAATAAGGTAAGCTTAAAAATTGACAAGTATTTAGGATACAAAAGATTAAAAAATATTGATTTACCTACTGCTAGTTTTCTGAATTCTTTAAAAGTGAATTTAAATAAATTTTTAATTTCAATTAAATAAATAAATCAAAATCCTCTAAGACTCTTTGCTCTTCACCCTTTATCATTCTATCTATTAATTGATTTGATTTATGCCTAATACAATGAAATCTACAATGAGTTTTCGGATCTAAAGAGTCTATTACTTGTTCTTTTCTTTCACTTGACCATATTTTTGATAAACTATCTTTTGTAGCATCTCCAATTTTCATTTGATTATTTCCTCTATGATATGGGCAAACATAAACTCCACTTGGACTTACAACGGTTCTGATTTTGGACACGTTACAAGAATCATAATTTTTGACTTGAACATTTGTATTTGTTAAAGCATCTCCTAAAGTATAAGGAGAAATAATTCTAAAATTTTTATCTTCTAAACCTTTGCATTTCTCTAATTGTTTTTCTACTGTGTGATTAATTTCATCTTGTTGTTTTTGTAAAAAATGCATTATATCAAAAGCTGGTTTGACCTCAAAATAGTTACAACCAATATCTTTCGCAACTTCTGCCGCTCTAGCTATATCTCCTACATTAGTACTTAGGAGGTTATGTTTTTTATCTTTAATTGATAATATTAAAAAAGAGTATCCAAGTAGTCCTTTTTTATTTTTAGCAAATTCTCTCATATTGTTAATAACCAAGTTGAATTGGGACTTTCCGCTTTTGTGAGGCCTAAACTCTTGAAAAACTTCTTCACTTCCTGCATCAACAGAAACTCTAAGCCATTTTGTTTTAAGTGAAGATTTCATATGTCTGTTTAGAAGTGTCCCATTAGTAGTTACACCCACGTGAATATTATTATCATCAAGGTAGTCGATTAAACTAGAAAATTCTGGGTGAGCCATTGGTTCTCCTCCACCGATTAATACGACAGCTCTTACACCAATATTTTTAAAATCTTCAGCTAATTCTCGTAGACGACCTTTTATAAAACCTCCTTGGTTAAGAAGATTGGCGCTTATACAGTCATGGCAAGCTAGATTGCACGCAGTCGTTGGATCCAGTTCCACTACCATTGGACCTTTAGAGTTTTTTTCAATAAAAGTTGATATTATCTTTTCTCTTGAACTTTTTTGTAAGAGTTTTTCTTCTAATTTTAAAGCACGAGTCATTTTTTATTTTGATAATTTATAATACAAAAAGATTTAAAATCAAACAATTTGTCTTTAAGATTTCATTGATATTATTGATTTATTAACCAAATAATTTTTTAAACCTTCACTACTAGTCTCAGATCCATAGCCAGAGTTTCTAAATCCCCCAATAGTAAGATTTGTATGCCATGATTTTAAAGAGCAGTTAACCCAAACTCTTCCAAATCTTACATTTTCTTCAAAATATTTTATTTTTGTTTTATTTTTTGAATATAGATAAACTGCCAATCCATATTTATTTTTATTTAATTCGTTTAAAATATTTTTGAATGATTTAAAACTTTTAAGAATCAATACTGTTCCGAATATTTCTTCTAGAAATAATTTTTCATTTCTGTTAACTCCCTCAAGAATAAATGGTTCTACAGCTTTATTGGATTTTAAACTTTTCTTATCTCCATAAACAATTTTAGCACCTTTTTTAATAGAGCTTGAAATGAAATTTTTTATATTTTGATTATGAAGTTTTGTAATTGGTTTCTGAAAAGATCTAATTTTTTTTAATTTATTAATCAGTCTTTTCTTAGTTTTGTTATAAATTTTACTTTCAATAAAGAGAATACTTCCAGCAATACAGGCTTGGCCAGCATTTTCTAAGAAATTTTCAGTTATATATTTTAAACTTTTCTCCAAATTTGCGTCAGATGTTAAAATCATTGGATTTTTTCCACCTAACTCTAAAGACAGTTTTTTTATACTTGAGCTAGAGTTTTTTATTATATCTTTTGCTACATTTGTGGAGCCAGTAAAACTGATCATATTTATTTTATTGTCTGATACTAATAACTTTCCAATTTTTTTGCCTTTACCATGCACCAAACTTATTAATTGTTTTGGAGCAGAAGTTTTGCTAATTATTTTTATGATCATTGAAACACTTGCAGACGCGTACTCACTAGGTTTTAAAATAACCGGACAACCAGCAGCGATAATAAACGGCAACCTTTCACAAGATACAATGAATGGATAGTTCCATGGAATAATTAAACCTACCAAACCAATAGGCTCTAGAGCGCTTATTAAAATTTGTTTTTTTATATTAGTTTTTTTTCTAAAGTTAGTTTTTTTTAAAACTTGTATTGCAGATTTCCACAACTCAATACCGCTATGAATTTCTTTTGAGGCATTCTCGTAAATTTTGCCTGTTTCAGACACTTCGGCATTTATAATTGATTTTATATTTTTTTTTAATTTAAAATATATTTCATTAAGAACTTTTAATCGTTGATTTTTGCTTTTAAAGAAAGAATTTTTCTCAAAAACTAATGCTGTTGATTTAATTGCGTTATCTAAATCTATTTTATCTGAGTCTGGATATTTTGAAACTTTCTCACCATTAAAGTTTTTAATGTAATAATATTTCTTCTTTTTACCGTGAACCCACTTGCCGTTTATGAAATTTTTTGATGTTTTCATTGGTATAAAAATTTAATATTTTTACCTGTAGATGTCTTTAATATTTTGTTTTTAAAAATAACTTGATCAGGCTCTTCGTTTTTAGATAAAGATAAATTGAATGAATTCTGTAATTTATTTTTTATATCAAGTTTTGATTGTTTGTCTTGTATTTCAATAAAAAGTTTAATTTTGAAACCATAAATTTCATCTTTGTAAGGAACCGCCATTGCATTTTTAATTCCATCAATATCTATTACTAGATTCTCAATTTCAGATAATGATACAAATTCTCCATTTTTTTTTACATTATCTCCTGTTCTGCCTAAAACAAAAAGCTTTCCTTTATTTAAATATCCAATATCTCCAGTATCATAAAGTTTATTTTTTCTTATCCTAGAATTGATTAAATTGGACATAAAAAATTTTGAATTTATATAAATTTTACCCGGTGATTTTTTTGTTCCTTTACAAAAAATTTTAGTATTTTTTGAAAATTTACCAACGCAAAAGTCTCCTTTTATATTAGGTTTTAAATCAATAGTAAGTGATCCGCCTAATTCTGTTACTCCATAACATTTTAAAATATTTTTCTTAAATATTTTTTTAAACTTTAAAAAAGTCGATGGGTATAAGATGCTTGCTGTAGAAATAATTGATATATTTTTTTTAAATTTGAAATTTTTAAGTAAATCTTTTCTAAAATTAATTGCCATAGAGCACATTGTTGGTGATAAATATAGTTTTGTAACATTAAACTTATTTGCCTCAGCAAAGAGTTTCCTCAAAAGAAAGATTTTAAATTCATCGGATAATATTATCTTAGATGATGTTACTAATGGAACAAAAAATAAATTAAATATTCCAGTCATATGGTGTTGTGGCCAAAAAGCATGAAAGACATCGTTTTTTGTAAATTTTGAAAGAATGCTAAAATTTTGTGCACTTTCCAGGATGTTACCTAAAGTATGTGTAATACCTTTTGGTCTTCCAGAAGTAGTCCCAGATGAAAAAATGATTAAAAAATCTTGATTATAATTAGTTTGAGAATAAGTATTTGGTAACATATCTCTAGCACTAAAAAAAATTTCTTTTTCAGAAAAGATTAATAATTTCGGCTTAATTAAATTTTTTATTTCTCTAAATCTTTTGGATGTAATAGAAGTTGATATTGGGCAAACAACAATTCCAATTATTGCACAAGCAATAAG
>CACHCL010000016.1 GCA_902578315.1 uncultured Pelagibacteraceae bacterium
CAAGAATAGCCTTACCTGTTGGTATTCTTGTGTCGTCTACTAATTTTTGTGTAGCTGGGCTTGGCTCTTTAGTCATTAAACTGACTACCACCATTACAACTAAACAAATTGGTGCTCCGATTAAACCAAATCTTAAGTGGTCGATACCTAAGAAAGGAGTATTTACACCGCCCCATATAGGAACTGAGAATTTAGGGAACACCCACGTTAAGTAAACTGTTCCTGACACAATTCCTGCTATGATACCGGCGATTGCACCTTCTCTAGTAGCTCTCTTCCACCATACACCAAGTACAAGTGGGAAGAATAAGCCTGACATTGCAAAGTCGAATGCCCAAGCAACCGAACCTAAGATACTTGTTAGCCTGAAAGAGGCTATGTAAGCACCTGCAGCTCCGATTAATACTAGAAGTACACGAGCAACTAATAGTCTTTTAGATGTCTCCGCTTTTGGATTTATGATCTTGTAATAAATGTCGTGTGATAACGCATTTGATATCGCAAGAACTAAACCATCGGCAGTTGACATGGCAGCAGCCATACCACCAGCAAACACAAGTCCTGAGATTACGAACGGTAGACCCGCTACTTCCGGAGTAGCTAATACTACAACGTCACCTCTCATGAACCACTCGTTCAACTGAAGTATTCCGTCACCATTAAAGTCTGCAATAAATACTTGCTTAACTTCAGACCATCTTTGAACCCACTCTATTGACTGAACTTCAGAAATAGATTTTCCGATAATTCCAGTTGGTAGATTAGGATCCATCAATGCTAATTTAGACAACGTCGCTAACATTGGCGCTGAAGAGTAAAGTAAGAAAATAAAGAATAGCGACCAAGCTACTGATTTTCTTGCTGCTCTTACTGTAGGAGTTGTAAAGTATCTCATTAAGATATGAGGTAACGATGCAGTTCCCACCATCATACAAATCGCTAACGATAAGTATTTCCAGACAGCCATTCCACCTTCAGGTACTCCAGAGTGAGTTCCAGAGATATATTTCAATCCTCCTGGTACCCCAGCTGCTTTCATATCTGCGGCGCTGTTTTTAACTAGTCCAAATTGTTGTTCAAGTTCGCCAAGTCTTGCAACTTCATCACCTAACATTAAGTGAGGGAAAATTCCTCCACCTACGTTAGAACTAATCCAGAATACTGGTATTAAGTATGCGATGATTAATACAATGTACTGAGCAACCTGTGTCCAAGTTACGGCTCTCATTCCACCAAGCATTGAACAGATAAGGATACTTATTAATCCTACCCATACACCTGCTTCAAACGGAATTCCTAGAGCTCTAGAAGCAATTGTTCCCGTAGCATTAATTTGTGCTGTTACGTAAGTAAATGATGCTATGAAAAGCACGAATACTGCGCAAGCTCTTACAAGGTTACCGCCGTATCGTGTTCCAATAAAATCAGGAACTGTGTAACATCCAAACTTTCTTAGGTACGGAGCCATCAGAGTTGCAACAAGTACGTATCCACCTGTCCAACCTACTAAGAAAGCCATATAAGTATAGCCACCAAAGTAAACTCCACCCGCTAAAGCTACGAATGATGCACCTGACATCCAGTCAGCTGCTGTTGCCATCCCGTTAAATACGGTTGGCACTTGTCTTCCTGCAACATAGTAGGCATCTACTTGAATGGTTCTTGATAAATAACCGATTAAGGCATAAATCAATACCGTGAAAGCTACGAACATCACTCCGATGTTTTTAGCTGACACTCCTGCTTGCTCTGCTAATGCCATCAAAATGATGAACACTAAAAAGCCACCAGTGTAGGTACCATATATTTTAGGAAGGTTTTGTATAAAATCTCCTTTAAACATTAGTCATCCTCTCTTTCTGAGAAACCATGTTCTTCGTCGATTTTTTCTTGTTTATTTGCAGTCCAAAACAAAATTATCACAAAGGCAAGAAGTGATCCTTGCGCAGTCATGTAATATGCTAGTGGATAGCCAAGAAAAGACATCGTGTTCAGTTCTGAACCAAACATGAAGATCACTAATGAGAAGAAAGCCCAAAGAACCAATGTTATTATCATATGGTTTTTGGTCTTATTCCAATATGCGTCTTTATTTGACATATTTCCCCCTATTTATTTTTTAACTTTTTACGTAAAAAGTACTTTATTGCTGGGGAGCATACTGATTATGAGTTGAATTAAAAGAGAAAAAAGGACCCCAAAACCAATTTGAAATGCTATAAGACAAGTAAATAAAGGGTTTTTTAAATACAACGTGAAATTGAATCTAGATAAATTGCGAAACACTCTGAGAACCACTCTTATTGACATTTGGGAGTACGTAATTCCTATTTGGAAAATTTCAGGTCTATTTAAAAAAATTAAATCAAAAGAAGACTTAGAAAATTTTATTCAAGAGAGATCTGCTCATGTTTCTCAAACAACTCTTTATGGTTACTTAAAAACAAGAATCGGAGTTAAGTATATTGCTATGATGGAGGATGAAGTTTTTTTAAAATCTATTAATATTGCAAAATGGAATATTTATGTCGTTGCATTAGCTGACTGTGCTTTTTATGTTTTCTCTTATCTTATTTCAGAAAAAAACTTAAAAGAGAATGATTGTAAAGAAATCTTTTTAAATATCTTAGAAAATGAAAAAAAAAATGGTTTAGATGATGAAATTTTTGACAGAGGTAAAAAAAATTTTTTAGAGAGGTTAAATAAAGTAAATTTTTCAAACTATCATTTAAATGATCCTTTTAAGGAAAGTGGTCAAGCATTATATTACTGGTCACCTATTGCAGATGAATTAAAATCACTTGATAAAAAAATAGTCTTAAACTCTATTCATTTAAAATGGGGACTGATGAAAGATGAGTTTAAAAAATTAACTAAAGATATAAAATTTAATTAGCCTTTATTTTGTCTATTCTCCACAAGAGACGTTACTACACTAGGATCAGCCAAAGTTGTTGTATCCCCTAAATTATCAGGCTCATTAGCAGCAATTTTTCTTAAAATTCTTCTCATAATTTTTCCAGATCTTGTTTTTGGTAACCCAGGTGCAAATTGAATGACGTCAGGTGTAGCTATTGGACCGATTTGTTTTCTAACCCAAAGTTTGAGATCTCTTTCTAAATCTCCAGTAGGGTTTTCACCAGCGTTTAAAGTCACATAACAATATAATCCATTGCCTTTTATACTATGCGGAAATCCAACCACAGCAGCCTCAGCTACTTTAGGATGCGCAACAAATGCACTTTCAATTTCAGCTGTTCCAAGGTTGTGGCCAGATACAATAATTACATCATCCACTCTTCCTGTAATCCAATAATAACCATCTTTATCTCTTCTACATCCGTCTCCAGTGAAATATTTTCCATCAAATTGAGAAAAATATGTGTCTATAAATCTTTGATGATCTCCATAAACTGTCCGCATTTGGCCTGGCCAAGAAGCAGCCATACAAAGTCTTCCTTTACCTTCACCTTTTATAGTTTTACCATCTTTATCAACTAAAACTGGTTTAATACCGTAAAAAGGTTTAGTAGCTGAGCCTGGTTTTAAATCTATTGCACCAGGTTGAGGTGCAATTAAAATTCCTCCAGTTTCTGTTTGCCACCAAGTATCAACAATTGGACATCTAGAGTCCCCAACTGTTTTGTAATACCACATCCAAGCCTCTGGATTTATGGGCTCTCCAACAGTTCCTAATAATTTAAGTGTTTTTCTACTTGTTTTTTTTACAGGTTTATCTCCCTCTCGCATTAAAGCTCTAATTGCTGTTGGCGCGGTATAAAAAATATTTACTTTATATTTATCTACTATTTGCCACCATCTAGAACTATCTGGATAATTTGGAACTCCTTCAAACATTATAGTTGTGGCTCCATTTGAAAGGGGCCCGTAAATTATGTAACTATGTCCTGTTACCCAACCTATATCAGCTGTACACCAATAAATATCATTAGCCTTGTAGTCAAAAATATACTGATGGGTCATCGAAGCATAAACCATATATCCACCCGTAGTGTGTAGAACACCTTTGGGTTTTCCAGTAGAACCGGAAGTATATAAAATAAATAACGGGTCCTCAGCATTCATTTCTTCCGGATCACATTTTGATGGAACTGAAGAAATTAGCTCTTTGTAAGAGACATCTCTTTCATTATTCCAGTCAACTTGATTTCCAGTTCTTTCAACAACTACACATTTTTTTACTCCGGGACATTGATCTAAAGCCTCATCAGCAATTTTTTTTAATGGAATTATTTTTCCACCTCTCACTCCTTCATCTGCAGTTATTAAATATTCAGACTCGCAATCAGTTATCCTAGTAGCTATTGAGTCAGGTGAAAAACCACCAAAAATAATTGAGTGAACAGCACCAATTCTAGCGCAAGCTAACATTATGTAAGCTAATTCAGGGATCATAGTCAGATAAATTGTAACTCTATCTCCTTTTTGAATACCTAAACTTTTTAAACCATTTGCAGCTTTACAAACGTTTTGGTGCAATTCTTTGTAAGAAATTTTCTTTGTATCTGCGGGATCATCACCGACCCAAATGATTGCAGTTTTGCTTGGATTTTTCTTTAAATGTCTATCTATACAATTCGCTGAAGCATTTAAAGTTCCATCATAATACCACTTTATTTTAACTTCATCTTTGCTGTACTTAACATCTTTAATTTTGGTATACTTTTTCATCCAAGTAATTCTTTTTCCCTCTTTAGCCCAAAATTTATCATTTTCCTTAATGGACATCTTATATTTCTTTTTATACTTAGATTCGTTTACGTAAGCATGGTTTGCCCAACTGTCCGAGACTCTTATAACTGAATTGCCGTCACTATCTTTTGAGTAAGTAGGAGCTTTAAAATTAATTCGTCTTGTTTTTCTTGCTTTTGTTCTTGATTTTTTTCTTTTTTTTGATTTTTTACTTTTCTTTCTACGCCTGCTAATTTTTCTAGACTTTTTCACTTTTCTAGATTTTTTCCTAGACTTTTTTACTTTTGATTTTTTCTTTTTTTTCTTTCTAGCCACAAATATCCCTAAAATTTTTTATACTTTACCCATGTTACAAATAATTTTCCAGCTTTTATAATCTATTGGCATTACTGACAACCTGCTTTGTTTTATCAACGGTAAATGAGAAATTTTCGTGTTTTTTTTAATTTTTTCTAAAGAAATTGCCCTTTTAAATTTACTTACAAACCTAACTTGAACGGCTACAAACCTCTTTTTCTTATCAGTTTTATCGATAAATGCTGATTTAACTACTTTAACTATA
>CACHCL010000017.1 GCA_902578315.1 uncultured Pelagibacteraceae bacterium
TTCCCCACATAATTGAAGTTTTTTTATCAATTTTTTTATTTAATGGTTCCAATTTAAATTCACTTTCAGATAATTTAGAGGAAAAAATTTTATCATTTATTGTTAATTTTTTCGTACCTTTAGGTCCAGAAATAGTTAAGTTTGAACCCTCTATTTTAATAGAAGAGTCTTTTGGTAAAATTATATTTTTTTTTCCTATCTTAGACATTAGAAAACCCTACAAATTATTTCTCCACCAACATTGTTTTTTCTTGCTTCCGTATCACTCATTACACCTTTTGGTGTTGAAAGGATAGCTAAACCCAAACCATTCATTACTTTTGGAATACTGGTAGCTCTTGAGTAAACTCTTCTACCAGGTTTAGAAATTCTTTTAATCTCTTTAATTACTGGATCTCCTTCATAATACTTAAGAGAGATCTTTAAACTGATTTTATTATTTTCACTTTTTTCAATGAAGTAATCCTTAATGTAACCTTCATTTTTAAGTATTTGCAATATATTTTTTCTAAAATTTGATGAAGGTATTTCCACAGAACTAAGAAGTCTCATTTGACCGTTTCTTATTCTTGAAAACATATCTCCTATTGGGTCTGTAAATGTCATAATCCTCCTACCAACTCGATTTTGTTAATCCTGGAATTTTTCCTGATGATGCCATGTCTCTTAATGCAATTCTAGAAATTTTTAATTTTCTATAGACACCGTGTGGTCTGCCAGATACCTCACATCTATTTCTTACTCTTATCTTAGCAGAATTCTTTGGAAGCTTATTCAGTTTTAATTGAGCCTCAAATCTTTCCGAAAGTTCAAGTTTTTTATTATTGATGATCTTTTTCAAAGCCGCCCTTTTTTTTGCAAATTTTTTGACCATTTTTATTCTTTTAAGATTTTTTTGTATTGCACTTGTTTTTGCCATTTTCTCCTCAGTTTTTTTTGTTTATTATTGGAAAATTAAATTCTTTTAGTAATTCTAATGCTCCGGTTTTATTTTTACTATTAGTTACTATAGTAATATCAAGACCTCTTATTTTATCTACTTTATCAAAATTTACCTCTGGAAATATAATATGCTCTTTTACACCAAAAGAATAATTGTTTGAGCTGTCTATTCCTTTTGCAGGTAATCCTCTAAAATCTTTAATTCGAGGCAAGGCAATATTTACTAGCCTGTCAATAAATTCATACATTTTATGTGCTCTTAAAGTAACTTTTACACCCGCATTAGATCCTTTTCTGGTTTTAAAATTTGAAATTGATTTTTTAAATTTTGTTATAATCGGTTTTTGACCTGAAATAAGAGCCATATCATCAACACAAGCTTTAAGTTTTTTTCCATCAGATGCATCTTCGCCAAGACCCATATTTATTACAATTTTTTCTATTTTTGGAACTTCGTGTTTATTTTTAAGTGATAATTTAGCCATTAGTTTCGAAACTATCTCCTTATCATAAGTAACTTTGAGCCTTGGTATCATTTTTTAACTCCGATTTTTTTTTCTTTTTTCTTCGTATCAATATTTTTTATATTAGACATATGAATAAAATTTTCTTTAGAAATAATTCCACCTTTATTTTCTTTAGTAGGTTTTAGATGCTTTTTAATCATATTTATAGATTTTATTTTTACTTTATTTAAACTTCTATTTATTTCTAAAATTTCCCCAGTTTTTCCTTTGTCTTTACCTGAAATTACTTTTACTTGTGTTCCTTTTTTAATTAACATTTTATAAAACCTCTGGTGCTAGTGATATAATTTTTGTATGACCTCTTGATCTTAGTTCTCGAGTAACAGGACCGAATATTCTTGTACCTATTGGTTCACCTTTGTCGTCTGTGAGAACAACCGCATTCGTATCAAATTGAACTTTGGAACCATCATCTCTATAAATTTCTTTTCTTGTTCTTACTACCACCGCCTTATGAACTGCTCCTTTTTTTACTTTTCCTTTTGGAATCGCATCTTTTACACTTATGACAATTATATCTCCAACAGAAGCATATCTTCTTTTTGATCCACCAAGAACTTTTATACACTCGACTCTTTTTGCACCTGTATTATCTGCAACACTTAATTCTGTTTGTATCTGTATCATTATTCAACTACCTGCCAAGTTTTCTTTTTTGAGAAAGGTTTACTTTCTACAATTGAAACCTTTTGACCTTCTTTATATTTATTTTTTTCATCATGCGCATGATATTTTTTTGATCTTTTGATCACCTTTTCATAAAAGGGGTGTTTAAATTTTCTAGTAACTTCAACAACAATTGTTTTATTGTTTTTAGCACTTGTTATGATTCCTTTTAAAATTTTTTTAGTCATTTATTTGTGTTTTTTATAGTTGTATATAATCTAGCAATACTTTTTTTAATTTGGTTGTATTGTGCAGAATTATTTATTTGATTATTAATTTTTTTAAAACGAATATTTAACAAGTCTTTCTTAAGTGTAAGAATCTTTTTTTCTGCTTGATCTTTTGTTAAACTTTTATCTTCTTTTTTCTTTGCCATAATTTATCTTTTTATAAATTTAGTTTTAATAGGTAATTTAGCTGAAGCCTTATATAAAGCTTCCTTTGCTACTTCCTCGCTAACACCATCAATTTCAAAGATGATTCTTCCAGGTTTGACTCTGCATGCATAATACTCTGGGGAACCTTTGCCTTTACCCATTCTTACTTCAGTGGGTTTTTTTGAAACAGGAATATTTGGGAATATACGTGTCCATACTTTTCCAGTTCTTTTCATATATCTTGTTAAAGCTACCCTAGCTGCTTCAATTTGTTTACCTATAATTCTATCAGGTTGAACAGCTTTTAAGCCGAATTGACCATAATTTAGTTTAATAGCCCTTGCTGCTTTTCCATGAATTCTTCCTTTGAAAGCTTTTCTAAATTTAGTTCTTACTGGTTGTAGCATTTTTTACCCTCTCTTTTTTTTCCTTTTCAACATCTTTAGCCATTAATTCACCTTTATAAATCCATACTTTTACACCTATAATTCCATAGGTAGTTAAAGCCTCAGCAAAACCGTAATCTATATCTGCTCTTAACGTGTGGGAGGGAATACTTCCTTCTCTAAGCCACTCTGTTCGTGCTATCTCATTTCCAGCCAGCCTTCCACTTAACATAACTTTAATACCTTTTGCATTTAAACGCATAGCAGATTGCATTGCTCTTTTCATTGCTCTTCTGTAGGCAACTCTCTTCACTAATTGTTGAGCAATATTTTCTGCAACAAGATTTGAATTTAACTCAGGTTTTTTTATTTCCTTTATATTCACATTCACATCGTTATCTGTAATCTTCATAATATTTTTTTTAATTTTTTCGATGTCAGCTCCCTTTTTTCCTATAACAAAACCAGGTCTAGAAGTGTGAATTGAAACTGTACATTTTTTTGAGGATCGCTCTATAATAATTTCGGAAACACCAGAGTTTGTAATATTTTTTTTTATATAATTTCTTATTTTGAAATCTTCTATTAAATATTTTCCAAAATCTTTCTTTTTAGCGAACCATGTTGAGTCCCATCCTCTATTTATTCCTAATCTAAGTCCGATTGGATTTATTTTTTGTCCCATTATTTCTTACCTTTTTTTTCTAGTTTTTCTTGAAGTATAATTGTTAATCTACTAAATGGTTTTTTAATAGGGCTAGCTCTACCTTTTGCTCTAGGCCTATATCTTTTCATCACTAAAGATTTTCCTACGTAAGCTTCTTTTACAAATAAATTGTCTATGTCAGATTGAAAATTATTTTCAGCGTTAGAAATAGCGGACTTTACTGTTTTACTTACATCTTTGGCTATTTTTTTTCTTGTAAATTCAAGATCTCTCAAAGCAACATCAGCTTTTTTGCCTTTGATAAAGCTGCATATTAAAGAAAGTTTCCTAGGACTTGTTCTTATATTTTTGTTTATTGCTTTAATTATAGTGTTTGTTTTTTCCATTATTTTTTATCTCCAGAAGCCGCGGGTTTTGCGTCTGCCGTAGCAGCAGTTGCTGCCGCTTTCTTATCAGCAGGTGTATGTCCTTTGAAAGTTCTAGTTGGAGCAAATTCACCCAACTTATGTCCAACCATTTCTTCAGAAATTGTAATTGGTATAAAAGACTTTCCATTATGTATCATAAAACTGTGACCGACAAAATCTGGAATTATTGTTGAGTTTCTTGACCAGGTTTTTATTGGTTTCTTATTAGGACTATCTTTGAGCTTGTCTATTTTTTTTAACAAACTTGGGTGTACAAATGGTCCTTTCCAAATAGATCTTGTCATTATTTATTTCTTTTCTTTCTTCTAGTTATTATTAGTTTATCACTTCTTTTAGGCCGTCTGGTTTTTAAACCTTTAGCTGATTGTCCCCAAGGGGATACAGGACTTCTTCCCCCAGAAGTTTTACCTTCACCTCCACCATGTGGGTGATCTACAGGGTTCATCGCAACTCCTCGAGTTTGTGGCCTTTTCCCTCTCCATCTGTTACGCCCAGCTTTTCCAATTTTAATATTTTTTTGATCAGGATTTGAAACAGTTCCAATAGTGGCGATACATGAACTACTTACTTTTCGTGACTCTCCAGATGAAAGTTTTAAGATTGCATAATCGCCATCATATCCTGACAATGTCACAGAAGAACCTGCAGATCTAGCTAATTTTGCTCCATTTCCTGGTATTAATTCTACATTGTGAAGAAGTGTTCCTGGAGGAATATCTTTCAATTCTAAAGAGTTTCCTATTTTTATATCAATATTTTTTCCTGACTCAATTTTATCGCCAACTTTTAAACCTTGAGGACAAATTACGTATGATTTCTCATTATCTTTATAAGTTATTAAAGCAATATAAGCTGTTCTATTTGGATCATATTCTATTCTATCAACTGTTGCAGGAATATTTTTTTTCTTTCTATAGAAATCAACTATTCGATATTTGTGCTTAGAACCGCCACCAATATGTCTTGAGGTAATTCTGCCATTATTGTTTCTTCCACCTGTAAAGTTTTGGCCTTTAGTCAAAGCTTTATAGGGTCCTTTTTTCCAAAGAACACTCTTATCAATTACAACTGTTCCTCTCGTAGATTTTGTATATGGTTTAAAAGTTTTTAAAGTCATAAGTTAAATTCCTGAGGTTAAATCAATACTTTGCCCTTTTTTTAGTGTT
>CACHCL010000018.1 GCA_902578315.1 uncultured Pelagibacteraceae bacterium
GAGTGGAGGAGCAGAGCACATAAAAATATTTAGGGTTTCAAATCTAAATACTACACTTAGATTCCTCAAAACTAAAGATTTTTGGGTGAGTGCTTTCGATAGTTCTGCAAAAAAAGATTTCACAAAAAATCAATGGGAAGGAAAAAATGTGCTATTATTTGGATCAGAGGGTTTTGGGCTAAAAACAAAAACTTTGGAAAACTCTGATTATAAATTTAAAGTAAATATTAATAAAAATATTGAAAGTTTGAACATATCGAATACTGTTTCAGTAGTGTGTCACCATATCTTTCAATCTATAAAATAAAGTTTAATTTTGATTGTTTTTTTAGTAAATTTATCTTAAAGAGACTTTTAAGCCCTCATAGCTCAATTGGTAGAGCAATTGATTTGTAATCAATAGGTTCGCGGTTCGAGTCCGTGTGAGGGCACCACTTTAAAAAGTTTCTTTTCTTAATTGCTCTAGTTTTATTTTTTTTTGTAAACTAGCATTTTTATCGTAAAGAAGATTAAATTTTATATTTCTTTGTACCCTTATTATTATTTTTTTTGCATTTCTAATTTCAATATTATCTGCAACAGCACTCACTGGTCTTTTTGAAGGATTTAGATTAGTAATAATAATTTTTGATTTATCGCCAACAATTTTGCCAGACCATCTCCTCGGTCTAAAGGCGCTGATTGGTGCAATAGAAATTTTTTTGGAATTCAAGCTTAATATAGGGCCATGTACTGATAAATTATAAGCAGTACTCCCCGCTGGCGTTGAAACAAGAACTCCGTCTGAAACTAATTTTTTCATAACTAAATTTGAATTATTTTTTATTGTTAAGTTAGCTGCTTGCCTACTTTGTCTTAATATAGATACTTCATTTATTGCTAAACATTTTCTTATCGAATTCTTATTTATGACTTTCATTTCCAAGGGAGAAATACTTATCATATTTGATTTTATTATATTTTTTATCAAATTTTTCTTAGAAAATTTGTTCATTAAGAAACCATAATTACCTGAATTCACTCCATAAAATAATTTTTTATTCTTTTTAAACTTCTTTAATGACTGAAGCATAAAACCATCGCCCCCAACTACGACCACCAAATTATTTTTTTTGAAATTCTTTTTCTTAAATATTTTATTTATTGAACTCTTTATTTTAAGAGATTTAATATTCTTATCTGATATAATTAAAGTTTTACACATTATTTTTGTGGTGCCCTCGGCCAGACTCGAACTGGCACTCCCAAAAGGGCAAGGATTTTAAGTCCTTTGTGTCTACCAATTTCACCACGAGGGCACGTCGTTATTTTTGTTGGTATTGTTATTATATTAATACACAAGAGATTTGAAGAAGTAAAAAAAAAATTATTTTCCGTCTCTATCTCCTAGTTTGCACCTAGTCTTCCCATATTTTATAGAACAATAAGTTAGTTTTGTTTCCAAACAAGATTTACTAATTCTTGAGGTTTCCAACTAATAGCAAAACCGTTCGTCTGAATTATTTTGTCATTTTTCCAATCAATTAAAGATAGTCTTAAACCGTGTCCTCTCATTTGAACTAAATTTTCTACATTATACCCATTTAACCAAAAGAACATTGCATATTTAGGAGCAAATTTTTTCTTAGTGGGAACGGCATTCTTAAAAGCCTCTTGTAACTTTTTTGCCTCACAAGAGTTTTTATCCTTCATTAATTCAATAACGTATATTCCAAACCTTAGCCAATCTTCTCTAGTAAGCATGATAGATGACGATGATATTGGAACTCCCTTTTTGTCTAATAATATTTTACCCTTTGACTCAAAACCTGCAGTTTCTGAAATATTTTTTTGAAACCATTTAGCAAACTTCTTTTTTCCTCCTAATACATTGATCATATCTAATGTTATTAAATCAGTATTAGGATTTGAGTATTTAAATTCTTTTGGTCCTTCTGTTTCTAATTTTTTAGGGTGCTTATTAAGAATAGTTGTTAAGTCAGATTTCTTTCTGTGCGTTTCCTTTAAAATATTATAATTTATTACAAATTGATCTCTAGCCAACATATTTAAGGAGTCTTTTAATTTTACATGGCCATAAAATGAGTCTTTAATTTCTGGAGAGTAATCACCATGAGTTTTATCTAAATCTAAAATATTTTGACAAGCCATTTTTAAAGCAGCAACACCAACTATTGATTTGCTCCTAGACTCACCATTTATAGGTTTGTTATTAAAAATATAATCTCTTTTCCAATCGTGAATTAATTCTCCTTTATCAAATACCATCAAACTAGAGATATCTCTGTAATATACATAATCATAAATTTCTTTTGGAAGAGGTTTTATATTTTTTTTAATTGGTCTGATTGTTTTTTTTGCTGGTTGTATTACAATTCTTTTTAACCCTCCATTATTTTTGTGATCTCTATTTTTCAAACTTGCTTTACGGTAATAGCCATGAGCCCAATAATCGTGTCTTTCTGTGCAAAACTTGCAATCATTAGGAGGGTATTCTGCTTTTGGAAAATCCTTCTTCCATCTTTCTAACGAAGGAGACCATTTATTTTTTGGTGGTGTTGCAATTAAGGTGGTGCTCCACAACAAACCCAGAACTACGATCCCTAAAAATTTTTTCATTAGTTTATATATTCTTTAATGATAGATCCAATTGTTGCCATAGACCTTAATCCGTGACCTCCATCAATAATATGTAACTTAACTTGTAGTTTTTTCTTTTTAAGTAAATCATAATAATATTTTGAAACTCCTGGAGCTGTATTTTTATCATCTTTTCCAACAATTAATATGTTGAGAGATTTTAAATCTATATCTTTATAATTGAAACTTGGTGAGTTTTTTTTTAATTCTTTCAATTGAGATTTGGTTTCCCATTTTTTACCGTTGCTTAGTTTTTTTCTAGTTTCCCAGTCACACGGGCAAGAGATCAAAATATTTATATCAACTAATCCTGGTACTTTTCCATGAATAGTACCTCCCTGATAAGCTCCTCCAGAATGACCAATTAAAATTAGTTTTTTTGGTTTATAATATTTTTTAAGATTTTGTAATGCAGGTGCTAGTATTTGAAAATTTTTCCAATCATAATTTACCACTGTACTCTTTATAGCGTTACGAGGTCCTGATGAATATCTATCCTCTTCACTACTGCCTCTTTCTCTAATAAAGTAACCAGGTCTTGCAAAAAGAAAAATATTGTTATTATCGTTTATTAATTCTTTTGCAAATCTAATTTGACTTTTTTTGGGTATTCCTGGTCTTGGAGAATTAGGACTACCATCACCATGAAGAAATACTATTAAGTTTTTTTTACCCTTTTCAATCTTTCCTAAATTTAAAATTGCTATACATTTGTTTTTACCTGCTGATATATATTTTATGAAATCCTCTTTTTCACAAGCATTAGAGTTTCCACTCAACAGCAAACCTAGAACCACGATCGCTAAAAGTTTTTTCATAATTGTAATCTATAACATTATATCTTCATGTACGAGGCATGTACGAGAATATAATAATTAAATTAGTTTGATTTTCTAATCTTAATTGAAAGGTGAATTAAAGTTGTGTGATTTTATAGGATGTTTTAGACTACCTTGGACTACCACGGACTGACTTTAACTTCTATCTCTCGTCTTTTAAGTCCTTTGTGTCTACCAATTTCACCACGAGGGCACGTCGTTGTTTTTGTTGTTATTGTTAATATATTAATACACAAGTGTTTTAAATAAGTAAAAATAATTTATTTTACGTCTCTATCTTCTAGTTGTCTTCTAGTCTTCCCATATTTTATATGACAATAAATGAGTTTTTTTCTGTCCGCGGCAACTGGCAACAGAACGCATCTTGCACTACAATTAAGCATGATAGATAATCAAGCATGATTGATTTTAAAAAAAATCCTAAATTAGCATTATTCACTTATGGAATATTATTATGTTCTGCTCTGATAGAAATAGGTGCAGAACTTGGACTCCATGAATTTGATGATTTTGCTTCACATCACGGCTTAGCAATTTTTTCTATCGGAAGTTTAATTGCTAATTGGGAAAAAATTTCTCAAATATTAACTAAAGGTAAAAAAAAGAAATATTAAGCACCTGGCAACAGAACGCTCCTACTTAAATTTAATATTTAAAAATATAATCCTCTTTAATAAAAGATTAAATATTTTGTAATATAGGCTTAATAATTAGATGTTCTGATTATTTATGTCTAAACTAAAAAAAATATTAAAAAAGATTTATTATTTTATCTTTCCTAAGGAGCTTAAATAATGTGGCCATATAACGATAAAG
>CACHCL010000019.1 GCA_902578315.1 uncultured Pelagibacteraceae bacterium
AATTTTTTAATGAAAATTTTAGTTCTTGGAGACGTTATGGGTTTATCTGGAAGAAAAGCAATCAAACAAAATCTTTCTGAAATTATCAAAGAAAATAGAATTAATTTTACAATTATCAATGGTGAAAATGCTGCTGATGATGGAAAAGGAATCACAGATGATATTGCAAATGAATTTTTTTCTTTAGGTTGTGATGTTATTACATCAGGAAACCATATTTGGGATAAAGAAGAAACCTTAAAATATATTGAAAAAGAGAGCAGACTATTAAGGCCAGCAAATTTTGCAGAAGGATCTCCCGGTAAAGGATACGGGGTTTTTTCCTCAAAAGATAATAAATATAAGATTGGGGTTATTAATCTAATGGGAAACGTTTTTATGAGGAAAACAGATGATGTTTTTAAAATTGCAAAAGAAATTTCAAAAAAGATTATACTGAAAAAAAACGTCGATTTTTTAGTCGTAGACTTTCACGGAGAAATTACAAGCGAGAAAATGGCTATAGGACATTTTTATGATGGTATGTCAACTTGTGTCGTAGGAACACATACTCATGTACCAACTGCGGATACAAGGATTTTAGAAAAAGGTACAGCTTATCAAACTGATATCGGTATGTGTGGAGACTATAACTCAGTAATCGGTATGAATAAAGAAAACTCGCTTAAAAGATTTTTTAAAGACAATAAAGCTACCAAACATTTCCCGTCTGAGGGTGAAGGTACTATATCAGGAATTATAATAGATGCTAATGAAGACACAGGTTTGGCTAAAAAAGTTTTTAGAATTATAAAAGGCGGAAAACTAGAAAACTAATTATGGCTGGACACTCTCATTGGGCAGGGATAAAACACAAAAAGGGAAGAGCAGACAAAGAGAGATCAAAAATATTTTCAAAATTATCTAGAGAGATTACTGTAGCTGCAAGAATGGGTGATAAGGATCCAGATATGAATCCAAGGTTAAGAACCGCAATTCAGGCAGCAAAGCAGGCCAATATGCCTAAAAATAATATTTCAAGAGCGATAAATAAATCAGAAGTTGCGGGTGATAAAAATTATGAGAGCTTAAGGTATGAAGGATTTGGGCCATTCAACACCGCTTTTATAATTGAAACATTAACAAATAATAAAAACAGGTCAGCCGCGTGCATAAGAACGGTTTTACAAAAAAATGGGGGAAGATTAGGTGAAACCGGATCTACAGCGCATATGTTTGAGAATTGTGGAATAATTCACATTGAAAAAAACAAAATAAGCGAGGATATTGCTTTTGAAACTGCTATAAATTCTGGAGCTAAAGATTGTCAAACAATTAATAACATTTATGAGGTAATCACAAAAAAAGAGGATTTTTATAAGATTAAAACAGAACTTGAAAAATTTGTAGATAGTTTTGCTTATTCAGCTATAGAATGGAGAGCTTTAAATTATTTAAATTTAGATAAAGATCAAAATAAAAAAATCACAGAAATAATAAATATCCTGGAAGATTTAGAAGATGTTCAAAATATTTTTATTAATACGAATTTAGACAATTAAAGAATGAGGATAATTGGTATAGATCCTGGTTTAAGCGGTGCCATAGCCATTTTAGAGAACAATAAAGTAGTAGGCATTTATGATATGCCAGTTATGGCAGAGGGAAAAAAAAATAAAAGACAACTTAATAGCGCTCAATTAGTCAATATTATTAAAGATAATATTTACACAAAAGAAGAAATAACTGTTGTTGTTGAACAGGTTAACGCCATGCCAGGTCAAGGCGTAACTAGCATGTTCAATTTTGGGCAAACTTTTGGAGCCATTAAGGGTGTTTGCGCCGCTCTAAACTTATCGATTTTTTTTGTAAGGCCATCAAAATGGAAAAAGCATTTTGAACTTATAAATTCCTCAAAAGACTCAAGTAGAACAAAAGTTATTGAAATGTATCCCTCTCTATCTCGTCAGTTATCAAAAAAAAAAGATGTAAATAAATCTGATGCTATATTAATAGCAAGATTCTTTAGTGAGACACGATTTCAAGATAAAAATTAAGGTTATTATCATAAAAAACGCCAAATTCATGACACATTCTAAAAGTAATCAACCTTAATGGAACAAGAAATTGCATCACAAATCGTTGGTTTAGGCGGGGCTTCAGATTTTACTTTGTGGAGCCTCTTTATGCGAGCAGATTTTGTAGTAAAATTTGTAATCATTTTATTAATCGTGAGTTCCATATTTTCATGGGCTTTAATTTTTGATAAATTCAAACTTTTCAAATCTATCAATAAATCAACTGAGGATTTTGAGAAAAAGTTTTGGAAAGCAAAATCAGCAGAAAGTTTTAACAATAACCTCCCAGTTAACTCTAACGATCCCGCAACATTAATTTTTAAAGCAGCAATGGCAGAATTAATTAAAACAAAGAGACAATCTTCTGCAATACAATCCGCAAGAGTAGAAAGGATATTAGAAATTGCTACAGATAACGAATTAAAAAAGGTAGAAAAAAATTTCACTTTTCTTGCAACCATTGGATCAACTGCCCCTTTTATTGGTTTATTTGGAACCGTGTGGGGAATTATGAATTCATTTCAATCTATTGCTATTTCAAGAAACACAAGTTTAGCTATTGTTGCTCCAGGTATAGCTGAAGCTTTGTTCGCTACAGCATTAGGTTTGCTTGCAGCAATTCCAGCCGTAGTTGCATACAACAAATTTAATAGTGACTCAAAAAGATATTTTTCAAAAATCGATAATTTCTCTAAAAGATTTTTATCAATAATATAACAATGGCATTTAAATTTAATCGCTCAAGAAACGAACCAATGAGTGAGATTAACGTTACACCATTTGTTGATGTGATGCTTGTTCTTCTTATTATTTTTATGGTCACAGCTCCTTTGTTAACTGTAGGAGTTCAAGTTGATTTACCAGAATCATCAGCCGACTCTCTTCCAGATGATCAAGAACCTCTTACAATAAGTATTAACTCAAAGGGAGAAATTTTCATTCAAGAGCATCAAGTAACTTATCAAAAAATGGTCCCAAAATTATTAGCTATAGCTAAAAATAGAACTGATACAAGAATTTATGTAAGAGGGGATAAAAATATCAATTATGGAAGAGTTTTAGAGGTAATGGGAACACTATCAGGTTCAGGGTTTTCAAAAGTTGCTCTTATTTCTGAGCCATATAAGAATTAAGATGAAATATGATAAAAAGTTTATTTTACTCAATAACCTTTCACTCAGTAATGATATTATTGACTGTTTTGAGCTTGCCATTTATGCTTAGAGAGCCGATAGATCTTCCTCCAATCGTTTCAGTAGAATTAATACAAATTTCAGATAAGACTAACATACCATATGCACCTAAGGTAAGAAAAATTATTGAGGAAACAAAGAAAAAAGAAGAAGAGAGAGTAGTTTCAGAGCAAGCGCCTCCTGCAGCTAAAGAAAAAGAAAAACCAGACAGAATTCCTTTACCAAATGATAAAAAAGAAGAAAAAAAAATTGTTAAAAAAAAACAAAACCCCGAAGAGGTGAAACCTCAAATTAGACAATCATCAGAATTTGAGAAAAAAGAAATTATCGACACAAATCAAATCGCAGCTTTAATAGATAAAGCTAAAGAAGTG
>CACHCL010000020.1 GCA_902578315.1 uncultured Pelagibacteraceae bacterium
GATAATGTTTCGTCAGCGGATATGGTGGACCAAGCATCATCTTACACAGATAAATCTGTAGAAATGAAAGCTCTTAATAGAAGCAGAAAGCTTATTTCAAAAATTAATTCTGCTTTACAAAGAATTAAAGATGGAACTTATGGTTTTTGTGAAGAAACAGGTGAACCTATAGGTTTAAAAAGACTAATGGCCAGACCAGTTGCTACTCTATCGATAGAGGCTCAAGAAAGACATGAGAGAGACGAGAAGATATTTATTGATGATTAAACTTTGGGAATAGTTTCGCCTTTATCCAAAAGATCGTATCCTTTTTTTACTGCCTCTCTACTAGAAATTACTTGATACCATTTGGTTAAAAACTTATAGTTTTTTAATCCAATATCATGCCATTCATGTCGTGCAATCCATGGAAAAGTTGCAATATCCGCTATTGAGTAGTCTTTTCCAGCAAGATAGTCAGAGACAGAAAGTCTCTCATCTAATTCTTCATAAATCTTTTTTGAGATTTTAAAGTATCTTTCCTCGCCAAATTTGCTTTTACCTGGATTGTAGTGATGAAACTGATGATGTTGTCCTAACATAGGGCCTATATAAGCCATTTGGCCCATTAACCATTGGTTAATTATAGTCCTATTTTTTTGATCATAAAACTTACCACTTTTTTCAGCTAAATAAATTAGTATAGCGCCTGACTCGAAAAGACTTATTTTGCTGTCGTGATCTATTATGACTGGTATTTTTCTAAATGGACTTAATTTTATAAATTCTGTCTTAAATTGTTCATCTTTATTTATATTAACTTTTGTAACTTTATAATTGAACTTTATCTCCTCTAGCATTATTGAAACTTTCTTACCGTTGGGAGTGTTAGCGGTAAGTAGCTCAATCATTTTTTTCCAAGTCTATCTTGAATAGTTTTAGAAGAGGTAGTGAATTCAAATCTATATTTTTCGTTTGGTCTTGCTCTTTTAAAACACTCTACTGAAGCTAAAGCTACCTCATGAAATCCTGAAAGGATAAGTTTTAACTTTCCAGGATAAGAGCATATGTCTCCTACAGCGAATATACCTTTTCTATTAGTTTCGAAATTTTTAGGATTTACTTCAATAGTTTTCTTATCCATGTTCAGTCCCCATTCTGCTATAGGACCAAGCTTCATAACCAACCCAAAGAAACTAAGTATAAAATCTGTAGAAATTTTTTCTGTTTTTTCATCATCAAATTTAATTGTAATTGATTTTAAATTTTTTTCGTTGTCTAATGATATAATCTGACAAGGAGTCTTAATTGCTACTTTTCCATTTTTTTCTAATTTTCTAATTTCAGATAAAGTATGTTGTGCTCCTCTAAATTCATTTCTTCTATGAATTAATGTAATTCGTGAATATTTTGAAAGTTCCAGAGCCCAATCTAATGCAGAGTCACCTCCACCAAATATAGCGATTTTTTTATTTTTAAAAATTTCTTTATTTTTAACTGAGTAGAATACAGCTTTATTCTCTAATTGCTCTGCTTGCTTTATTGAAAGTTTTCTTGGCTCAAAAGATCCTACGCCACCTGCAATAATAATGTTGGGAGCTGTAAATTTTTTATTATTATTGGTTTTAACGACCCATTGTTCATCGTCTTGATGGACTTCATCAACTCTCTCATTTAAAAATAATTCTGTATTAAATGGTTTGATTTGTTCAAGAAGCCTAGTAGTCAATTGCTCTCCTGTGCACTCTGGTACTGCAGGAATATCATAAATTGGTTTATCTGGGTAAAGTTCAATACACTGACCACCTGCTTTATCAAGATTGTCAATTACTATAGCTTTGAGACCTTTAATACCTAATTGATGAACTGCAAAAAGGCCAACTGGTCCTGCTCCAATTATAATTGCATCAGTTTTTTTCATTAAGTTTGTTTCTCTGGTGTTGTTACCTCGAGGCCATCAAGCTCGTCATTAATTATTATTTGACAGCTCAGACGACTATTTTTTTTTGGTTCGAAGGCCATATCAATCATATCAACCTCAGCATCTTCTGCTTTAGGTAACTTACTTAACCATTTTTCTTCGACATAAACATGGCAAGTAGCGCATGCCATTGATCCACCGCAGTCAGCATCAATACCTGTTATATCATTTTGAATAGCGCCCTCCATTACAGATAAACCGTTTTCAACTTCAATAGTTTTAGATCCGCCTTGAAAATCTTTATAGGTAATTTTAGGCATAAATTAATAGTAAGCCAAATAGATTGAAATAATTATTACCCAAAAAAATGCGTAATATAAAATATATCCTTTGACTGTAAACGGCATTTTTTTAATTTTTCTTTTGCCTTTACCTTTATATGGTTTTGATAATTCCATGATCTTTAATATAAGTATCTAAATAAAAAGGGCAAGTATGTAAAACATACCTGCCCTTTTTTTATCAGTTTATCTATTATCTAGATGATAATCTTGTGTTTTGCATTGCTGCTGCCCAGATAACTAGACCGAAAGCGATCTTGTTAATAAAGTCAGCTAAATTGTATATTACGTTTAAAGCATTTGCATCAACACCACCAGTTAGGTAACCAAAAATATATCCTAAAGGATAAATTGCCCAACCAATTGTTACGATTATTCTCATAGCGCTGAATGCAGTAGCCATAGCTTTGTTACCAGCTTTAGCTGCCATTGTTCCAGCTTCACCTGAGAATATTTCAAACAAGATGTAAATCCATCCAGCCATTCCAATTACGAAACCTACAAATGGTTGTATGTAACCAGCTTCACCTAAGTATCCACCGATTAACATTACTAATGAACCAATTAATAGCTTCCAGAATATAGAAGTTGGCACCTTTCTTACAGCTGCCAAGATTAGATAGAATTCGATCATTTGAAGTGGCACTGTGATCAACCAGTCGATATATCTGTATACCGTTGGTGACTCACCTGTACTCACCCAAACTTCTCTCATATACATGTAGTGAACAAATGCAACACCAGTTACAAGTCCAGCTACTGTTAAAGATGTTCTCCATGATGCAGCAACAGTTCCTCTTTCTAAAAAGAAAAATACAGTTGTTGCGATCATTCCCATTGATACAAGCCAAAATGAAATTCCTACGAAATCATTTGTCTGTAAAAGGGCAGTCGCTGCGTTAGCTTGGCTTGTGATACCTAAAAAGGCAACAGCTGCTAAAGCAATAAGACCTAATTTTCTCATGAAAACCTCCCTCGTTTGTTTAGTTTTCGTTTAGTTTATATATAAACTACTCGGACGAGTGATAATTAAGCTCACCACCGAATAATATGATCGGAACCATAGTAAAAAAAAAAGATACAGTGAAGTGTTTTTTTCATTAAAAAACCGCATATTTATTGGTTTTTCTGTTTTTTTTTGGGGATATTTATGAAATAATCATCAAAAATTAAGAATTTAGCAGGAGAAAATTTGACTCAAAAATATAACGAGATTTACCAAAAATCTATTAACAATAAAGAGGATTTTTGGAAAGAAATTTCAAATGATATATT
>CACHCL010000021.1 GCA_902578315.1 uncultured Pelagibacteraceae bacterium
ACTCCATGAGATGCTCTTAAACCTCCAAAATTCCACCTTTTCATAACTCCTGCAAAACCTTTACCAATCGTTTTTGATCTCACGTCTAAAAACTTTTTATCTTTAAATATTTCTATCCCAAATTCGTTTCCTTCTTTAAATTGATCAATTTTTTCAACCCTAAATTCTTTAAGTATTTTTTTAGGTTCGGTGTTTTTTTTAGCAAAATAGCCTTTCATCTGCTTACTCATTTTAGAATTTTTAATTTTAAAAAATCCAACTTTAACAGCATCATAGCCTCTTTTTTCCTTTACAATTAAATCAAGCACACGACCTTTTTCAACTTTGATAACTGTTACTGGAATAGACTGTCCAGTCTCTAAAAACTCTCTAGTCATTCCAATCTTAGTTCCTATCAATCCAATACTCATAAGTTTAAATTTTTATTTCTATATCCACACCTGAAGCTAAGTCTAATTTCATTAATGCCTCAACTGTCTGTGGAGTTGGTTCAATTATATCAATTAATCTTTTATGTGTTCTTGACTCAAATTGTTCTCTGCTTTTTTTGTCTATGTGCGGAGATCTTAGCACAGTGTATCGTTCAATTCTTGTAGGCAAAGGAATAGGTCCTTTGACTTGAGCGCCAGTTCTTTTAGCAGTATTTACGATCTCCTCTGTAGAAAGGTCGAGGATTTTGTTATCGTAAGCTTTTAAATGAATTCTTATATTTTGATTTTCCATAAATTATGCTAATTTTTTTGTTACTTCATCCTGAACATTTTGCGGGACTTTATCGTAATGGCTGAATTGCATTGTATATTGTGCTCTTCCTTGAGTTGAAGATCTAAGATTATTAATGTAACCAAACATATTTGCTAATGGTACTACTGCATTAATCGCAGTAGCATTACCTCTAGGCTCGGTAGAACCTACCTGACCTCTTCTACTATTTAAGTCACCAATAACATCACCCATAAATTCTTCTGGTGTAACAACTTCAACCTTCATCATAGGTTCTAATAATTTTAAAGTAGCTTTTTGACAAGCTTCTCTAAAACAAGATCTACTTGCTATTTCAAAAGCTAAAACGCTAGAGTCTACTTCGTGATGTAAACCGTCTAGAATTTTTACTTTATAGTCAATGATCGGAAACCCAGCAAGGATACCGCTATCAGATACGCTTTCCACTCCTTTTTCTACGCCTGGAATAAATTCTTTAGGAATAGAGCCGCCTTTAATTAAGTTTTCCACTTCTCTTCCTTTACCGGCTTCTAAAGGTTCAACACTTAGTTTTACTTTTGCAAATTGACCTGCTCCACCACTTTGTTTTTTATGTATGTACTCCATTTCCGCTGATCCAAGAATTGTTTCTCTGTAAGCTACTTGAGGAGCACCTATATTCGCCTCAACTTTAAATTCTCTCTTCATTCTATCAACAATTATATCTAAATGAAGTTCACCCATACCTTTTATTATTGTCTGTCCTGATTCTTCATCCGAAGAAACCCTGAACGATGGGTCTTCTTTTGCAAGTCTTGCTAATGCTTCACCCATTTTTTCTTGATCACCTTTAGTTTTTGGTTCTACAGCTATCTCTATAACTGGGTCTGGAAATTCCATCGGTTCTAATAAAATTGGATTTTTAGAATCACACAAAGTGTGTCCAGTGATAGTGTGTTTTAGGCCTGCTAAAGCAACAATATCTCCAGTTGTAGCAGATTTTATATCTTCTCTACTATTTGCATGCATAAGCAGCATTCTTCCAATTCTTTCATCTTTATCTTTTGAAGAATTTAAAATTGATGTGCCTGCATTTAATGTACCAGAATAGATTCTTATAAAGGTTAATGATCCAACAAATGGATCGTTTGCTACTTTAAAAGCCAGTGCTGAGAAGTTTTCTTTTTCCTCAAATTTCATAGTCACTTTCTCATCAGATCCAACTTTTGTTCCTTCAATTGTTTTAAGATCGCTGGGACTAGGTAAATAATCAATAACTGCATCAAGTAAAGGTTGAACCCCTTTATTTTTAAAAGCAGAGCCTGTAAGAATTGGCACAAAATTAAATGATAGAGTCCCTTTTCTAATACACTTAATTAAATCTTGTTCTGATGGTTCTTTTCCATCAAGGTAGTTTTCCATTAATTTCTCATCTTCCTCCACAGCTGTCTCTACTAAATCTTTACGGTATTTCTCTGCCTTTTCTTTTAGATCTGCAGGAATATCTACATAATCAAATTTCGCTCCTAAATCTTCATTTTGCCATACAACGCCTTTCATTTTTACCAAGTCTACTACACCCTTTAAATCAGCCTCAGATCCGATTGGTAATTGCAAGGGTAAAGGCTTACATCCTAATCTCTCTTTTATCATGTCTACGCATCGATAAAAGTCTGCCCCAGTCCTATCAAGTTTATTTACAAAACAAATTCTAGGAACTTTATATTTATCAGCTTGTCTCCATACGGTCTCTGATTGTGGTTCTACGCCTGCTACTCCATCAAAAACTGCTACAGCTCCATCAAGAACTTTTAATGATCTTTCTACTTCAATAGTAAAATCAACGTGACCAGGCGTATCTATGATATTAATTCTGTGATCTCTCCAAAAACAAGTTGTTGCAGCTGAAGTTATTGTAATTCCTCTTTCTTGTTCTTGTTCCATCCAATCCATTGTTGCAGCTCCATCATGAACTTCTCCAATTTTATGACTTTTTCCTGTGTAATATAATATTCTCTCAGTGGTAGTTGTTTTACCGGCATCTATATGTGCCATGATTCCAATATTTCTATATTTTTCTAAAGTATATTTGCTCATAGATTTTTACCACCTAAAATGTGCAAAAGCTTTGTTTGACTCTGCCATTTTGTGTGTGTCTTCCCTTTTTTTAATAGCTGATCCTTTATTTTGAGATGCGTCCATAATTTCTGCATATAATTTATCTGCCATTGTTTTATTTTTT
>CACHCL010000022.1 GCA_902578315.1 uncultured Pelagibacteraceae bacterium
AGCATGTTTTCCAACTATTAAAAATGTCGTTTTTTTCATGATTTTTAAGTAATTTTTTCAAATTACTAGCATATTTTAAGGCAAAATGATTTATTGCAATTATTTCATAAATGCTTATAAAACCCTTGTTGTTAAATGCTTTTTAAGTTAGTGGGTATCCCAACAATAAATATTAGGAGGGGTACCAAAGCGGTCAAATGGGGCGGGCTGTAAACCCGTTGACTTCGGTCTTCGAAAGTTCGAATCTTTCCCCCTCCACCAAACTTAGGAAAATTTAATAATAAAATGGCGCGATAAGTTTGGATATTGCGGGTGTAGTTCAATGGTAGAACGCTAGCCTTCCAAGCTGGATGTAAGGGTTCGATTCCCTTTACCCGCTCCAAAATTAAAACAAATATAAAGTGAGGAAAAAATAGATGTCGAAAGAAAAGTTTAACCGAAATAAACCACATTGTAATATTGGTACAATCGGGCACGTTGACCATGGTAAAACAACATTAACAGCTGCTATCACGAAAGTGTTATCAGAAGCTGGAGGATCAAGCTCTGCAAATTTCGTAGCCTATGATCAAATCGATAAAGCTCCAGAGGAAAAAGAGAGAGGAATTACAATTTCAACAGCACACGTTGAATATGAAACTGAGAAAAGACACTATGCTCACGTAGACTGCCCAGGTCACGCTGATTACGTGAAAAATATGATTACAGGGGCAGCACAAATGGACGGAGCAATTTTAGTAGTAAACGCTGCTGACGGTCCAATGCCTCAAACTAGAGAACACATACTTTTAGCTCGTCAAGTTGGAGTACCTGCAATTGTAGTATTCTTAAATAAAATTGACACAGTAAAAGATAAAGAATTAGTTGATCTTGTTGAAGAAGAAATTAGAGAATTGTTAACCTCTTACAAATTTCCTGGTGATAAGATTCCTATAGTTAAAGGTTCTGCATTGAACGCGGTAGAGGGTAAAGATGAAGCGACTGGTAAGAACGCAATTATGGAATTAATGAAAGCTGTGGACGAAACTATTCCTCAACCAGACAGACCAAAAGACAAACCATTCTTAATGCCAGTTGAAGATGTATTCTCTATATCTGGACGAGGTACAGTTGTAACTGGAAGAGTTGAGTCAGGTGTTATTAAAGTTGGTGAAGAAATCGAGATAGTGGGAATAAGAGATACAAAAAAATCAGTTTGTACTGGTGTCGAAATGTTTAGAAAACTATTAGATAGCGGTGAAGCTGGTGATAACATTGGAGCGCTTTTAAGAGGTGTAGAAAGAGATGATGTAGAAAGAGGACAAGTTCTTTGTAAACCTGGATCCATCACTCCACACACTGAGTTTGAGTGCCAGGCTTATATATTAAAAAAAGAAGAAGGAGGAAGACATACTCCTTTCTTTACAAAATATAGACCTCAGTTTTATTTTAGAACTACTGACGTAACTGGTGAAGTTACATTACCATCTGGGACTGAAATGGTTATGCCGGGCGATGATGGAAAATTTACTGTAAAACTGATTACACCAATAGCGATGAGTGAAAACTTAAATTTTGCTATCAGAGAAGGCGGTAAAACAGTTGGTGCAGGAGTAGTAACTAAAATTTTAAAATAAACGCTTAGGAGCGTAGTTCAATTGGTAGAGCGCCGGTCTCCAAAACCGGAGGTTGTGGGTTCGAGTCCCTCCGCTCCTGCCAAAAAAAATATGATAAATCCATTAAAATTTTTTCAGGAAGTAAAGCAAGAAACATTTAGGATTACTTGGCCTACAAAAAAAGAGACTATGATGGGCGCAGTAATGGTCTTTGCGTTAGCTTCAATAGCTGCAATATTCTTTTTAATATTGGATCAAATTTTAAGGTTTTTGTTAAACATTGTGTTAACAGTGAGTTTTTAATATGAATTGGTATATTGTTCAGGCTTATTCCGGTTTTGAAAAGAAAGTTGTTGAAGCTATTAAAGACGAACTGAAAAAACATAACTTATCCGAGAATTTACAAGAAATTCTTGTTCCAACACACCAGGTAACAGAAGTTAAAAAAGGGAAAAGAACAAAAAAAGAAAAAAAATTTTTCCCAGGATATGTTTTGATTAAGATCGAGCTTACAAAACAAATTTATCATTTAATTAAAAATTTACAAAAAGTAAGTGGGTTTCTCGGATCATCTGACAAACCCACTCCTATTTCAGATAATGAGATAAAACGTATTTTAGGCCAGGTCACAGAAAGTGCTGTCACTCAGAAAGTTGGCTTGAATTTCGAAATTGGTGAAAAAGTGAAGGTTTGCGATGGTCCATTTGCATCATTTAATGGATTAATAGAGGAAATAGATGAAGAAAAATCTAGACTTAAAGTGTCAGTTTCTATATTTGGTAGGGCAACACCTGTAGATTTAGAGTTTAATCAAGTGGAGAAAAATTAGATGGCAAAAGAAATAACAGGCTATGTAAAATTACAAATTAAAGGTGGTCAAGCTAATCCAGCTCCTCCTGTTGGCCCAGCTTTAGGTCAAAGAGGAATTAATATTATGGAATTCTGTAAAGCTTTCAATGAGAAAACAAAAGCTTTTATGGGAAAACCTGTCCCTGTTGTAATTACAGTATATAAAGATAAAAAATTTGATTTTATTATTAAATCTCCTCCAGCATCACATTTTATAAGAGAAGCTGCAAAATTAAAAAGTGGATCAAGTGAACCGGGAAGAGTAGTAGCAGGTTCGATCACAATGAAACAAGCAGAGGCAATAGCAAAAGAAAAAATGAAAGATTTAAATGCCTTTGATATTAAAGAAGCAACAAAAATTATTTGTGGTTCTGCAAGATCAATGGGAATTGAAGTTAAGGATTAGACATGAAGAAAAATTCTAAGAGATACA
>CACHCL010000023.1 GCA_902578315.1 uncultured Pelagibacteraceae bacterium
TCCTAAGCACAGGTTTTTCAGATGTTCTTTTATAAACATCAAATGAAACTTCTCTTGATCCTGTTGAAAATGCATAATCTTTCCAAGATCCATTTGACACCATTTTTGCATAAAGATTTAAAATACACTTAAGCTCTTTTTTTATAAAAAATCTTTCTTTTTCTTTTTTTTTAAGGTCGTTATTTATGACTAATTTAATTTTATTCATATCTTATATTTATTGATTAATGGTATTTGAAAAGCAGTAAATATAAAAGTGATTGGCAGGATGCCCCATACTTTAAAATTTACCCAAAATGCTTCTGGTTGTGTTCTCCAAACTATTTCATTTAATACTGCTAAAAATATAAAAAAATAAGCCCATCTAAAATTAAGTTTATTCCAGCCAGTTTCATTTAATTGAAAAGCTGTTTGTAAAAAGAATTTAAGAAAGTTTCTTTGAAAAACAACTTTGCTTATAATTAAAATTAAAGCAAAAATTATATTTACTATAGTTGGCTTCATATAAATAAAGACAGGGTTATTAAAATATAAAGTCAAACCTCCAAATAACGTTATGATTACACCACCTATTAGTGGGACATATGGAATTTTTTTTTCTATAAAATACATAATTGCAACAGCTATAATAGTTGCAATAATTAAAGGAGGGATAGCCGTTGTAAGGTTATTTCCGCTCTTGTAATAAATAGTAAAAAAAATTAGTAATGGCCCAAAGTCAGTTATAAATTTTAAAAATGACTTATTCACAGTAATATAGAGACTAACATATTATAAGATTTTAACAATTTAGATATTGATTTTGATAAAAAAATTATTAACTATAAGACATGGCAATAAGCAATAATGCTAAATTTTCAATCGGTGAAGTAGTCAAACACAGGCATTTCGATTTTAGAGGTGTGATCTATGACGTTGACTTTGAGTTCAATAATTCTGAAGAATGGTACCAGTCAATTCCAAAAGACGTTAGACCAAGAAAAGATCAGCCTTTTTATCACCTTCTTGCCGAGAGTAACGATGTGACATACGAAGCTTATGTTTCTGAACAAAACTTATTATTAGATAAGTCTAAAGAGCCAGTTAAACATCCACTTATAGAGGAAATTTTTTCAGGAAAAAAGGGTGCAAATTACTTCAAGATTTCTAACTGATTTATAATCGCCATAAATAAAACAACATTTATTCAAATCTGGAACACAGAATTAATGTACTTTTTTTATGTTTTAGCCCAATTAAGAATAAACTTCTTAAATTACTCCCTCCATTTCTTAATTGGGCTTATAATTCAACTTCACAAAAAAATATTATTATAGTAGTTAAAGCGAATGTATAATTTTTTTAATAATAGCAATATTTTTGTTTGGATTGAAAAACTGATCAATTTTATAAATTCTATTTTTTTTGCTTTACTTTTAGCTGCACTTTCGTTTGCACTAATTTTTTCTCCACCAGATTATTTACAAGGCGATAGCGTAAGAATAATGTATGTTCACGTTCCAGCATCATGGATTGGGCTTGCCTCTTTCACATGTATCGCTTTGCTATCTATTTTAAATTTCATTTTCAAAATTAAGAATCTAAGATTAATAACAAAAAGTATTGCGCCTATAGGATTAATGTTTACCTGTATTTCAATTGTAACCGGATCTTTATGGGGTCAACCTACTTGGGGAACTTTTTGGGCATGGGACGCTAGAATAACTTCAATGGTAATATTAGCTCTTTTCTACTTTTTGTTTATCGTTTCACAAAAATTAATTTCTGATGAAGATAAGGCTAACAAAATTTCAAGCATTATAGCTACTGTGGGTTTAATAAATATCCCAATTATAAAATATTCTGTTGAGTGGTGGAGCACTCTTCATCAGCCAGCTAGCATTAAGATAACAGGCTCCAGCACTATTCATTCCTCAATGTTAATGCCTCTATTGCTCATGTTTTTAGTAATAATTTTGTACTGTGCGCTAATTTTTCTAATGAAATATAAGACAGAAATCATTAGAATTAAGAAAAAGAATTTAAAAAGATTATGATTAATAGCTTAATTTTTATGAATGGTTACGGCATCTTCGTATGGTCATCATTTATAATAACTTTTCTAGTGTGTGCTATTGTTTACTACAAAACAAGTAAAACACTCAAAAAGTATGAAAAAGAATTTGCTAAAGAAATAGAAAAACTTTCAGCTGAGCAGAGGAAGATAGCTTTAGAGAAATCTAAAGTTGCTTCAAAAGTTTTTTCCTCTTACAATAAAATAGTCTAAAGCATTTAATGCTTCCTAATAAAGTTAAAAAAAGGGCATCTCTTTTAGCGATATTTTTGTCAGTTTCAGTATTAAGTATTTTTTTAATTCTTAGCGCTCTTAATA
>CACHCL010000024.1 GCA_902578315.1 uncultured Pelagibacteraceae bacterium
ATAGCGGAAAATATAAAAAACCCTGTAACAGGTGAAATTATTATTAAAAAAGAAAAATTGATTGACGAAAATGATTGTGAAAAAATTGATGCAGCAGGAGTGAAATCTGTAAAAGTTTACTCTGTTATAACTTGTGGATCGCAAAGAGGTGTGTGCGCAATGAGTTATGGTAGAGATTTAGCAAGAGGAAAATTAGTAAGCGTTGGTGAAGCTGTGGGTATGATCGCAGCTCAATCGATCGGAGAACCCGGAACCCAACTTACAATGAGAACTTTCCATGTAGGAGGAACTGCTCAAATTAAAGAGGAGTCCCAAATTATTTCCCAAACAAAAGGAAAGTTAAATATAATAAATAAAAACTTAATAGAAGATTCTAAGAAAAATATAATTGTAATGGGTAGAAATACTCAACTAAGTATCGAGGATGATAACGGTCGACAATTAGCAATTTATAAAGTGAATTATGGTTCAAAATTATTTTTTAAAGATGGTGAAACTATTGAAAAAGGAAAAAAAATTGCTGAATGGGATCCATACACTTTACCTGTAATTGCAGAGACAAGTGGTATTGCTAATTATATGGACTTAATGGAAGGAAGTTCGCTAACTGAAACATTAGATGACGCAACAGGGTTATCATCTAAGTCAGTAACTGATTGGAAATCTTCTTCAAAAAATTCTGAGTTGAAACCAAGAATTACACTTAGAAATGAGAAGGGTGAGATAATTAAAAAAGCTGATGGAAATGAGGCAAGATATTATCTGGTACCTGACACAATACTGTCAGTTAAAGACGGACAGAAAATTTCAGCCGGAGATGTACTAGCTAGATTACCTAAAGAAACTTCCAAAACTAAAGATATCACTGGAGGTTTACCTAGAGTAGCAGAATTGTTTGAAGCAAGAAGACCTAAAGATAGTGCTATAATAGCTGAAAACGATGGTATAATTCAATTTGGTAAAGAAGTTAGAGGTAAACAAAAAATATCAATAGTTTCAACTAATGGAGAAACTTCAAATTATTTAATTCCTAAAGGCAAACATGTTAATTTTAATCAAGGTGAAAAAATAAAAAAAGGTGAATACTTATTAGATGGAAGCCCTGCTCCACATGATATTTTAAGAATTTTAGGTGTAGAAAAATTAACAGAATACTTTGTGACAGAAGTACAGGAGGTTTATAGATTACAAGGAGTAGTAATCAACGACAAACACATAGAAACAATAGTAAGACAAATGTTAAAAAGAGTTGAAATAAAAGAACCTGGAGATTCTGAGCTTCTTGTAGGAGAAGTAATTGATCTTTTGGATATTAATGAAATAAATGAAAAACTGAGAGCAGATAAGAAAAAACCTGCATCATTTGAAAGAGTTTTACTAGGAATTACTAAAGCTTCTTTGCAAACAAATTCATTTATTTCTGCTGCTTCTTTCCAAGAAACCACAAGGGTTTTAACAGATGCTTCTATCAAAGGTAAAACAGACACTCTAGAAGGCTTAAAGGAAAATGTTATTGTTGGAAGGTTAGTTCCCGCAGGAACAGGACTTACAAAAATTGGTTGGGACAAGCAAGCAAGAGATCAGGATAAAGCTAGACTTGAGGAATTGAAAAAACAGGAGCTAGAATCCGCATCAACAGCCACTGATCAAACAGCTCAAACTTAGTCAAAAACCTATTAATAGTTGACTTTCTTAAGATCAATGTTAGTTTACGGCACATTTTGAATGTTATAAGTAAGGTCTTTTAAAACCTTAAACACTAACAAATAAACGTCAGGTTTCCTTATTTTTACTTCAAAATCAATTATGCCGACAATAAACCAACTAATTAAAAAAAGTAGAGTTAAACCTTTGGCTAGAAATAAGGTTCCAGCTCTTGAAAAACAACCTTTAAAGAGAGGTGTTTGCGTAAAAGTTTATACTACTACACCAAAAAAACCCAATTCTGCATTAAGAAAAGTTGCCAGAGTAAGATTGTCAAATGGATTCGAAGTAACCGCATATATACCTGGCGAAGGCCATAACTTACAAGAGCACTCTGTTGTGTTATTGAGAGGTGGGCGTGTAAAAGATTTACCAGGTGTAAGATATCATATTTTACGAGGGAATCTAGATACTCAGGGTGTTACCAGTCGAAAACAAAGAAGATCTCTTTACGGAGCTAAAAAACCAAAATAAATTTTATGTCAAGGAAACGAAAAGCTCCTATAAGAAAAGTTTATCCAGATCCAAAGTTTCACTCTGAAGTAGTGTCTAAATTTATAAACTCAATAATGTATGATGGAAAAAGATCAACTGCTGAGAAAATTTTATATGATGCGCTTGATAAAATAAAATCAAAAAATAACGAGGATCCTCTTAAGATATTTA
>CACHCL010000025.1 GCA_902578315.1 uncultured Pelagibacteraceae bacterium
GATCTTGAAAGTAATCTGGTCTCCAAAAGTGTCTTATTAATCTTAGCTTCCACCTTTCGGGCATCTCAAGAGAGTTTATCAGGCTTTTAAATAAACTTATATCGCCTACTTTAATTTTAATTTTTTTCATTTTAATTTTTTTTGCTGAACTTAAAATTGTACTGATTACTTTAAAATCATCTTTAATCAGGTTTTTTGAACCTAGAATTTCGATACCTAATTGATCATTAATAAAGTTTGATCCTTTGCCGCCTGTTTTTCTATAAGCTTGACCAGAGTAATAAATTTTTGAGTCGGATTTATTTTGTAAATAACTTATACATGATGCAACTGTTAAGTCTGGTCTTAGACACATCGTTTTCCCATCTTCTCTATCAAAAGTAAGAATTGAGCTTCTAAATTTTTCTCCAGACCTTTCTATAATATAATCCGACTCTAAAAGAACATCAGGTTCGGACAAAACAAAACCATTGCTCTTAAAGTTTTTAATTATTGCTTCAGATAATTTTTTTGATTTCATTAAGTAATTCTTTTATTTCAATTGATTTTTCTTCTCCTGAGCTTAGATTCCTTAAAGTCAACTTACCTGATTTAATTTCATTCTCACCATATAAAATAACTGCTGGAGATTTTATTTTGTTTGCATACTCCATTTGTTTTTTTAGTTTACTTTCTCCAGGATAAATTTCAGTACTAACTCCAGCTTTTCTAAGTATCGTTTGTACATTTATATAATCTTTCATTGAACTTTTATCGAAAACACAAATTACGACTGGTTTAGATTGTTTTACTTTAAATTCTTTTTTTTGCATCAGAGCATAAACTAAACGATCTAAACCGATTGATATCCCTGTGGCGGGAGCGTCATAGTTACCAAAATTATTTACCAAATTATCATATCTTCCACCACCTCCTATGGATCCAAATTGAATTACTTGCCCTTTGTTGTTTGTTACATCAAATTTTAAATTCACTTCAAAAATTGCGCCTGTGTAATACTCTAATCCTCGAATAATTGATGGATCGAATTCAAAATTATTAAAATTATAATCCTTAAAAATTTTTAATATCTCAACTAAATCCTCTGTTTCTGGTGAATTTTTCTTAAGTGTTTCTTCTATTATTTTAATATCCTCAAGCTTCAAATTTGCTCCCTTTGTGAAATCACCTGATTTATCTTTTCTTCCCTTACCTAATAATTCTTTTACACCACCCCAACTTAGTCTATCGATTTTATCAAGAGCTCTAAGGGTGGTAAGCTTTTGTTGATTATCGCTTATATTTAATTTTTTAAATAATTCTTCAGTGATTTTTCTTGATGAGATTTTGATTATATACTCTGACTTCGTAAGACCGCATTTCTCTAGAATTTCTGAAATCATGACACACAACTCGGCATCTGCTTGTAAACTTTTTGTTCCGACATAATCTGCATCGAATTGTAAGAATTCTCTAAACCTACCAGGTCCAGGCTTTTCATTTCTCCAAACAGTACCAAGTTGATATCTTTTAAACGGTTTAGGAAGTTCTAAATAATTTTTTGCGACATACCTGGCCAGAGGTGCTGTTAGATCATATCTTAAGGAAAGCCATTTGTTTTCATCTTTAAATGAAAAAACGCCTTCATCTGGTCTCTCTTTGTCTGGTAAAAATTTTCCAATACTATCCGAATACTCAAAACTTGGAGTTTCAAGATATTGAAAACCATACTTAATCATAACTTCTTTAATATTAGAAATTATAAAATCACGTACGAGTAATTCTTTCTCTTGTCTGTCTACAAACCCCAATGGAAGTTCTTTAGAAGGTTTGTTATTTTTTTCTTTTGTCATTTTTTGGTACAGCAGGGTGGATTCGAACCACCGACCCCTAGTTCCACAAACTAGTGCTCTAACCAACTGAGCTACTGCTGCATCCCTGTTATTTTTATCTTAATTTTAGTTAAATTTATATATTTTTGATTATAAGCTAAGCAATAGCCTAGCGTGCATTCTGTGAGAATGTGCTCTAAATGTTGAAATGACTCTTTTTTCTATAATCATGATCTCTATGTAGAAAATAATTGTGACTTTTTCAAGATGAAATTAGCGGGACAATAAAAATAGTTTAAGACTAGAATTAATGTCCCGATAATCAGTGATTTTTGGAAATTTAGATTAAGATGTTTTCTGCAGTTTTACTGCTGAAGGACCTTTTTCTGTGCTCTCCACTTCAAACGTTAACTCATCACCCTCGTTTAAATACTTTAAACCAGCTTCTCTAACCGCAGAAGAATGGACGAAC
>CACHCL010000026.1 GCA_902578315.1 uncultured Pelagibacteraceae bacterium
CACTTACTAAATACATGTTTTTTATTTTTTGTGTATCATAAGCTGTTAAGCCCACAAACACAAGAACACCTATAATCGATATTACAAAATACATCATAGAAGATTTCATAAAAATATTAACAAGTGATGCAATAATAATTCCAAATAGGCCCATCATTAAAAATGAACCGAGTTTAGTAAGATCTCGTTTTGTCGTGTAACCGTAAATACTCATTGCTCCAAAAGTACCAGCCGTAATAAAGAAAACTCTTGTAATACTTGCGCCGGTATAAATTAAAAATATTGATGAAAGCGATGCACCCATTAAAGCTGCAAAAACCCAGAAAGTAGTTTGCGCTTTAGCTGCCGACATCTTTGCTATTCCAAAGCTCATGTAAAAAACAATTGCTAGTGGCGCTAGCATTATTACCCATTTTAAACCTGAGGCGTATATTGAATTCCCAAAATTAGTTAATCCAACTATTTGACCTTCTGCTGAGGTAATAACTGCCATTTTGAAAAATAATAAAGCAACGAACCCGGTTAAAAGAACACCAGAAGCCATATAATTATAGACCTTAAGCATGTAAGATCTTAAGCCTTGATCTATAATTGCTTCAGAAGCTGACGAACGAACTGTTGATCTTTGTTTATTAATTTCCATAGCTAATTATATAAGTTTTTTTAAATACTTTTCAATAGGCAAAAATTGACCTAAAAAACTGTTATAATTATTAAGTTTTTATGAAATTTAAAAAATTGGGCACTACTGATTTAGATGTGAGCTTAATATGTTTGGGAACTATGACATGGGGCACACAAAATACTGAAAAAGATGCATTTGATCAAATGGATTACTCATTAGCGGAGGGAGTAAATTTTTTTGATACAGCAGAGCTTTACTCGGTACCTCCAAATTCAGATTCTTACGGTAAAACAGAAGTGATGATTGGAAATTGGTTTGAAAAAAGAAAGAATAGAAAAAAAATAATTTTAGCTTCAAAAGTTGCAGGTCCTGGATGTAACTGGATAAGAGGTGGAAAAAATAATTTTGATGAAAAGACAATTGGGGAAGCAATTGATGGCAGCTTAAAAAGGCTCAAAACAGATTATATAGATTTGTACCAATTGCATTGGCCTGAAAGATCAACCAATTACTTTGGAACAAGAGAATATACGGTTGATAGTGATGAGGGAACATGGAATAGCTTTGAAAGTGTTCTTGAAGCGTTGGGTAAATTTATAAAGAGCGGTAAAATCAGATACATTGGTATGTCTAATGAAACACCTTATGGTCTTTCAAGTTACATCGAGTTATCTAAAAGTAAAAAATTACCTAGGATGATGTCAGTTCAAAACCCTTACAATCTAGTTAATAGAACTTACGAAATTGGTATGTCTGAAATTTCGATAAGGGAAAAATGTGGTCTTCTAGTTTATTATCCTCTTGCAACAGGTGCTCTCTCAGGAAAATATAGAAACGGTCAAATGCCAAAAAATTCAAGACAAGCTTTGTTCAAAGGTTGGGAAAGACATCTAAATCCTCTAGCTTTAAAGGCGTATGAAGAATATTATAAATTAGCTAAAGAAAATAATATGACAATGGCTCAGTTAGCACAAGCTTTTGTGAACACCAGACCTTTTGTTACGAGTAATATAATCGGGGCAACAACAATGGAGCAATTAAAGGAAAATATAGATAGTGTAAATATTAAACTATCCGATGAAATTTTAAGTAAGATTGATGTTATCCATAATAATAACCCTAATCCGTCTCCTTAATACAAGGCATTGAAATAGATAATTTTTAGTATAAAAATAAAACATGTCAGTTAAAAAGTTTTTTATAATACTAACTCTATGTTTATTTTCTGTGAATGCTTTTGCCGTTACGCCAAGATCAACTGGAAAATATAAAAACTGGGAAAGCTTTACAGCGGAAACTGATAAGGGAAAAATTTGCTTCGCTCAAACTGTTCCGACAAAAAGAGCGCCAGCTGCTGTAAAAAGAAATAAATCAAAGTTATTTGTTACTTTTAGGCCTTCTGAAGAAATCAAAGA